>JAOTYY010000162.1 GCA_029861595.1 Gammaproteobacteria bacterium
GCAGTACGCAAGAATCCGCAGGTGCTCGATGCGTACCTCGGCGGCGGTGAGGACGACTGATGTCGCTGCTGGAGCTGCAATCGGTGGTGGGCGGTTACGGCGATACCCAGATTCTGCACGACGTGTCGCTGCGGGTGGATGCGGGCGAGGTGGTGGTCATCATCGGTCCCAACGGGGCGGGAAAATCGACCGCCATGAAAGCTGTCTTCGGGCTGCTGCAGCTGACCGAAGGACGCATCCTGCTGGATGGCGAGGACATCACCAACGTGACACCGCAGCAGGTCGTGCGCAAGGGCGTGTGCTACGTGCCGCAAACGTCGAACATCTTTCCCAGCCTCACCGTGCACGAAAATCTCGAGATGGGCGCGTTCGTGCGCGAGGACGATTTCACCCAGCGCCTGGACGAGATCTACGCCCTGTTTCCACCGCTGGCCGACAAGCGCAAACAGACCGCCGGCACGCTGTCCGGAGGACAGCGGCAGATGGTCGCCATGGGTAAGGCACTGATGCTGGATCCCAAGATTCTGTTGCTCGATGAGCCGACCGCGGGGCTGTCGCCGAAGTTTCGCGGCGAAATCTTTTCCATAGTGAAGAGGATCAACGCTGCAGGCACGCCGATACTGATGGTGGAACAGAATGCCAAGCAGGCACTGGGCATCGCCAATCGCGGTTACGTGCTGGTGGACGGCAGGAATAAATTCGTTGGCACCGGGCAGGAACTGCTGCACAACCGCGAAGTCGCCGAGATGTTTCTTGGCGGCGGCGAACAACTGGACGCGAGCGCCGCTGCCGATGAGTGAGTTCATCAATTTCTACTTTATTCCCGGAGTGGTGCTGGGCAGCATCTACGCGCTGGGCGCGATCGGGATAACGCTGACCTTCGGTATTTTACGGTTTGCCAATTTCGCGCACGGGGAGTCCATGACGCTGGGCGTTTATTTCGCCTGGTCGATGGTGCAGTTCAGTGGCTTGCATCCGCTGGTGGTTATGCCCGCGGCGATGCTGGCGACGGTGATCGTGGTGCTGGGCATCGATCGTGTGTTCTACAAACCGCTGCGTGAAGCGTCCGTAGTGATGCTGGTCATCGCATCTTTCGGGCTCATGCTGATGGTGCGCTCGGTCATCCAGTTCACCTGGGGTGTGCAGTTGAAAACTGTCCTGCCGGGCATTCAGATGCCGTACGTTATCGGCGATATTCTGCGCATTGCGCCCAAGCATGTAATGATCGTTGCTGGGGCGCTGCTGTTGATGTACGCGGTCCACTATCTGTTGACCTACACCAAGATCGGTAAGGCGATGCGCGCCATGTCGGATTCGGCGGAGCTTGCGCGACTTACGGGCATAGATACCGAAAAAGTCGTAATGGCCACCTGGATCATTGGCGCCGCGCTCGCTTGTGCGGCGGGTGTGTTTCTGGCGATCGACACGCAGGTGGAAACGCGCATGGGATTCAAACTGCTGCTGCCAATGTTCGCGGCGGCGATCCTGGGCGGTGTTGGGCGGCCCTATGGGGCGCTCGCCGGCGGTTTGATCATTGGTCTGGCGGAGGAGCTGTCGTCCTATCCCTGGGTCGGGAATGAGCCGTTGCTGAATCCGGGCTATAAAGCCGGCGTGGCCTTCGCGATAATGGTCGGCATGTTGATCTGGAGGCCGTCCGGCCTGTTCAGGGGCAAGGTATTCTAGTGTCCTGTGCCGTGAATAACCTACCGTTCTGCGAGTCGCCTATCGGCTGGCGGCTCGTCCAAACAATACCTGCTAAACGACGGGAGCGTGCGTCGCGTCCCATGGCAGCGTTGCGACGGTTCGCGAGGGAACGACCATTCCTGCACCGTCGACGTCTTGCCCTGGAACGCGACACGCGCTCAGAATGATAGGTTATTCACGGGACAGGACACTATGGAACAGCTCTACGGTTACGGACTGTATGCGATCTCGCTGTTTACCATGGGTGGGATCTATGCCGTACTGACTCTGGGTCTGAATGTGCAGTGGGGGTTTGCGGGCCTGTTCAATGTCGGCATCGCGGGATTCTTCGGGATTGGCGCGTACGCGACTGCAATCCTGACCACCGCTGCTTCGCAACGGCATCTCGGCGGGTACGAGATGCCTTATGCCGTTGGCTTCCTCGCAGCGATGGCGTTATCCGGCGTCATTGCCTATGCCGTGGGCAAGGTCTGCCTGCGCCTGCGCAGTGACTATCTTGCCATAGCGACTATCGGTATCGCGGAAATTTTCCGCCTGATACTGAAGAACGAAACCTGGGCCACCAACGGACCGCGCGGTGTCTCGGAAGTGCCCAAACCTTTCGAGACCCTTCCAGAGCCGTGGAACCATATCTCGTTTCTGCTGCTGGTCCTCGCCATTGTCGCGATCGTTTACGTGCTGGTCGAAGTCGCGCGCAAGTCGCCCTGGGGCCGGGTGATGACGGCGATCCGGGAAAACGAAACGGCCGCCAAGGCTGCCGGTAAGAATGTGGAAGCGTTCCGCATGGAAGGTTTTGTCATCGGCTGCATGATAATGGCGCTGGCCGGCGCGTTGATGGCGCACTATTTGAAGTTCGTCGATCCGAATGTCACCGAGCCGTTATTGGCGACGTTCCTGGTCTGGGTCATGCTGATCGTCGGCGGCAGCGCCAACAACAAGGGTGCGATCCTGGGCGCGTTTCTCATGTGGATCGTGTGGTCCATGACGGAGATACTGACCGGCAGGCTGCCCGATGAACTGGCCATCCGGGCCGCCTACGTACGGATATTTCTGATCGGGCTGGCGCTGCAGATTTTTTTGCAGAAGTTCCCGCAAGGTATACTCCCCGAAAAGAGGCCGGCTGCTCAGGGCAAGTCGGCGGATCGGGGTGTCGTTGGCGAGCCGTAACAAGCGGTACGTGAACCGAGGTGAGAGTGCGCATGGCGGGCAATGGCTTTCGTCACGCATCAACTAGACTGGAGGAGAAGCAATGAAACTGTTTAAGAAACTTGTCATCGCCGTGCCGGCGCTGGCTTTCTTGGCCGGCGTGGCGCAGGCCGGAGATGTAAAAGTCGGATCGGCTGGCGGCGTCACCGGGCCGATCGCGGAACTGGTTGCTGCAATCATGAAAGGCCGCCAACTGGCGGCGGACCACATTAATGCCGACGGCGGTCTGCTGCGGGGCGATATGCTCAAGCTGGTAATTGCCGATTCCGCGTGTGATCCGAAAGCGGCGGTCGACGCCGGCAACAAGCTGGTCAACGTGGAGCAGGTGGTGGCAATTGTCGGCCCCAGTTGTTCCGGGGCCACCAACGGTATGGTGTCCTCAGTCACGATACCCGCGGGCGTTACCGTGCTTTCCGATTCCGCCACCGCGCCCTCGATTTCGGATCTGAAGGATAACGACACCGTATTTCGCGCCTCCGCTTCGGATGCGTATCAGGGCGCTGCGATCGCCGCACTCGTGTACAAAGCGGGGTTGCGCAGAGTCGCAATGACGTACTCTAACGACGACTACAACGCGGGCATCGCCAACGTGTTCGAGCGCGAGTTCAGTAAAATGGGTGGCACGATTACCGCCAACCAGGCGCATGAACCCAACAAGGCGTCTTACCGTTCGGAAATGGCGACCCTCTCGCAGGGCGGGCCGGAAGCGCTGGCGCTGTTTGCCTATTACGGTTCCAGCGGCATAACCATCATCAAGAACAGCCTGGAAAACGGTTTGTTCGACAAGTTCTATGCCGCTGACGGCATGTTCGACGTATCCGTTATCCAGCAGATTGGCGCGGACAACCTGCGCGACAGGCTCTGGATCACGCAGGCCGCCTCGGATACCGGTGACATGTCCTACCAGCGGTTTGCCGACACGTACAAATCAGCCGGCGGCAATCCCGAGGCACCCTATGCGGCGCACGGCTACGACGTTACCTTTCTGATGGCGATGGCGATCGAGAAGGCCGGCTCGGCTGATCGCAATAAAATTTCCGCCGCGCTGCGTGAGGTAGCGTCCCCGCCGGGCGAAGTGATTCGTCCTAATCAATGGAAGCGAGCAAAACAACTCATCAATGCAGGCAGGGACGTCAACTATCAGGGCGCTGCGGGCGTCAACGACTTCGACGCCAACGGTGATGTCACCGGTCTTTTCAGTCTCAACACCGTCGGCCCCGACGGTAAATGGTCGAGGACCATGCTGAAATAGAACGGCCGGGATCAACTGCGCCGGCAGACAGCTGCTGCCGGCGCGGTTTTCAGGACGCTAACACGCCGTCTCGATAGTCCTGCAGCGCGCGCTGGATCTGCTCCGGGGTGTTCATCACGAACGGCCCGTAGTGCACGACCGGTTCGTCGAGCGGCACACCGCCGAACAGCAGCAGCCCAGCCTCGTCGCCGCAGTGCAATTCGACACTATCTCCCGTGCCGAGGTAAGCCAGCTGGCCGGCCTGCACTTGCGTTTTCGCCACGCTGACCGCTCCGCTGTAGACGTAAAACTGACTGGCCAGCGATTGCGCATAGCCTATGGTTGCGCTGCCTGTGACCAGGTTCACGTCGGCTATCAATGCCTGTGTCGTTTTTCCGGTCACCACGCCGGCACAGGTTTCGTCGCCCAGGGTCAACGTGCCCGCGATCAGATGAACGCGCGCGTCCTGGTGGTGCAACTCACCGATTTCCTCCGCCTGAATATCGCGATACGCGGGTGCGGTCATCTTTTCGCCGGCCGGCAGGTTCAACCAGAACTGAAAACCGTGCATGCGATCGGCATCGGCGGCCGGCATCTCCGAGTGAATCACCCCGCTGCCCGCGGTCATCCACTGCGCGCCGCCGCCGCCAATGGCGCCGGTGTTCCCCATACTGTCGCGATGCGAAAAACTTCCTTCGCGCATATACGTCACCGTCTCGAAGCCGCGATGCGGGTGCGCGGGGAACCCGGCGATGAAATCGTCCTTACTCTCGGAGCGGATTTCGTCCAGCATCAGGAAAGGATCCATACGCAGCTCGCCGGCAAAGCCGGCGTTGCGGTTTATCTTCACCCCTGCGCCGTCCGTCGCGGGCTGTGCGCTGACGACGCGGGTGATCGTTCTTGCAGTCATGATTCGACTCCTAAGCAGCTTCGGAGAGCAGGGTTTTCATCGCGCTGCGGGCCTCGGCAAGGCCTTGTGCGCGGCGCGCGTTACCCATGTTCAGCCCTTCCGCGTACACGCTCTCTATCGCGGTGATGCCCATCAGGCCCAGCACACTTTGCAGGTGTCCCGTCTGGGTGTCCAGAGGGGTGCCGCGATACTCGCCACCGCGTGCTAGCAGCAGATGCGCGGTGACCCCGTCGAGTAGTCCCTGGGGACCTTGCGCGGTGTAACGAAATGTCTTTCCAGCTCGCGCAACCCGGTCTATCCAGGCCTTTAACGTTGAGGGTATACCCAGGTTGTACATGGGTATTGCAAGAACCAGCGTGTCGTGAGCCAGCAACTGGCCGATCAGTCGATCCGACAGCGCTGCAAGTTGTTGCTGTTCGGGCGTACGCTCCGATTCCGGCACCAGCCAGGCCTGGAACTCGGCGGCGCTCAGATGCGGCAACGGTTGCGCAGCGAGATCCAAGCTGGTGACTTCGCTGTGCGGGTATTTTGCGGTGAGATCGAGCAGGAATTCGTCGGCCAGCTGGTTCGACACACTCGCGTCTGCGAACAGGCTGCTGCGTACGTAAAGAATGCGTTTCATGTCGGTTCTCCATTTGATTGGTTACGTTGCAGCGGAATTTAATATCGATGAGTCGCTATTTAAATAGCTTTATATCGTACAATTACATCGATATGATCGATAAGAAGACCATACCACCGGTGTCCGTGAGTCTCGAGCAATGGCGGGCGCTCGCTGCCGTAGTGGACCACGGCGGGTATGCGCAGGCCGCGGAGGCCCTGGGCAAAAGCCAGTCGACAGTGAGTCACAGCATGCATCGCCTTGAGGAGCGGTTGGGAACCCGCGTGCTGCGCATTCAAGGGCGTAAGGCGGTGCTCACCGAGGTCGGCACGGTGGCGCTGCGCCGGGCACGCATACTGCTGAGCGAATCCGCGCAACTGGAGCGCGTCGCGCAAACGCTCGCTGCCGGGATCGAGGCGGAAATTCATCTGGCTGTGGATACGATTTTTCCGAACCAGTTGCTGCTGCCAGCGGTGTGTGCATTTACGGAGGTGTTTCCGGATACCCGTGTGGAAATCATCGAAACGGTGATATCAGGTGTGCGGGAACTGCTGCACAAAGGTGAGGTGCAAATGGCGATTACGCCGCAGGTCCCGCAAGGCTGGCTGGGCGAACGGCTGATCAGCCTGGAAATGCATTGCGTGGCGCACCCCGATCATCCGCTGCATAACCTGGGGCGGTCGCTGAATCAGGACGACCTGCGGCAGCACCGGCAAATCGTGATCCGCGAATCCGGCGAGCCGCGCAATTTCGAGGGCATGTGGCTGGGCGCTGAGCAGCGTCTGACGGTGAGCACCATGGGCACACGCATCCAGGCGCTTTGCGCGGGTCTGGGATTCGCCTGGTGCCCGCTGCTGAAGATCGCCAACGAGCTGCAGGCCGGCCTGCTCGAGCCGTTACCGCTGGCTGAGGATAGCAGCCGCTTCGCAAATCTGTATTTACTGCTGGCCGATGCGGACGGCGCCGGGCGGGCGACCCGTTCGATGGCGGGTCTTATCAAGTCGCAAGTGGAGAACTGCTCCGAGAGTGCCGGTGTATAAGATAATTTTTCGTGACCGTGCGTTAGCTGTCACGGTACCCGCCTTGAGGCGCCTTAAACTGCCTGTATATCGATGTCGAGGAGGCGATATGGAACGAATGGTTGCGACCGGGTCGCCGGGTGTGAGCGCACCTGCCGATCCGGACGACGGCGGCAGCAGTTCGACCGCGATCGGTCCGCTGGCGTTGATCGTGCTGGCCCTGGGTTGGATTTTCGCTGGCTCGAAACGCCGCTCCTGAACTGGCGTCGTCGCGCCCCCGGGGCGGACGTTCGCGAGCAACAAAGTCCACTCGCTGCCTGCTGGCTGACATAGCGCTGTTCTTGCGTACTAGAATACGATGCCAACGGGGGTTTCGCCGTGGCTCGTCGCCAGATTGGCCCGGTATACATTGGTTTCGACGTCTGCGTCCAGTTCGATGTGGACGAGACCCAGCAACAGGCCGAGTTCTGCGGAAAGTCTGAATCGGCCTTGCAGCGGAAAGACCGTCCGGCCTTCGTCAGCTAGCAGGTTTGCGGCAGCGATTCGGCTGGTCAGCCAGTCAGCGCCTGGCACCAGCGTGAACGTTTCATCGGGGATGTATACAAACCCCTGAAGAATTGTGGTTCGCGGAGCCACCTCTCCTTCGGCAGCGCCGACGATTCGCGCACGCTGGCAGGTGGGAAGAAGATTGTCGCACGCGATATCCGCGCCTGCGCCCGCGGACATTGACAGCACAGTTGCCAGCGCGAGTGTCGAGTGTCTCATGGTTCGCGCTCCACGGTTTTCATGACCGTTACACCTTGACGGTCAGACGTTAGCGCGGCGTGGCTGAATCGAAGCTGAACGCGGACATCGCGCCGTCTGGGTAAAGGATAATAAACCGACTACCTGGCTGGCGGTTGCGACTGCTGCCGTTGAACCATTCGACGATTCCGTACCTCGTCGACCAGAGACGGGAGCCTATCTAGTTTGGTGGTTGCATGAAGGCTAGAATCGATGTCGCCCGCACCAGGCGGCGCTCGTAGTGAGTACCCCAAGTGAGTAATGCCAGTTTCATCGATCACCTCGCCAAACAGATTTCCGAATTGCACGACAACGGTCTGTACAAAACGGAGCGTCTGATCACCTCGCCGCAATCGGCGCGAATCCAACTCGAGGACGGGCGCGAGGTCCTGAACTTCTGCGCTAATAATTATCTTGGCCTGGCCGACCATCCGGACCTTGTCGCGGCAGCCAAACGTGCAATAGACCGCTACGGCTACGGCATGGCGTCGGTACGCTTTATCTGCGGTACGCAGCAAGGGCACAAAGAGTTGGAAGCGCGGGTCGCGAAATTCCTGGGGTTCGAAGATGCGATTCTCTATTCCAGCTGTTTCGACGCCAACACCGGGCTGTTCGAAACGCTGTTGGGCGAGGAGGACGCGGTCATCTCGGACGCGCTCAACCATGCATCGGTGATCGATGGCGTGCGTCTGTGCAAGGCCAGGCGCTTTCGTTATGCCAACAACGACATGCACGAGCTGCGGGAATGCCTGCAGCAGGCGCAGGACTGCCGCTACCGTTTGATCGCCACCGACGGCGTGTTTTCCATGGACGGTATCGTTGCGAACCTTACCGCCATCTGCGACCTGGCGGAACACTACGACGCGATGGTGATGGTGGATGACAGCCACGCGGTGGGCGTTGTGGGTCGGCAGGGCCGCGGCACACCGGAGTATTGCGGTGTGCAGGGTCGTGTCGATATCGTTACCGGCACGCTGGGCAAAGCGTTGGGTGGTGCATCCGGCGGCTATACGGTGGCGCCCAGGGAAGTCATCGAATGGCTGCGTCAGCGCTCGCGCCCCTATCTGTTCTCCAATACGCTGGCCCCAGTGATTGCGGCTACCACGATCACCGTACTGGATATGCTCGAGCGGTCAGATGATTTGCGCGCCCGCTTGTCCGAGAATGCTGCACGATTTCGCGAGGCCATGCAGGCGTTGGGATTCACGCTGACCGGTGATGGCCACCCGATAATACCGGTGCTGCTGGGCGACGCGCGACTGGCGCAGCAAATGGCCGAACGCATGCTGGCCGAAGGCGTGTACGTGATCGGGTTTTCCTTTCCGGTGGTGCCGCAGGGCGAAGCCCGGGTGCGCACGCAGATGTCGGCTGCGCACACGGTTGAGCATATCGACCAGGCGGTCGCGGCATTTGCCAAGGTCGGCCGCGAACTCGGAGTCATTGCCGCATGAAAGCGCTGGTAAAAGCCAAACCCGAACCCGGGATCTGGATGCAGGACGTGGCCATGCCGGAGGTCGGGCACAACGACCTGCTGATAAAAATCCGCAAGACGGCGATTTGCGGTACCGATGTGCATATCCATAACTGGGACGCGTGGTCGCAGGCGACCATCCCGGTGCCGATGACCATCGGTCACGAGTATGTGGGTGAGGTCGTGGACATGGGTGTCGAAGTCAAAGGATTCGCGATTGGCGACCGGGTTTCCGGAGAGGGTCACATTACCTGCGGGCACTGCCGTAACTGTCGCGCCGGGCGTCGGCACCTGTGCCGTAATGCGATTGGTGTTGGTGTGAACCGTCCCGGAGCGTTCGCCGAGTATCTCGTGATACCAGCGTTCAACGCATTCCCCATGCCCGCGGACGTCAGCGATGAAATGGGCGCGATTCTCGATCCGTTCGGCAATGCCACGCACACGGCGCTGTCGTTCGATCTGGTCGGGGAGGACGTGTTGATCACCGGTGCTGGTCCGATCGGCATTATGGCGGTGGCGATAGCGAGGCACGCGGGGGCGCGTCACGTGGTAATTACGGACGTCAATGACTACCGGCTGGCCCTGGCGGCTAAGATGGGGGCGACGCGCGCGATCAATGTGAACACGACTGATCTGGAGGATTTGCTGCACGAACTCGATATGCGCGAAGGGTTCGATGTCGGCTTGGAAATGTCCGGCAATGAGCAGGCCATGAGTCAAATGCTCGAGGTGATGAACCACGGGGGGCGGGTCGCGATTCTCGGGATCCCAGAGGGGGAGTCCCGGATCGACTGGAGCAAAGTAATTTTCAAAGGCTTGACCTTGAAAGGCATCTACGGCCGCGAAATGTTCGAAACCTGGTACAAGATGGCAACCATGCTGCAAAGCGGTTTGGATCTTTCGCCGGTCGTCACCCACCGATTCGGCATCGACGATTACCTGAAAGGGTTCGAGATCATGTGCTCCGGGCAATCCGGCAAGGTGATCCTCGATTGGGGCGGGTGATTCTTCGCCGCAGACCTGTTAGTGTTGGATTCGCTCGGGCCGTGAACGCGGTATTCGACTGAGCAACGCCTGCGAAGGAACCGCAGGCCTATAAACTGACCATGCACAAGGAGGTGCAGTATGACTACTCGCGTAGCGCCGGCGGCTGGCCGGCATTCCCATAA
>JAOTYY010000163.1 GCA_029861595.1 Gammaproteobacteria bacterium
TATACATCGTCGTCGCTCGATGCCGAGGACATAATGGGACAGTTGGAGCAGCCGGGTGGCAGCTCCAGACTGTGCCTGTCGTGTCACGACGGCACGCTGGCCATCGGCTCGGTCAACGTGCTGGGCGGGCAGCAGAACGTCACGATTTCCATGACGGGTACGGCCGCCGACGGCAGCATGCCAGACGCTGCCGCTGCCACCGGTTTCACCCGCGACCTCGGGGTCGATCTCAGCAATGATCACCCGATTTCGCTCAATTACAACTCCACGCTCGCCAGCGTGGACGGCGAGTTGCTCGATCCCGCTGCAGCGGCGCATATAGCGGTGCGCGCGCCGGGCCTGCGGCCTCCCGTGCCGCTGGAGGCAACCGGCGCGGGTGGTGAGGCGCAGGTGCAATGCGCGACTTGTCACGACCCCCACATTCGCGATACCGATCCGACACTGATCACCAAGTTTCTGCGCTTGAACCGGCTGCAGCAGAACGCGCCGATCGAGGGCGGTTTCGATGCGGCCTCGGACACCGTGTGTCTGGGCTGTCATGACAAGCAGGGCTGGGTGACGTCGGCGCACGCCGACCCGCTGGTGGCCGATGAAACCTACACGGCGAGCGCGGCAAACCTGCGCGATTTCGCGCCCGCGACACCGGTGTGGCAGGCGGCGTGTCTCAACTGTCACGACACGCACGCCGTGATCGGTGCGAGACGCCTGCTGCGGGAGGGCACCGACAGCCCCGCACAGCCCAAGACGGGTGGCAGCGCTGCGCTCGAGGAGACCTGTTTCCAGTGCCACACGAACGTTTCGGTGCTCAACAGCGCAACCGGAAATGTCCCGGACATCGAAACGGACTTCAACCTGCCGATACACATGCCCCTGAGGACGTTCGACCAGCAGGCCACGTCCGAAGTCCACGACATAACCGATGGTAATTTCAGCGAGGCGCGCAGCCTGCTCGGTGTAGGTAACCTCAACAACCGGCACGCCGAATGCACGGACTGCCACAATCCGCACCGTCTCATGCGCGACTCGCTGTTCAACGCCACCGGCGATTCGCAGCAGGCCACCCATGAGCACGGCGCGGCACACTCCAATGTCGCCTCGGGCGCGCTGCGCGGCACCTTCGGTGTCGAGCCGGTCTACGGTGCGACGGCGTTTCCAACCCTGCCGAACAGCTATCAGATCAAGAGCGGCGACGGCGGCGTCGGGGCGGGCACCGCAGCCTCCAGCACGTGGGTGACCCGCGAGTACCAGATTTGCCTCAAGTGCCATTCGGATTACGGTTACCTCGATAACAACGCCTTTCCGACGGGGACGCGGCCCAATCTCGGCGCGTCGCTCGGCACGACCGCGCCCGGCACCAACAACCTGACCCAGTACACCAACCAGGCCGTGGAGTTTCAGGCACCGATCGCCCATCAGGGCGAACCGCCGGGCGTGACCGGCAGCGGCGCCGGCACCGATTTCGAAGGCACCAATCCGTTTGACCCGGGCAACAACGGCCCGGTGCATTTCAATCACCGTTCCTGGCACCCGGTAATCGATCAGACCGGGCGCGATCCCGGTACCCGTCAGGCCAGCGCCGCAGCCTGGCTCACTCCCTGGAACAGCAATGTCGGCACCCAGACCATGTACTGCAGCGACTGTCATGGCAGCAACACCGGCGCAACGACCGTGGTGCCGACCGGCCCGTGGGGGCCGCACGGATCGAGCAACGATTTCCTGCTGAGAGGCACCTGGAGCAACGCTACCGGTGGCGATGCGCGTGACGCCCCGGCCACCGACCCGAACAACGGATTGTGTTTCAAGTGCCACGATTACCGCACCTACGCCGACCGCAACGGCAACGGCAACGCCAGTGGTTTTGGCGGCGACCGCGATCCCAACCTGCATGCGTTCCATACCGATCAACTCGGCCGGATCCGCTGCAACTGGTGTCACGTGGCAGTGCCGCACGGCTGGAAGAACAAGGCATTTTTGGTGAATTTGAACGACGTCGGCCCGGAGGCGGGTCTCGCGGCGGGCACGGAGATCGCCATCGGCGGTAGCGCCGACGTCTACAACCAGGAGCCCTACTACATGAATGCCAAGCTCAAGGTGCGTACCTTCGCCCAGAGCGGCACCTGGACGGAACTCAATTGCGGGTCGGCGGGCGCTAACATAGCCGGTAACAGCACGGCCATCGAGCGCGACTGGATGCGTGCGGTGTGCGAGAACCCGCCGTGATCCACGGGCTGCAAAAACTCGCGTCGCTGAAGATCACCCCCGTTGCCATGCTGGCGCTTGGCGCCGGCGTGTTCGTGAGCTATCGCAGCGGTGATCCGGCCGCCGTCTGGGTGATGGCGCCGCTGTCTGTGCTGGTTGTAAATCTGCTCTGCGCAATCCTGGTCACGCCGCGGTTTCGCCGCGATGCGGGGTTGCTGATGTTTCACATCTGTTTGCTCGCCGTGGTGACGCTGGCGGCCTACGGCTATCTCGGCCAGTTTCGCGGGCGGGTCGAGGTGGCGGTCGGACAACAGGTCGAGCCGGACATGATCACCGCGGTCGCACGGGGCGTACTGCACGATGGCGATGCGCTGCACCGCCTGACTTTCGTGCAGGAAACGTTTCGGGTGGAGTACACCCAGGGTCTGTTCCGTACGCGCACCCTTTCGCGGGTGCGGCTTGCCGGTGGCGACGAACGGGCGTTCGGTGACAACGTGCCGCTGGCACTGCGCGGCTACCGCTTCTACACCTCTTCCAACAAAGGCTACTCGGCCCTGGTGCGCTGGGCCGGTGCCACGGGCGGGCAGGCGGTTGGCGTCGTCAACTTTCCGTCTTATCCGATGCACGACTGGAACCAGGTCAGCTCGTGGACGGCACCCGACGGTTCCGCTCTGAATCTGGCGCTGCAACTCGGCGACAAACCGCCACAGGACAAAGCCTGGGTGCTGGACAGCAGCACACAGCGCCACGCGCAGCTGCTGATCGATATCGACGGGCAACGTATACGCTTGCGGGAAGGCGATGCGGTGCCGGTATCGGACGGCGTGCTGACATTTCTCGAAACGCGCATGTGGATGGGTTACACGGTGTATTTCTTTCCCATGCTGAACTGGCTGCTCGCGTTTTCACTGGTCGGCGTACTGGCCCTGGGCTGGTTCTATCTGCGCCGGTTCGGCGTGCTGCAGAAGCGCCCGCTGATCGGTGGGCGCAGCGCGATACGGGCGGGGCGCCACGTTGACTCGCTGGTGCGGTGACGCAATGGATTTCCTGCGGTTGTGGATACGCTGAGCGCGCCGGAAATGCCCTGGGTGGTCGGCGGCCTGCTGTGTTACGCAGCAGGCATCGCCTACGCGGTGGCCGATACGGTTGCCGATCGTCCCGGCAGCCGCAAGGTGGTCATCGCCACGGTCTGCGGCGCCGTGCTGCTCGGCGTCGCGATCGCGGAGCGCTGGTTGCGTTCCGCGAATGGCCCCTTCTACACGCTTTTCGAGATCCTTTTGAGCAGCCTGTTCAGCCTCGGGCTGATGTCCGCAGTGCTTTACTGGGTTGCACCGCTGACGCGCATAGGCGCAGTCGTCACGCTGCCGGTGCTGTTCATGCTCGGCCTGTGGGCGCTGAACGTTCCATCGGAGACCAGCCCGCAGCCGGCTACCTACGAAAGCGTCTGGTTATGGATTCACGTCGGGGTGGGTAAGGTGTTTCTGGGAGTGCTGCTGGTGGCGGTCGGCGTGGCCGGCAGCCTGCTGCTGGCGCGCACTTCCGTGCTTCGCAACGTGCGCGTTGCGTCGCAGGACGCGCTCTACGAGTTGAGCTGGCGCCTGGTCGCCGTGGCTTTCGTGTTTCACAGCCTGATGCTGATCGCCGGCGCGGTATGGGCGCAGGATGCGTGGGGCAGGTTCTGGGCCTGGGACCCGTTGGAAACCTGGACCTTGATCACCTGGCTGGCCATTGGCGCGGGTCTGCACTTACGCCTGGCGTACGGCCTCTCACGTGACTACGGGTGCGCCTATATCCTCGGCGTGTTCGTGCTGGCTTTCCTGACGTTTTTCGGTGTGCCGTTCAGCAGTATTGCGGCGCACAAGGGAATCCTGTGAAGCGCAGACCGGACAAGCGGATTGTCACCGTGCTGGTAACGTTGGGTATCGTGGCCCTGCTTGCGTTTGCGTTGCAGGGGATCCCTACGGACGGGTCAACAAAGCACGCGCAGTCGACCGAGAGCGTGTCAACAACCGCTGCAGCGCGGCCTCGCGACGCCAGCCTCGGCGGGCAGTTCGAGCGCGGCGTGCGCCTGTTGCGGGCAGGTCACCACGAGCGGGCGGTCGGGCAGTTCCGCGCCGTCCTGCAGCGCGCACCGGCGCTGCCCGAGGCGCACGTCAACCTCGGCTTTGCGCTGTTGGGACTCGGGCAGGCGGAACCTGCGCGAGAGGCATTCCAGGCGGCGGCAGCTATCCGGCCCATGCAGGCCAATGCCTACTGGGGACTCGCCGTCAGCCTCGAGCAGCTGTGCGATATCGCGGGTGCACGCGGGGCAATGCGGACCTACGTGCATCTCGCCGAGCCGGACGACCCCTTTGTGCGCCGGGCCCGCGCGGCGCTATGGGAATGGGAAAGCGGCCATCGTTGCGAAGGCGCAACTACCCACTCCGCAGAAACGAGTGCGGCCGGCGTGTCCTCTTCCCGGACGGCGCCGTAACTGCGGCTCAGTCCTCTTCTTCAATCGACATCTCTTCGGCCGGCTCGTTCAACGAGATGAAGGGATCCCAGCGCGCTTTCACCAGTGAGTCTTCGCTTACCAGCGAATAAAATTGCTCCTGCGTGATCGACATCTCGTCGCCGTCCCGAAACTGGGTCCCGCTGCTTGTGCGGCCGTTGACCGTGATTCCGAGCAGCGTGAGCGTGCCGGCATTCGCGTCTTCGGCTTCCACCGGCGCCATCAGTATCACGCGCGGCCCAGGATCCGGATCGTCCCGTTCGATGCGCGCGGCAACGACGTCCTCGCCCACTAGCAGACCGCGCATCTCTACCCAGTCGCCCGGCGACAGCAGTTCCAGCGTCAGCGGGTCGGCGTTGGCCGCGCTGTTGTCGTCATAGCGGGTGGCTTCGGTTACCGACACCGTAACGCCCAGCAGCGTCAACGTGCGCGCGACCGTGTCCACGCCGTTCATGTCTATCTGCGCATCGATCCGGACGAACAGTGAGTCTTCCACGATCACCCGCTCCGCGACCAGCACGCCGTTGTCGTCAATCACGCCCTCGATCTCCAGGCGCGCGTTGAGCGCGATATCGTCCTCGCTGCCGTCAACGACGGAAGCAGTCGAAGCGTCAACGCGTTGCCCATTCAGCTCGAAGTCGCCCAGCGAGCGGTAGGCGGTTATATTGCCCTCGATCTCCACCGCGTCGTCGCTCATTGCGTTCAGCGATAGACCGGTAGTGACACCAGAGGCAATCAACGTGGGAGGCGCCGGGTTGAACTGTGCTGTGTCGCCACGCACACGTACCAGCTGGCCTTCCTCGGGCGAGCCGCCCGGCAGGCCGCCGAGATCGGCGCCGCTGAAGTCCACGGTGAGCCCGCCGATCGCGAAAGTGGCTGCACCCAGCGCCTCGACACGCCCGGTAATCCGGTACTCGTTGACCGGCGATGACTTACGCTCGACGAACGTAGCCACGATCTCGTTGTCCGCATTGCGCGTGCCGCTCACGTCGACCTCCTGGCCAACCAGCTGCTCGGCTCCAAGTACGTTGACGAAGTTGGTTGCCGCGCTGGTAAGCACGCTCTGTCCAAGCACCGTCAGCGTGGCCTGCAGCGTATCGGGGTTGGTGACGGTCACGCCATTCACGATACCTCTGACAGTCTCCTCGTATTCGATCTCATCGGCGCGCTGCGCGTCGAAATCGGCAACCACGCGAACCACCTGGCCCACCGCCAGATCGTCTTGCGTTGCCGGCTCGCCCCCCACAGTGATGGATGTCGACGGCGTCGTGTCCAGTGTGGAGTCGTTGAGGATGACGCTGCCGAAGCCCGTTATCGCGCCGACACTGATGCCGCTGCCGCTGATGCCGCCGTCCGCGACGAGGTCGCCGCTGCCGCCGCCGCAAGCGGTCAACGAGGCGGCTAACAATAACGGGTAGATCCTGTGCCGGTACTTCATGATTTTGACTCATCGGTGGGCGCCGTGTCGGCGTACGTTTCTTCGATCTGGTAGATACCGAGCCCGAGGCGAACACGCCCGGACCCGTCACTGCCGTTGCCGGCGTCGCGGTCGCGTTCCGCCAGCCATTCGTTCAAGTGCTCCAGCACGCCCTGTCCCAGCCGGGCACTCAGGTGCCGGAACGCATCCAGGTGCCGAACCGGTATGTTGTCGTACTGAACCTTGCGCTGATAACGGGCTTGCGCACCCGCGTGGGTGAGATTGTGGTCGATTGTCTCGATGAGGTCGCGCACGTCCGTGCCGAGTATCTGCAGTTTCTCCGCATCGCCGGATTCCGGCACGTAACCTCGTGCACTCAGGCGCAGTTCGTCATGGGCCGTGTATTCGATGGCTCCGACGTGCTGCAACTCGTCCGCGATGGCGCGTGGCGGCACGTCGCCGCTGTGTCGTTTGACGAGTTCCGTGAAACTGCGCTCGCCTTCCATTGGCAGGGTATCCGGGTCGCCCTTGGAATCGAGAAATGTCGCATCGCGCAGCCACCCGGATATCACCCGTGCCGCCCGGTTGTGGTGTTCGTCCAACAGCTGGCGTTCCACGATCGGCAACTTCTTCAAGCGCGCCACCTCTTTTCGATTGATGCTGGTAAGTAACGAGATTCGCGCCGTGGTTTGCTTACGGCCGCTGATCTGGAATTCCCGTTCGGCGACGTCCACATACACACGTCTCACGACGTCGTTACAGGCATCGGCGGTAATGCCGTGGCGTAACAGAACGCGCACGACGGGCCGAAGGATCCGGGCAAGCGCCTGTAGCAGCACTGTGGTGGACTCCACCAACGTTCAGATACTCCCGGGCGGGCCGGAAATCCCGGTGGAGTGCTCACGAAGCGTCACGCGGCTGGCGATGAGCACGCCGTCTTCGGCCAGTGTTCCTTCCACCTGCAACGGTACGCGCAACGCGACATCGAACTTCTCGCCTCCGACGTAAACTGTCGCTGGTGTCACACGTACACTGATACCACCGGACAACACGAATATGCTGGCGGAAAGACGGATTCCAAGTACCATACCATTGACCTCCAAAGGCGCGCCGGGTGTGGTCTGTTTCTGCAGTTCGTCGGCGGCGAGTGTCCGTGAGTTCGGCAGGACAACGCGGCGCTTCCCGGCGCCGTCGCGTGAGGTGCTAGGTGCCGTTTGCCGGCGATTCTTCGAGTGTGCCATCACGTCGGTCTCCTTCATAGCCTAGCCAAGAAGGGTGCGCGGCGTAGCTACCGCGCACCCGGCAGTTCTCTATTTAAAGATCTTCGATTCGCAGGGCAAGCACCCCCGAGGTGCGGTCGACGGTGACCGACACGCCGAGAAGGTTGGTCAGCAGTTCCGGGAGCGTCAAATCCAGGATGTCGCCGAATGCCGCTTCGTCGTTGACCTCGACGCCCCGCGCCGCCTCGATAATCGAGTCGTCGATGATGGTGGCGGCGTCGACCGTTATGGTTACGTCGCCAATCATGAAGGAGTCGGCCAGGACGTTGGAAACGGGACCGACGATTTCGTTGTCGCCGATACCACCTGCACCGCCGTCGTCACCGCCGCCCGTGCCGTCGTCGAAGATCGCGCCGTCCTCCGGCTCCTGCTGCACTTCGCGTGCTGTGAGAGTACCGTTGACGCAGCCGACACCCGCGGAGTCGCTGGTAGCCTGAACAATATCGCCGGCATCGAGCTCACCGAAGAACCTCACGCGACCGATGGACATGCCATCGACGCCTTCGAAATTGTTATCGGACACATTGCTGACGTCGATGGTCACGCCTTGGATTTGGAAGCTGAAGTTGCTCGCATCGCCGGTGATGTTGGCTGCCGGCCCGCGCAGGCGGCAGTCCATGTCGTTGCGGTCCTCGATCTCGACGCGTGTCCAGGCGACATCGGCACCGAGCGGGAAGCCGCGGCCTTCTATGCGGTTGCCCATCACGTTGCCGAGAAAATCGCCCAATGTGATGTTGTCGTCGTCATCGATGGTGTCGTCCTCGAGCCGCGTACGGTCGGTAGGTGCGATAACGACCAGACCCAGACGGGTGGTGAAGCTGGACGCACCCGGGGGATCTTCCACCCGGTCCTCGATACGTACCGTGTCCTCGGCCTCGTCATGGATGCGGCTGACCGCCACGCTGCCGTCGCTACGCAGTGTGCCATGGATCTCGACCCGCAGGCCTTCGCTGAACAGACTGACGTCGTCTACCCGGATTTCGTGCCCGTTGATGACAATGACGCCACCGCTGCCCGCGGTGTCGGGGCGGATGTCCAGGATCACGCCTTCGATCTCGATCTCGCCTTCGTCGAAGTCGTCGTCGAGCAAGTCGTCTTCGAGTTCGATATCGTTCGCGTCGAGCGTGAGCAGCCCCATCGGGGTGCCCTTCACTTCCACGTAATCGTCTTCCCGCAGGTCGCGGCCGCCAAAGCTGTCGTCCAGGTCCCCGGCGTCATACATGACGGTCAGGGTGTTGATGTTGAACTGCCCGCCGGCAAGATTCTTAACGAAACCCTTGACTTCGGCCTCCACCGGCCCGCCGGCGCCATCCACGTCGTCGATGCGCGTCGCTTCTATGCCGTTGCGTGAGGGATAACCGCTGACCTCGACGAGCATGGTGGCGCTCAACAGGTCGTCCAGGGTTTCCGGGAGGCCACCGAAGCGCTGGTCGTCCGCAACTTCGGTGCCACGGAATGCTTCGATGATGGAGTCGTCGATAATGGTGTCGGGGGTCACCGAAACGGTCTGCCCGAGCGCGACGAAAGTACCGTCGTCGGCAGACACGCTTTCGATCTCGCCTACCAGCTCGTCGTCGATGCGAATCGTGGTGGCATCGCCGGTGCCGTCGTCGTTGCGGGTCCCGCGCACGGTCACCACCTCACCGAGCTCGACCGCTTCCCGAAGCTCTGCGTCGGTGGGATTCTCGAGCACCACCGTACCGTCGTCGTCAGAGATCAGTCGCGTGTTCGCGGTTTCGTAACGCACATCGTTGACGACCGCACTGCCGTACCCGCTGATCGTGCCCGAGGACATCACGTTGGTGCCGCCCGGGCCGGCGCTGCCACCGTCGCTACCGCCGCAACCGGCCAGTAGCGCCGCAAGAGTTGTCATTGTAATAAACTGTTTCATACCTGCAATTCTCCTTAAATCAATATGTTATCGACACACCAGATAAATATTGGGATATTTATCCCTTTTGTGTTTGGGATAATAATCCCATTATTTGAGAATTGCAAGCAGTGTCTGTACGGGGTGAGTGCGCCGGCGTTGAGGCGGTATCGTTACCCGCGAGGCGGAAAGCCAGCCGGCAGGCGGTTGGGAGGTGATTATTCGGTTAGCGAATCACCCACCCCTGCGTGCATCGTCCACGCCCCTGGGGTGCGGTTACCGGGCCCGAGGCGGATTACTGCACCACTTCCTCCAGCCATCGTTCGATCGATTCGAACCGGCGCCGGAGCTCGGCCGTGGCGCGATCGGCGTCGTCCTGATCGGTGATGACGGTGGGGGTAATCGTTACAATCAGCTCGGTGCGCGACACGCCGTCCACGGTTCTGCTGAAGAGGTTGCCCACGATCGGCAGGCTCATCAGGCCCGGAATGCCGGTCAAGGTCTTGGTCTTGTTCTCACGGATCAGGCCGCCGAGCAATATGGTTTCAGTGCTGCGCACCGCAACGGAACTCTCGATCGTGCGCTGCAGGATCGCCACGTTGCCCCCGGCAAACGCGTCGGCGCTCGGTTCGCTGGTTTCCTGGCTGATCTCCATGCTCACCAGGCCGCCTTCGTTGATGCGCGGCGTTACCTGCAGGAGCACCCCGGTGTCGCGGTACTGGATTTCGTTGATGATCGGCGCGTCGGCATCTCCCGTGCCGGTTGACTGCCGTGTGACAACCGGGATCTGATCGCCCACCCGGATACTGGCTGTCTCGTTATCGATCA
>JAOTYY010000379.1 GCA_029861595.1 Gammaproteobacteria bacterium
ATCCACCTCGGCTTTGCCGGCGAGAACGGCGGCGTGCAGGTTGGGTTAGATCAGGATGGCGGTAACCCCGGTCACTGGTTTGTCACGGACGCGCAACTCGACGCCGCGGGTTTGGAGGCCTACCTGGCCGGTCAGTTGTACGTCAATTTGCACACGCCGGCCATTCCCGCTGGCGAGATTCGCGGCCAGATTGCACCGCCACCGATTGAGGTATTATTCACTGAACTGAGCGGTGACCAGGAAGTACCGGTTGTTGTAACGGCAGCGACTGGCGTTGCGGCGAGCACAGCAAACCGCGATACGGGCGCGCTAACATTGCACGTCAACGTGATTGGCGTCGACGATGCAACTGCGGCACACATCCACACCGCGGCGGCGGGTCAAAACGGTCCAGTGCTTGTCGGGCTGACGCAGGACGCCGCCGATTTCGGGCACTGGTCTGTCAGCACATCGCTCGACAATGGCGCTCTCGGCGACTACAAGGCCGGAGGGCTGTATGTCAACGTGCATACGCCAGCCAATCCTGACGGCGAAATCCGTGGACAGATCACGCCA
Source organism: Gammaproteobacteria bacterium (assembly GCA_029861595.1). Classification (GTDB taxonomy): domain Bacteria; phylum Pseudomonadota; class Gammaproteobacteria; order JAHELT01; family JAHELT01; genus JAHELT01. The sequence continues at coordinate 556 of JAOTYY010000379.1, forward strand.
CCCGACGCCGCCGACTTCGACAATCTGGACCCCACCGTCACTTTGACGTCACCCGGCTCGCCCGTGAGCGGTACTGTGACACTCATGGCCGATGCCATTGATAACCAGGGGGTGGTTACGGTGAGATTCCTCGTCGACGGCACGGTCGTTGGCAGCGATTCAACAGCGCCGTACACGGTTGACTGGGTGACAACGACAGTATCCAACGGAGACGTAACGTTAACCGCCGAAGCCGAGGACGCTGTCGGTAATGTCGGTGTGTCCGCTGACATTATTGTCACCGTACAGAATGCGGCAGCCGTGACCCTCGGGCAGATTCAGTCAGAGGTTTTCTCGCCGCTCTGCTCCGGCTGCCACTCCGGTCCCACGAGCACCAACCTGCCATCCGGCATGAACTTGTCGTCCGCCAATGCCAGTTTTGGCGACCTTGTCAATGTTTCCAGTTTGCAGGTCGGCAGCCTGAATCGAGTAACTCCCAATGATCCGGCTAACAGCTACCTGATTCAGAAGCTCGAGGGCACACAGGCTGTGGGCTCGCGGATGCCGCAAGGCGGTCCATTCCTCGATCAGGCAACGATCGACATGATCAAGGAGTGGATCAATGACGGCGCGCCGAATAACTAGCGTCGCGTCTTCACTTCCTGCGCTGCTCCCGAGGTACACCGAGCAGCGCAGGAGACAACGACTGTCCGACACTTGCGGCGGTTACCCCGCTTCTGCCATACGCAAGATGGCAGACCAGAACGTTGAAACAGCCGCACACGGATTTTCAGCCCGCGTCCTTACCGGCCTCGATCGACTCGGCTTGCATGCGGCGATTGAGCATCGGCACGAGCCACGGTGCGAAGCGGGATATGTAGTGAATACGGCGCGCGTGCTTGTCTGGAAAGACATGCAGCCGCTTGCGGCGAATGCCCTCGATTATCCGTTTAACGACGTCCGAAGGTTCCGAGATCAGGTATGCGGGGACCACCCGCCGCTCCTCGTATCCATGTTGCGGTGAATCGAGAATCGGTGTTCGGCTGAAACACGGGTAGACGTTGGTCACGCAAATACCGGTGCCCTCGAGGTCAGCGGACAGCGATTCGCCGAAGCCACGTAAGCCGAACTTCGACGCACAGTAGGAGGACAATCCCTGGGAGCCCACCCACCCGGCCAGGGACGACATGTTGACGATATGTCCGCTGCCACGGTCAATCATGCCCGGCAGAAACAGATTGCAGAGTCGCATCGGCGCCAGCAGATTAAGCTGCATTAGCGATTCCCAACGGTCGCGCGGTACATGGTCGAGCCGCCCGGCAACACCAACACCCGCGTTGTTGACCAGGATATCCGGTACCACGTTGTGCGATGTGCAGGACTCAGCGACGGCACCGCAGCCTTCCTCCGTGGCGAGGTCAGCGACAACCGAGGCGACGAGGTCCTCGCCGGCATCATCGATTGCATTTCTCAACGCCCGATCGCTGACATCAGCCAGTATCAGCTGCGCGCCGGCAGCGCGGAACTGGCGCACCATATGCCGACCGAAGCCACCGCCGGCACCGGTAATCAGGACTGTCTTGTTCGCTGGTTCCGTCATACGGGAAAAAAGAATACACACAAAACCGTTCGTACGCAGTCCGGCAACTGCATCCCCACCCTTTTTTATGTGATGCTATGAGGCATGACCGCTGAATACTTTGATGTCGTCATCGTCGGCGCAGGCTTATCCGGCATCGGCACCGCACGGCACTTACAGGACACGTGCCCGGACAGGAGCTATGTGATTCTCGAAGGTCGGGAATCGATGGGCGGTACCTGGGACCTGTTTCGCTACCCGGGAATCCGTTCGGACAGCGACATGTACACGCTCGGCTACAGCTTCAAGCCGTGGAAGGAAGGCAAGGCCATCGCCGACGGTCCCTCGATCCTGAACTACATCAGCGAAGCGGCTTCCGAGGCGGGTGTCGACCGGAATATCCGCTATCGGCACAGGGTGACCTCGGCGAGATGGTCGAGCGAAGACGCAGCCTGGACGATCGAGGCGCATGATACGGGCAACGACGACACCGTCACAATTCGCTGCGGCTTTCTTCTCATGTGCTCCGGGTACTACAGCTACGAGCAGGGTTACCTTCCCGAGTTCAGGGGTC
>JAOTYY010000007.1 GCA_029861595.1 Gammaproteobacteria bacterium
TGCGGTGTAAACCTCGACCGGGTCACTATTGGCAATCCAGCACACGAGGTCGTAGAAATGGGTGCCCTTCTCGCGCAACATGCCGCCCGATAACGGTGCGGTGTCGGGGGCGGGCGCTCGATTACCGCGCGAGGCTACATGCAGCATCTCGACCTGACCCAGTTCGCCGGCGCGGACCCGATCGAAGACTTCACGGTATTGCCGGTCGAGGCGCCGATTGAAGCCGACAGCGGCAACGACGCCGGTACTTTGTGCCGCTTTCAAACATCGCACCGCACCATCGAGGGTGTCGGCGAGGGGCTTCTCACACAAACAGGCCTTGCCTGCGGCGATGCTCGCGAGCAGCTGATCTTCGTGCGCGCTTGTGGATGAGCCGATGATCACCGCGTCGAGGTCGGGGTCGCGAAGTGCGGCTTCGGCGTCAGGCATTGCAGTGGTACCGTAGTCCCCTGCCAGCGACCGGGCCCGCGTGATCTGGGGGTCCACGATGCAGGCCAGTGTGCAATCGGGATGCGCGGTCACGTTTTTCGCGTGCACTGCGCCAATGACCCCTGCACCGAACAGCGCAATCCTTATCATGAATGCCTTCCCGGCGGGACAAATGCCGCGATTATATTTGCCCTGTGAGCCTGATTCCCAACTTTCGTCCGCGCCGTTCGAGTTGCAGGTTCATCGAGTCTGCGCCGGGCCAGTCGACCGATCAGATCCTGCGCAGCAGCTTCTGGTTGCGAGCCGAAAGACACCAGAATCGGCCAGTGTACCGGTCCAGCCAGCCGCGGAACACAGCATGTCTGGACGCGGTGCATCGAAAAACTACGGATGAGCGTTCTATGCAACCCGCCAGGCTCGACTCATTCCGCTCACCTGCAACGCGCTGGAGTTGCAAACCTGCTTGCTTGACTGAATTCGTCCGAGCGGGTGGCGACGTGCAGGACGTTCCGGCCGGGTGTGCTACTGCGGCTACAATGGATCATTCGAGTCACTTCCGGTCATCACTCAATAAGTACCACAAGCATGCGGCACCAAGCGACAAGCGTTGCGAATTCCGTCCTGCACAACATCCTGCAGAGCCGACGGCAGACCTTTACCGCCCATGTCGTCTATACCGGGGCCGGCACTGTCGTTCTCTTTCCTCTGCTGGGATTGTTCGCGCGCCTGGCGTTGCGACTGTCCGGGCAGCCGGCGCTGGCGGATCAGGACATCGTGTACTTTGCCTTACGATGAGTCCCCTTGAGTCAAGGAATCGCATGGAGTCCGCTGTCGTTATCTTTGCGCGGGTAGCGCTTATGTCCGTGACGCTGAGTGCGGCGGGGTTCGCATTTGGCCAGGACGCCGCTGCGCCGGATCCCACCGTCGATGCCATGGAACGGCAGTTGGAGACGGGCCGCCACGAACGGCTCATCAGTCGCATAGCTGAGGACGGTACGTTCATTACTGGCTTCACGACCGACGGCTGCAGCGGCGGACTCTCTGCCGGTTGGGAATATCTGTCCGGCCGGTTCCCGGACTTCGCGGCCCGGCATGGAACACGCCCGCCCTGGGAAGACTGCTGTGTTGCGCACGACCGCGTGTACCATTCAGGCGGAGTCGACGTTGCAGATGCGAGTGAGAGCTTCGAACAACGCAAGGCGGCCGACTTGGAACTCATGTCCTGCGTTGTCGCGACCGGTGTGCGGCGTTCTGCCGAACTGCAGAGCGAGTACCAGCTCACTGAGTCTCAGGTCGCCCTTCTTTATGAAGCGATCGCCGGGCTAATGTACAGGTCCGTGCGACTTGGCGGGGTGCCCTGTACGGTGCATCCCTGGCGCTGGGGCTACGGCTGGCCGGAGTGCCGATAGTCAGCGCGACTCAGGCCTCTCGGCATCGAGTGCAAACAGATCCGCGCACCCGGCTGGAAGGCGAATGAGGAAGCCAGTTTCAGCGACCCCGTCGAAGATTCCGGCGTTCACCCGATCGATCCGGTGTACGCCGTTGGCTGTGGCGAAGTCGTTCTCACCCCGAATCACCGGGTTTTCGGGCGAAATCGCCCACGATAGCGTTCTGTTGGACTGACGCTGTGGAGGTAGGTGGTCGTTGAACAAACGCGGTAGCGCTTGCGGACAATGGAAAGGCGATACGCTCGCCCGGCGTTGGGTCGCCGTATGCCCCCTTCGTTTTGTGCAGGCTTATTTTCAAACGTACGAAGGCGTACTCTTGCAAACTGAACACCGATGGAGTTATCACGCTCTGCAGGAACGCTCATGAGTCAGTTCATATTTGAATCCCTGCACCCCGATTTCGGCGCCCGTGTCGAAGGAGTGGACCTTACAGCAGAGCTGTCGGACGATGTCGTGCGGCAGTTCCACGAAGCGATCGACACCTATTCGCTGCTGTGGTTTCCCGCGCAACCAATGACCGATGCAGCGCAACTCGTCCTCACTCGCCGGCTCGGCGAGCCGGAGGCCGAGCATGTGACTTTGGGTAAAACCGGCGAGGTCGTGTATTTCGGCACGGTTGGCAACATTACCGACTCGGGCGAAAAGCAAGACGGCGGGCATCCCCGCACCCGCTATCAGACCGGCAACGAGTTGTGGCATTCGGATTCGTCTTTCCGGCGTGTACCCTCCTATGTTTCCATCAACCACGCCTATGAGGCGCCGGGGGAGGGCGGGGCGACCGAGTTCGTGAGTATGCGCGCCGCCTACGCCCGTTTACCGGCGGAAATGCAAGCTGAGATCGATCCGCTGCACGCAATCCACGACTACGTCTTCTCGCGCACTCAGCGAGCACCCGTCGACCCCAACCACGCCGCTTCATTGCCGCCGGTCGAGCAAAAGCTGGTGCGCGTAAACCGGGGTAACGGCTTGAAAAACTACTACGTCGGCTCGCACGCCCGCTCGATCGTCGGCTGGACGGGTATCGAGAGCCGCAAGCTGCTCGACGATCTGCTGGCACGCACCACACGGGCGCAGGATATCTACCCGCACCAGTGGCGGGCCGGCGACACCGTGATCTGGGACAACCGCTGCTTGCTGCACCGGGGCGCCGGTTACGATGCCGACCGCTGGCGACGCCGGATGCGTCAGACACGAGTCGCCGGCAGAGGTCCGACTGTCGAGGAATAGAGCCCATTTCTTAACCCAGGCAGGGGTGCTTCCGCCAGGCACTGCCCAGGCAGGCACCGCGAAGCCAGGATCGCGAATCCGCCCGTGCCGGTTTAGAATCACGCAGCCGCACCAGCACAGGTTCGTGGCACGCTGGCGAATTTTGCAAACAGAACCCGAGATGTAACAATGACGATCACAAGAATTCCGGGCTACGCCAAAGGCCGTTGTAAAACCGTGTGCCACGACGGCATGGTGTGGACGGTTGCAACCGCGGATGGTGCGAACGTCGCAGAACAGACGCGCGCGGCGCTGGCGCAGATAGAGGCAAATCTGCGTGAAGTGCATACCGACAAGCGACATATCGTGGAGGCCGTCGTCTACCTCAGCGATATATCGAATAAAGCGGAAATGGATGCCGTTTGGTGCGACTGGATACCGGATGACGGCTGGCCCTGTCGCGCGTGTGTGGGAACCAGTCTGGCACCAGGCGATCTGGTCGAGATCAAGATAACGGCGGTTAGTAAGCGCTGAAAGCGCGCGGGCTTTCTCTTACAACGGAGAACGAGCGTGACCAACTCACTTCAGGATCAGCTGTTAAAGGCAGGTCTGGTCAAGAAATCCCAGGTCAACAAGGCTAACAAAGCAAAACACAAAAAAGCCAGGCAACGTAACGCGCGCAACGCCGAGGCGGACGACAAGGCGATACTCGCGCAGCAGATGCGGCAGCAGAAAATTGCGCGCGACCGCGATCTCAATCGTGACATTGTCGCCAAACAACAACGCAAAGCGGCAGTCGCCGAGATACAGCAGTTGCTCGAATTGCATGCCGTGACGGACACCGAGGGCGAGGTCGCATTCAACTTCCAGCACAAGCGCAAGATCAAGCAGTTGAACGTTTCCAAAAACACCCACGCCAGCCTGGTCGCCGGCCAGCTGGCCATCGTGCATTTCGATGGCAGGTATCGGCTGATTTCCGCCGAACTGCTCGACAAAATACGGCAACGCGACGCAAACTGCTTCACGTTTCTGTCCTCACCGGGTACGGTCGGCGGACCAGAAGATGAATACGCTGGTTATGAGGTACCCGACGATCTGACCTGGTAGTGCGGGTGCCTGGTGCTTCACACAGATGACCGGGCGAACCGCTATCTGGCTCGCGGACGTATTCGCCCCACGGCAGTAAAGGCACGAGTTGATGCAAAAACGTACATTGGGTAGCGGCGGTCTCGAGGTTTCCGCTATTGGCCTGGGATGCATGGGGATGTCGATGGCATACGGGACGCGCGACGACGACGAGTCCATCCGCACGTTGCTGCGCGCGCTGGACCTTGGCGTGACGTTTATCGATACGGCCGATATGTACGGCAACGGGCACAACGAAGAACTGGTTGGCCGTGCCATCGCCGGGCGCCGAGACGAGGTTGTGGTTGCAACGAAGTTCGGCAATCGGCGCATGGCGCCGGACGGACGCAAGATCGACGGACGTCCCGAATACTGCATGTCGGCGTGTGAGGCGAGTCTCGAGCGCCTCGCTGTCGATGTCATCGATCTGTATTACCTGCACCGTGTAGATCCACAGGTGCCCATCGAAGAGACGGTGGGCGCAATGGCCGCCCTGGTCGAACAGGGCAAAGTACGTCATCTCGGTTTATCCGAGGCGGGAGCCGAGACACTCCTCCGGGCAGCGGCGGTGCATCCGATTACCGCATTGCAGACCGAGTATTCACTGTGGACGCGGGACGTGGAAGAGGAGACTCTGCCGCTGTGCAGGGAACTGGGTATCGGGTTTGTTCCGTATGCGCCACTGGGAAGGGGTTTTCTCACTGCAACCATCGACGCCGACAGTCTGGCCGAGGGCGATCGGCGACGGGAGCATCCGCGCTTTTTCGATGAAAACATGACTCAGAATCGCACTTTGCTTGCCACGCTGGAGGCGATTGCGACGGCCAATGAGTGCACGCCGGCGCAGGTCGCACTCGCCTGGTTGCTGGACGGGGGAGAGGATGTAGTCCCGATTCCGGGGACCAAACGCCGTGACTACCTCGAACAGAATGTGGCGGCGTTGGATGTTGCGTTGTCGGACACACAACGTGCCGAGCTAGAGGAAGTCTTCTACCCGGGCGTTACGGCTGGTACTCGCTATCCCGAACAGCAGATGGGGAGTCTCGGGCGCTAACGGCGATGAGTTGATCGAACCTGTTTGCCGGGGCGCTTTTCAAGGCGCGGCAAGAATTTCTGCCAGCGCATTGCGTAAATGCAGGTGCGGTGCATCGTCGTTCACCTCGCCCCGTAACGCCGGTCGCACGATATCTTCGACCAGGCGCAGGTACGTCGCTTCGCCGCGGCTATACGTGTCGCCGTAACCCTTGAGCACGCGCGCAACCTGTGCGGTCTGCATCGCGAACTCTGGTGACAGTTCACGCGCGGCGCCGACGAGGTTCAGCCACTCGTCGATATTCTTCTGCTCGCGCTGGAACCTGAATGACCGGCGGCGCCAGGGTCTGAGTTTGGCGAGCCACCAGACTTGCAGGAAGCCCCATACCGTGGTGGTTTTCACGCGCATCGCGATAGCTGCCTTCTCCTGGCGGTTTTTTTTCTGCGCCAGTGCCAGCAGCCGGCGTCCGGGTCGCGGGGGTAGGATGTCCGCCAGTTCTGCGATCCCGGGCTTGAAGAAATCCTGGATCTCGATCGGGTCATGCCGCTGCGCGCCGAGCTCTTCGCGAATCCGCTCGAAGCGGCTGGATTTTATTTTCAGCTGCGCAACGCGAATGATATCTTCATACGACATGCGCACGGCCAGATTACGCGCGACCTCACGCTGTAACTCGGGATCGTCGACGAATCTCTGCAATCGTTCGAGGTACTGTCGTGCATAGCGTGAATCCTGATAGTCTGTGAGGCGAGCGATGCCGAGCCGCGCAACTTCACGAGCTTCTTCCGCGACGCCGGCAACCTGCTCCTGGAGGGAGACTGACGTGGTCACCGTTTTGTCCGCCGGCGCCCCTGCGGGTCGCCTTGCGCTTGGTTGTGTCAGCGCAAGACCGGCATCGAATCCGCGCAGGTTCTGAGACACGGCAACGCCGCGTCGCGCAATCGAATCACGCAGGCGCTCAGCGTTCACCGGCAGCATGTCCGTTGTCGCAAGCGCCCCCAGCAGTACCGCGTTGATCGGCGCGTTGGCCGCGCTTGCCGTGCTCTGGGCATCGAACAGGAAGCGGGATTTACTGCCCGATTCCAGAGCCCGCATCAACGTGGCGGCGTCCAGACGCCCGTCGCCCCTGGCCATTTTCTCCTGGGTAGTGAGAACCCGGTGTGTAGAGGCAACCAAGCACGTTCGTTCGCTGGTGCTGTAACCTTTCTCCACCATGCGCGCGGCCTCCAGCAGTTCGCTGGCGAGCACTACGTCGACGTCGCCGGCCACGGGCATGAGCGCAAAAACCGGCGTCTGCGCGGCGCTCTCATGCCAGATCTCCAGGTAGTAGGTGGTGGCGCCGGTGCGCTGCGCTACGCCCGGCACCGAGGTGGCCTGCGCGGGCAATCCGGCCTGTTGCGCAGCATCGATGACCCAGCTGGTGAGAACGCCGCCGCCCTCGCCGCCCAGTGCCGCGATCAGCAGGCGCGTGGCCGGCATTAGCCGGGTTCCGCCAGCGCGCCGATCAGGCGCTGGCGCAGCCGGTGCAGCGCGCGCTCGAACCAACCGGCATTATGAATGCGAATGGCACGGTAGAACGAAGGACACAACGCGGCGGCATGCGCCATTTCGCCGCACAGGCCGCAATCAAGGCATTCTTCAGTGACATGCGCGACAGGATCGGTGCGCAACGGGTCGGTGTTCGGCCGCACCGTCAGCGTCGGGCAGCCGGACAGCCGGATGCAGGAGTGGTCGCCCGTGCACACGCTTTCGTCGACACCGAACTTGCCCTTCGCTACGCGTCGGCCGTTTTGCAGCGCATCGTTAACGCGCACGCGTTCACGCCGTTGGCGCGCCAGCATGCACTCGCCATCGGCGATGATCACCTTCAGTCCCTTCTCGGTAGTGGTCAACGCCTGCTTGAGCGTTTTGACCATCGTGCCAACCGAGTAGGTCCTGACGATCTTCAGCCAGTCGACCCCCATCGTTTTGAGGGTGCGGGCGATGTCATTGCCGGTCCGGAACCTGCCGGTCGCGTGCCGTGTAGAGGGAAGGAACTGTTGTCCGGTGGCCGAAGCGTAGCCGTTGTTCATGATTATCAGCACACCGTCGCCCCGGTTGTAGAGATTGCTGGCCACGCCGGTCTGAACACCGTTATGCCAGAACCCGCCATCGCCCATGATCGCCACCGTTCGTCGCGCCTGCAGCGGCGCCACGGCGGCATTGCTGGCAAGCGACATTCCATAGCCGAGAATCGAGTTGCCCATCGAAAATGGTGGGAACGTTGCGAACGCGTGGCAACCGATGTCCGCGGCGACGTGAACCTTGCCGACCGCTTTTTCGGCCAGCTTGATGGCACCGAATACAGGCCGTTCGGGGCAGCCGGTACAGAAACCGAGCGGTCGCGGTGCGAGCGGCATCCCGGTTACGCCGGCGGCCCGCTGCCGGACCGACTCCAGATTCTGACGGCGTTTGAGTATGCCTGCGAGGTCGAGTTCGTCGCCGGCGGTTTCCGTAAAGAACCGGCCCAGTCCTTCCGCGAGCACTTCGCCGCCATACTCGCCGGATTCGGGGAGAAAATCTTTGCCGTGCAGTGTCACGCTCGCACCGGCGTCTACCAGCATTCGCAGCATCTGCTGTTCCATGAATGCAGGTGAGCCTTCTTCGATAACCAGCACGTGCCCCTTGTCGGCTGCAAAGTCGACGATTTCATCGGTTACCAGCGGGTAGGTAACATTCAGGGCAAGAATGTCTACATCGGATTCGCCGTATTCGGTGGCGAGACCGAGTTCGAACAGCTGGCGCAGCACGGTGTTGTAGAGCCCGCCCTGCAGGATCAGTCCCAAACGGCTGGTCTTGCGGCCGGTCCACCTTTCGTTGAGGGCATGATCGCGGATGTAGTCGCGCGCAGCCGGAATACGTTCGCGGAGCTTGCGGGTTTCCTGATTGAAAGTCACCGGCGGGTGCGCCAGGTGCTGGTAGTCGAATTCTGCCGGGTCGCTGAATCTGTTGGCGGGCCCATGCGCTGGTTTGCGGTTGTTTCTGGCCTTGAACGAACCCTGCAGATGGCAGGCGCGGATCCGCAGCTGCAGCAGCGCCGGCATGTTGCACGCTTCCGACAGCGCGAAGCCCTGTTCGACCATGTCGACCATGGTGGTCAGGTTCGGGCGGGGGTCCAGCATGAGCAGCGTGGATTTCATGGCGTAGGCGTATGTGCGTTCCTGGATAACGCTCGAGCCTTCGCCGTAGTCTTCGCCGATGACGGCGAGTGCGCCCCCCAGCACGCCGGGCGAGGCCAGATTCGACAGCGCGTCCGAAGCGACGTTGGTACCGACAATGGACTTCCAGGTTACGGCGCCACGCACCGGGTAATTAATGGACGCGCCGAGCATAGCGGCCGCGGAAGCCTCGTTGCTGCATGCTTCAACATGCACACCCATTTCCACCATGTAATCCTGGGCACTGACCAGGACATCGAGCAAGTGCGACACGGGTGCGCCCTGGTACCCCCCGACGTAGGCTACCCCCGATTGCAGCAATCCTTTGGTGATGGCGAGAATACCTTCGCCATAGAACGTTTCACCCTCACCCAGGCGCAGCATGCCGATTTCATTTTCGAACGTTCGTTCCATGCTCGACACCCTCAGGTAAAACGACCGCTGTAGCAATCAATGGCGGATTGTAATTAATATAATTGTCGACTGTTCGTGGTCAAGATGATATGTGTGGACAAGGGGTACACGTCGAACCCCGGCATGATAAATAAAACTCGCAGGAGGATAGCCATGGCTACTTGCATCGGACGACTCACGGTCGCTGCCGCACTCGCGCTGCTTGCGGGTGTTGCGAACGCCGCGCCAGAAGTGACATTGAAGCTGCATCACTTTCTCAGTCCCAAAGCCCCGGCTCACGCCGCCATGCTCGCGCCCTGGGCAGAGCGTGTGGAAAAAGCGTCCAACGGTCGCATCAAGATCGACATCTACCCGTCCATGACGCTGGGCGGTAAACCACCGCAGCTGATTCGCCAGGTACGCGACGGTGTTGTCGACATTATCTGGGCGGTGAACGGTTACGCTGCCGGTTCGCATCCGCGTACAGAGGTTTTCGAGTTGCCTTTCGTGCACACCAACAATGCCGTGGCCACCAATATGGCAATGTACGACACGTTCGACGAGTACCTGGCCGACGACTACAAGGACGTGAAGGTGCTGGCGCTTCACGTGCACGCCGGCCAGGCAATTCATATGGTCGATTCACCGGTGCGCACCGCCAGCGATCTCGAAGGTAAGAAGATGCGTATCCCGACCCGCACAGGAGCGTGGATTCTAGAAGCGCTAGGTGCGACACCGGTCGGCATGCCGGTGCCTGAATTGCCACAGGCACTGTCCAAGAAGGTCGTGGACGGCGCGCTGATTCCGTTTGAGATCATTCGCCCGCTGAAAATTCACGAATTGACCAAGTACCAGATCGAAGGTGTCGACAACACACGTTTCGGGACCACCACGTTCCAGATCTCGATGAACCCGGACAGCTGGAACCGCCTGCCCGACGATCTGAAAAAAGTCATGGACGAACAGACCGGAGCGGCCTGGTGGCGCGAAATCGGCGAGATCTGGACGCGCACCGAAACCGGCGGGTTGAAGGCGGCAGTGGACGCGGGAAACGAGCACATCCTGATCGGCAAGAGCGAACTGGCAAAGTTCGAGAAGCGCCTGCAACCGGTCGTAGACAGGTGGATCGCGGAAGTCGAAGCGAAGGGGATAGACGGCCGCGCGCTGGTTGCCGCTGCGCGTGCAGCAATCGCCAGGCACAGCAAGTAGATAGCACCACCAGTCTCTTTCCGCGCGAGCGATGAAAGAGGCGCAAGAGCAACGCTGGAGGAGGGGGCCGCGGGGCCTCGTCCGGCGGATCACCGAGTTGTGGGCGCTGCTCGGCGGCCTGCTGCTGTCGGGCATCGTGCTGCTCACCGTGGCGAGCGCCACCGGCAATCTCCTGTTCGACAAACCCTTCGCGGGCGATTTCGAGATGGTCGAAGTCGGCGTAGCGGTAGCCGTGTTCCTGTTTCTTCCCTACTGCCAGATCAGCGGCGCGAACGTGACAGCCGACATTTTCACCTCCTGGGTGGGTCCGCGCGGGCAGGCTGTGCTGGAGATGCTGGCCTCGCTGGTGGCGTTGGCGTTCGCTGCGATCCTGCTGTGGCGTATGAGTGCTGGCCTGATGGATTACTACGAGCACGATGAGATCACATCGATCATCGGGTTTCCGCTGTGGACGGCCTTCATTCCGATCCTGATGTCGCTGGCGCTGCTGGTGGTTGCGGCGCTGGTGACGTCGGCGGATGCGCTGCAACGCGTGCGGCACGTTGCCGGCGAAGTGGAATAGGCAGGCACAAGGGTGGAGTCGAACCTGCTTATCGGCGTCCTCGGATTGGGCGCGCTGATCGGGCTGATCGCCCTGCGCATGCCCATTGCGTACGCGATGATCCTGGTCGGCGCTGCCGGTGTGTCGATACTGTCGGGCCCCAACATCGTACTGGCACAACTCAAGGATCTCGCCTACGCGCAGTTTTCCATCTACGATCTGTCGGTCGTTCCGATGTTCGTGCTGATGGGCAATATCGCCACCCGGGCCGGGTTGAGCGGCGATCTGTTCCGGGCGGCCAACGCCTGGCTGGGATGGATGCGAGGCGGTGTCGCCATGGCGGCGATCGCCGCCTGTGCCGGTTTCGGTGCCGTTTGCGGCTCTTCGCTGGCGACGGCATCGACCATGGGCCAGGTGGCGCTGCCGGAACTGCGGCGTTACCGGTATTCACCGGTTCTTGCGACCGGCACCATCGCCGCCGGTGGTGTTCTCGGCATCCTCATTCCACCCTCCGTGGTGCTGGTCATCTATGCGATCATCGTCGAGGCAAACATCATCACGATGTTCATAGCCGCCTTCATACCCGGCCTCATCGCGGTGGCGCTGTTCATGCTCACAATCGCGGTCTACGTCGCTGTACGTCCCCAGGCCGGTCCGCGCGGCGAACGCGTCACCGCAGCCGAGTTGCGAGCGGCGACGCTGGGCATCTCGCCAGTGGCGCTGATTTTCGGGCTGGTGATCGGCGGCATCTACCTCGGTGTATTCAACCCTACGCCGGCCGCGGCTATCGGCGCTTTCCTGGTCGCGATATACGGCTTTGCCCGCAAGCGCGTCGGGCTCGCCGGCTTCCGGCAGTCGCTGCTGCAGACGGCGCGTACCACCGGAATGATTTATCTGATCCTGCTAGGGGCGGAGCTGCTCAAGATCTTCCTGTCGCGCGGCGGTGTGCCCATGGCGGCGGCCGACTTGATGATTTCCAGCGGACTGTCACCGTACATGATCCTGGTGTTGCTGTTGATCGCACTGATTGTCCTGGGGTGTCTGATGGACAGCCTGTCGATGATTCTGCTGGCGATTCCGTTTTTCTGGCCGGTTATTTCCGGAATGGACTTCGGCATGGACGAGGAAACGCTGAAAATCTGGTTTGGCATCATCGCGTTGATCGTCGTTGAGCTCGGCCTGATTACGCCGCCGGTTGGTATGAACGTTTTCGTCATCAACGCCTTCTCACCGGATGTGCCGATGCGCCAGACTTTCCTCGGCGTGATGCCGTTTTTCGCCGCCGAGCTGTTGCGGGTCGCACTGATCGTGGCGTTTCCCGGGATCGTCCTATTTTTACCGCAGTTGTTGTCTTGACGTTGCAGCATGCCCGGCAACATATCTCCGAGCGCGTGGCTGCGTTCGACGCGGCGGTGGCTCGGGTCAGCCGTGCTGCACGCTCGATGCCGCTCGCTCAGGCCTCTCCCCATACGCGGTGCGCTACTTCGACGAGGCGTTCCAGCTTGGCACGCTGATCCGACTCGCTGAGGGTTATTGCCTTTCACTGAACTTGCCTCCTGCATCGCGATCGCCTCGCGGATACACGTGTGCTCGACTTTGCGCAGTGCGGTGCTGTCATGGGGCCTCCAGGTTCGAAACCGCCGTGTCCGTGCCGAGAAGCCGCTCGCGGGCCTGTTTCAGGGCGGTGGGGCGCAGCAGGTTGCCCGCATGATTGGTCCGAAACGGCGGCCTGCGGGCGCCCGGTTGACCGGTGAACGTTGTCGTCATTGGTGTTTTGCTTGGACGGACAGCCGGTGCGGCGGGCTTTTCTTGCGCGTGCATTGTTCCTGTGCTCGATAACCTGTTAATCAAGGGACGCGGGAAAACAATGACACAACGGGTCATGAGCAACCAACTTCGCCAGACGCTGGGTGAACTCGCCACAGCTTGTCGAGTGCTGGCGATGGAAGGGCACAGCGCAGGCCGCCCGTATCCCAAGCCCTTCTCCCGGCGGGGAGAAGGGCTGCGTTTATTTGATGGCGCGCCGCTTTTGTGTGTGATTTATGCGATGCGCACTGCGTTCAGGGGCTCCAGGGCTTGCCGAACACAGGCTCTTTGGGCGCGATGGGCGGCAGGGCCCAGGCGCCCGTGCCGGGGGGTCGGATTTCAGCATCGACATGTACGTCGATGACTGCCGGTTTGTTGAACGCTACGGCTTCTGCCAGCACGTCCGCGAAGTCCTCCGAGCGCGTTACCGTGATCCCCGCAACACCCGCGGCTTTGGCCCAGGCCGCAAAATCCGGATTGTAGGGTTCCTTGTTCGGTCCCCGGTAAAACGCCGTGCCGATCTCCCGGCCGTCGAAATAGGCGTATTGCAGATCGCGGATCGCCGCCCAGGCAAAATTGTTCCACACTACCCAGACAACCGGAATGTCGTACTCCACGGCCGTGCACAGGACGTGAGGTACCATGGTGAAGCCGCCATCGCCGCAGATCGACACACACGGACTGTCGGGTGCCGCGAGCTTGGCGCCGAGAATGGAGCAGGGGCCGAATCCCATGCCGGAATAACCCCAGGTGTTGAGCATGGTCTGCGGCCGGCGCGCTTCCCAGAACTGCATGAACCAATTGTGATGAATGCCGGAATCCAGCGAGATGATTGCATCATCAGGTAACACCGCGCGGCAATCGGCGACGATGCGCTCCGGGCGTATGGGTGCACTGTGCGTTTCGAACCCGGGCCGTACGAAAGTTTCCCACTCGGCACGCCAGTGGGCGATCTTGTCGTACCACGGGCCCAGACGTGGGCCAGTGTCGAGTGTGCGGCGGTGGATTTCTGATAGCAGCTGCTGAATGAACGCCTTGGCGTCCGCCAGTATGCCGAGGTCGGGCGCGTAGTTGCGCCCGAGCTCCGCGTGATCGACGTCCACGTGTATCAGGCGGGTATGCGGGAAGTTCCAGGAATACCCCGGCAGCCACGACGAGGACGACCGGTCATCGAAGCGTGCGCCGATAGCCAGTACCAGGTCCGCGTGCCGGCCCGCCTGATTGGCCGGGTAGGCGCCGTTGCGGCCGATGAATCCCAGCGAAAGATCGTCGCGCATGTCCAGGCAGCCCATGCCGTTGGGTGAGCTGATTACCGGCACGGAAAGCAGCTGAGCGAGCGCGGTCAATTCCTCACCCGCTTCGGACAGGGTAACGCCGTGGCCGATGAAAATCGCCGGCCGCTCGGCCTCCAGCAACCAGTCCACGGTGCGCACCACGTCTGCTTCGCTCGCGCCGCTGCGGCGGCTGTTGAACCCGTCCCAGGCCGGTTCGACGTCCACCTCGGCACTTTCCTGAAACAGGTTGAAGGGGATGTCCAGATTGACCGGCCCCGGCCTTCCGCTGGTCATGGTGGTGGCCGCCTGGCGCATTGCCAGCGGCAGCATTTCCACCCTCGTCGGTTGAAAACTTCGCTTCACCACCGGCTTGATCACGTTGTTGAAATCCGCCTGGTGATGGCGGTTGAGTTCCTGGAAAGGGCCGCGGTTGAACTGCGAAGTCGGCACATTCGCGGTGATCGACAGCACCGCCGAGGAATCGGTCTGCGCGACCGCCAGCGCCATGATCAGATTGGCCGAGCCGGGGCCGGTGGAGGTCAACGTCGCCGCCGGCCGGTGGCTTACCCGGAAAAATCCGTCAGCCATGTGCGCGGCAACCTGCTCGTGCCGGGGCGACACCAGCTGTACCTTGTCCCTGACGTCGTAAAGCGAATCCAACAGGCCGATATTGCCGTGGCCACAGATGCCGAAAACGTAAGGGATTTTTTCCTTGACGAGAAACTCGGCGACCAGATCGCCGCCTTTGCGCATTGCCATATTGCCTCGCGTGGTTGTGATGTCTAAAGACTGTTTGCAGCCGCTGCCGGCCGGACGGCTGGTGTGCTGCGGGCCCGGCTACTGGCGCTGGCCGCATGCCGGGCCGCGACCCAGGCGAACGTCATTGCCTGACCCAGTTGTGCCCCGGCTCCGGGATATTCACCCCCGAAAACAGATTGCATGTCGTTGCCGCACACATAAAGTCCCGGGATCGGTTCACCCGATGCGGTGCACACCCGCGCCCGTGAATCCGTCAATAGTCCCCGGCTGGTGCCGAGCGGCGTGGGCAGCACCGGCAACGCGTAGAACGGCGGAGTCGAGATCGGCCCGAGACACGGATTTGGCCTGACATTCGCGTCGCCACCGCTGCGGTCGTAAATATTGCCGCCCTTGTCGAAATCTTCATCGACACCGGCGCGCACGAAGCCGTTGAATCGCGCAACCGTGGATTGCAGCCCGGCCGCCGACAAACCGATCCTGCCGGCCAGATCCTCGAGTGTTGGTGCGGTGTGCAGGTAACCGCTGGCTACGTATTTACGCAGGCTCCGTGTGCGCGGTCGCACCAGGCCAAGGCCGTAGCGGCGGATAAATGGGCGATCGCAGATCAACCAGGCCGGAATGCTGGCCGACTCACGATGGGCGCGGTGCATGGCGCGTACGAACTCATGATAGGACACGGCTTCGTCGACGAAACGCTGCCCTTGCTGATTCACGGCGATAAGGCCAGGCTTGGCCCGGTCGAGCACGATGTGCGGATAAACGGCGGTCGAACCGTCGGGCCGGGTGGCGATGGAACTCGGAAACCACAGTGCATTATCCACACCCGCCGGTCCCAGCGCCGCGCCCGCGGCCACGGCCAGGTCGAGTGTGCTGCCGTCGCAGCCGGGCGCGGCCGGGGTGTGCTCGGCCAGCGGCGCGGGCAGATGTCGCGCCCGCCACGCCGCACTCGCGGGGAAGCCGCCGCCTGCGAGGACCACGCCACATCGGGCCCGCACGGTGACGACTTGTCCCTCGCGCGCTACTTCCACAGCGCAGATCCGGCCGCCGCTTTCCAGCAGACGTTCACAGTGTGCGCTGGTCCAGACTGGCGCACGGCGATCCAGCAAGGCTTTGTACAGCCGTGCCACCAGTGCATTACCTAACACCAGACGCGTACCACGCGCATAGCGCATGCGGTCGCGCAGGTAGCGTTCCAGCAGACACGTACCAAGCCACATCGCGGGCAGCGAACGGTCCGCTTGGAGCAGCTGCGCCGTTTCACCGCGCGTGACCATCATGCGGCCGAACAGCATCAGCTCCGGCAGTGGCCAGGCCAGGCGTGAAAACTCGGCACCCAGCAACCGGCCGTCGAAGGGCAGTGGTTCCAGGGGGCGGCCGCCGCTGGCGGCGCCGGGATGATCCTGGCGGTAATCGGGAGCTGTCAGATAAGGGCGAAACCTGATGCCCGCACGTTCATGCAGGTCTTCGATCATCAGCGGCGCGTTGTCCAGGTATGCCTTGCGCATGACCGGTTCGTCGCGCTCGCCTGCCAGGGATGCCAGATAGCGTCCGGCGTGTTCGCGATCGTCGTGCCCGCTATGCGTACGCACGTAATGATTGCCCGGTACCCACACCGTGCCCGAGGAACGCGCGCTGGTCCCGCCGACGTCGCGGGCGTGTTCGAGCACGATAACCTGTAATCCCGCCAGGGATGCGGTGAGTGCGGCGGTCAGGCCCGCTGCGCCACTCCCCAAGACGACCAGGTCTGCGGTGACGGGATCAGCGCCGGCTGCCGTTTGTTGTTGTACGTTCGTGATTTCCTCCCGGCAAACTGCGTACAGCGCACGCCCCCCAGGAAACCGCATACGCCATTGCTGCTGCGAGAATGGCAAGCGCTCTGCAAGGTTGTCAAATCGAGGTCGGGGTTTTGCCCGCGGCCATGGCACCCGCTGCTGTTGCACACCGGTGGGCGGCAGGCGATCATGCACGGAGCTGTGCTGTAGCTGGACACCTGGAGAGGAGAATTCCATGACTTCCCCCGTCGACCCTAACCGGGTGCTGATGACCGGTGAGAACTCTTTCATCCGCCTGAGCCCCGACCAGGGCAAGACCATGACCGATCGGTTGAGCCACTGGCGCGTGCTGTGGTGCCCTGCCGGCACAGGTCATGCGCTGTTCATGAAGAGCGAGCTCACCGGTGGGGCAGTACGTGTCTACAGTGACAATGCCGCGGTCGCCCGTTGGTTGCAGCGCAGCATCGAGACCCTGCTGTTTCCCGAGTTCGCCGACACGGGCATTCCTGTCATCGCCGCGGCTTTCGAGCGCTACGGTGACCCTCGCTCGAGTGCCGTGGAGCTCGTCGAGTCCGACGACGATCTCATCCGAATGACCTGGTACGACGGTATCGAGCCGTTCGTGCTCAACATGCCGCCCGGCATGGACGGGCGGCCCATCGGCGTGTTCAGCACGTTTTTCCCGGCGCGCTCGGCGCAGGTGTCGCTGAACGGACGCTTTGCCAGTGGCATGCCCTGGGAGGAGCAACGCGGAGACCGGCAATCGTCGAGCGCGGTACTCGCCTGGTCGGAAACGTGGGTCGAGCCGCGCGATTGATTTTTCTCCAGCGCCGGAGGCGCCATGCGTAAGATTAAAATCACCGCCGGTCCGGTGACCATTCGGGCGGAACTTCTGCAAACCCCGACCGCGGAGGCGATTTTTCTGGCGTTGCCGATACGCTCGAGCGCCAACACGTGGGGCGAGGAGGTCTATTTTTCCACGCCCGTCGACGTGCCGCGCGAAGCGGATGCACGCGACGTGATCGAGGCGGGCGAGATCGCTTTCTGGGTAGAGGGCAGTTCGATCGCTATCGGATTCGGCCGCACGCCGGTTTCCAGGGGCAACGAGATACGCCTGGCGGCGCCGACCAACATCTGGGCCAGAGCGCTTGACGACGTAACACAATTGAGCGCCGTCGGATCCGGTGACCCCGTAACCGTGGAATTGCTCGAGGAATAGCAGCGCGCCTTATCGTCAACTCATCCGTACACGACCACGATCACCACGCCCGGCACCACCAGTGCAATGGTCGCGACGGTGCGCCGGGTGATGATTTCTTTCTTGAACACGAACAAGCCCAGGGCCATGGCGAACACCGGGGAACAGGAGACGATCGGCGCCACGGTCAACAGTTTGCCGGTGGCCAGTGCCGTGTTGAGGCAGTAAAGGGACAGTCCGTTGATGGTACCCGCCAGTGCAAACCAGCCCATGCCCGGTGACAGCGGGGGCATCTTCCGCCGGCCCAGTTGGTAGGCACCCAGGCTGACGACAAACGACACGCTGTAGGAGACCAGGCCGGCGAAATAGGGACTTGGTGCCGTTTCGTAGCCGATCATGGTGATGGGGTGCCCGATGGCGCGGAAGAAGGCCGCACCCAGGGGCAGCGCGATGGCCCATAGTGGCCACCCCCGGCGTATGCCGCCGCGCGCGAAACTGGCCACGAACACGCCCATAACCACGGCCGCAGTGCCGACGGCGATTGGCAGGGTAAGAATTTCGCCCAGGATGATGACTGCCGCCGCGGCGGCGAAGATGGGATTGGTCGCGGCCAGGCCGCTGGTCAGCGTCGGGCCGAGGTATTTGATACCGGACATTGCCAGCCGTGCCGAGAGAGCCGGGCGGAACAATCCCACCAGCGCGAACCACAGCGCTCCGACAGTCAACCAGTATGTGGAGATGGTGAACATTGGCGCCACCAGCCAGTAGACCGCCGCGGTCGCGCCGATAGAAATCAGGGTGCCGGTTCTCGGATCTGCGTGCTTCAGGCCCAGGTGCTGTAACTGCACCCCCAACGCGAACAGGAATGCCGACACAACCGCGAGCGCGGCAGGCAGCGTTTCAGCATTCCATTCCATCAGCGATGTGAGACGGGGCGGGCTAGTTGAGCCCAGCCGATTTCAGCCGGACGACTATCCGCTGCAATGTTTCAGCGTTTTTGTATGGTTGCGATTGTGCGAACTCGGCGAGCGCAAACTCCGGCTTGATCTCCAGAACTTTTCTGGCTGCACACTGCGCGTCTTCTGTGCGGCCCAGCGCGGCATGCGCGGCAACCACAAGAAGGTAGGGAGTTATGTCGTTGCCTTCGAGATGGATAGCCGTCTGTGCCGCAGCCACCGCCTCCTCATAGCGATCGCAACTGCAGTAAGCACTGGCAAGAACGGCAGGATAAAGCGGGGGATGCACAGGGGTCAGGCGCAACGCGTACTGTGCAAATTCGATCGCGTCGCCGGCCCGCCCAAGGTAGGTCAGAATGCTGGCTTTGATCGCATAGGACGTGGGGCAACTCGGCCGATCGGAAACGGCCTGGTCAGCCTGTGCCATCGCTTCATCAAATTCTCCCCAGGTCAAATGCACATGCGCCATTACTATGTGCGCGTAGCCCGTTACGTCGTCCAGCCGGATCACATCGCGCGCCAGTTCAGTCGCTCGCTCGAGACACTTTGAGGAGTCATCGCTCAACCCGGAAATCGCCTCTGCCCAGTAGGTCAGAGCGCCGGCCGCGTAGCCAACGGGCAATTGCGGTTCCAGGTGGATGGTTTCCTCGAAGAGACGCTGCGCTTCGCGCATTTCCAGCTTCGTGGTCGAACGCCACAGCAGGTCCTCGCCGCGGTAGTAACTTTCCAGTGCGTGTGGATCTTTGAGCGCTTTGCGCAACTTGATGATGGTGTTGGTAAGCGTTTTGTAAACGACGACCGTGCCCGACCAGATAGCATCTTCGAGTTCCCGGCGCGTCACCATCTCGCCCGGCCGTGCCGCCAGGTACTCCAGAACAGCCATCATCCTGGGTTCGATTCGGGTTGTCTTGCCGTCACGCTCGATACGGCAGGCCGCGGGTACCACGTACCAATCGGCTACCTGCAGTACCCGATCGTTGTCGGGCCGCGTGCTGGATTCATTGCCTGCCATAGCCAATCGTAACCGCGCCGGGCGTCACTGCGAAAGGATGTAACTGCTTGAATTCTGGGCAGGTAGTAAAAAAGTGGCAGAACCGTGCCTTTTTGGCGCCCACGCCGCGGCCGGGTATCGGTACAACTCACCACGGGCAATCGGCAAGTCACTTGCCGCAAGCCGGGGCCCCGAGCCACTTTCATCAACAGGAGACTAGTCATGAGAATCCACAGCGCAGCACACACCGCGCAAGCCATTGCTCCCGTCTACTCACTGCGGCTGCGAAAGCACGGCGCGGTGCTCGCGGACACTGTCGCACTGTGGAAAGAGCGCAAGCGCTACCGCGCCGACTTGCGGCGGCTATCGCGCGTCGGGCCGTATATGCTGCACGATATCGGTTTGACACCAGAAGAGGCGAATCGTGAGATTCACAAGCCGTTCTGGAAGCCGTGACGTTTCACGCCAGCAGCCGGCGAATCACCGGAAAGTAACGATCGCCGTCGCCCGCTGCGATCGCCTGCTCGAACAGTTTCGCCACGCTTTGCGCGCCGGGTGTACGAACGCCGTGCTGCCTGGCCGCATCCAGCGCATAGGAAAGATCCTTGGCCGCGTATTTCACCGAAAACGCCTGGCCAGGATAGATTTCCGGCAACAGGCTTTTGATACCGTGATTGCGCAGCGCGAAGCTGTCGCCAGAGCCTTTGCTCATCGCGTTCAAGAGAGTGTTTCCATCGACACCGGACCGTTCCGCGATACACAAGGCTTCCGCCAGCGCGGCGACGGTCTGAAACAGCACCATGTTGTTCATGGTTTTCACCACCTGACCGGCCCCCGGCCCACCGCAATGCACGACGTCCGTGCCCATGGTGAACAGTACGGGGTAAATGGCATCGAACACCGCCTGGTCGGCGCCAACCATTATCGCGAGCGTGCCGTCCGCGGCCGCCTGGCGGGTTCGCGCGATTGGGGCATCAGCGAAATGCGCGTCCCGATCACGAGCGACCTCGGCGATTTCCTCCATCAGCGAGGGCTGTGACGTGGACATGTCCACCAGGAACTGGCCGGCTCGAACTCGGTTGATCAGTCCATCGCCGCCGAGCACGAGCTTGCGCACTTCGTCGCCGCCGGGAAGGCACGTGATCACCATATCGGTCGTGTCCATGATTTCGCCGGCCGATGACGCCTTGCTTGCGCCCGCCTCGACGGCGCGGGCCAATGGTTCCGGTTTAACATCGAAAGCGGTTACCGGCCAGGATCCCCGGGTGGTCAGATTCCGGCACATGGCTTCGCCCATGACCCCCAGCCCGATGAAGCCGAGACTTTCGATGTTTACAGCGCGCATTTCCGATGACCTCTTATTCAACCTTGGCGGCGCCGAAATCAGCCGGCAGTTCGGCAACCGTCTTGATCCCGGCGAGTACTCGCATGGCGTTCAGCGACGCTTCGTGTTGTTGCTGAGTGGCGGTGGGGCAGGCATCTGCCGCCACCGTCACCTCGTAGCCCATGCTGGTTGGATCTCAGCGTGCTTGGCGCGGCATTCGCTAATGCCGATCACAGTGTGCACTCAAAAAGGCGTCCGCGCCCTGTGAGCGTGTCGTTGACGCCGGCCAGCCGCAAGCAGTGCCATGCCATGGCGTGGTTGGATGACGTGGTTGGAATTCCCGTGTCGTTTTCGATGCCTGCCACCGCATCGACCAGCCGGATCGAGGTGCACGAAACGAACACGGCGTCCACATCTCGGCCCGCGGTTATCGTTGCCACGGCGTTGCGCAGACTGTCAGCGTCGATGGCAGCCGCCGTGGGGTCGTGCTCCTCGTTGAAGGAGCCGAACACCGGTACGGTGTAACCGCGCTTTTCGATGTACTCGCGAACGATGTCGTTGACGTCGCGGCGGTAGGGTGTGAGAACGGCAATGCGTTTCGCGCCCAGCGCATCGAACGCGGCGAATGCGGCGCTGATCGGGTTGGTGGTTTTCGCCGTGGGCTTGGCCGACTTGAGGCGTTCGCCGACGAGTTCCTCGCCGAGCACCATCGAAGCGGACGTGCACCCGAAGGCCAGGACGTCGAGTTCATCACCGGGCAGAATGAGTTCCGCGGTTTCGGTGATCAGCGGTTCCATCGCGGTCAGTGAGGCCGGCGTGATCGATGGCGAGTTACGGATTCGTGCCTCGTAGAAATCCACGCCCGGCATCGTTATGATGCGCCTGAATTCGTGCTCGACCGTGTAGTCGGTGGCGAGCACAACCAGACCGATTCTCGCTCGCGAGCCTACGGCCTTTTCGGTCGTGAAGGCGAGGTTCTCCATCATTTCGCAGCCGCCGGTCGCGACACCGGTTTCAGACGTGCTCATAGCGCAGTCCCTCCGTTGCATGCTGCGGCGCGCGCTGGCCGATCAGATCGGTGAGTATCTGCGCGCAGCCGTTCGCCATCGTCCAACCCATGTGGCCGTGACCGGTGTTGAGCCAGAGATTCTCGAGCGGTGAGCGATCGACGATCGGGATCCCGCTCGGCGTCATCGGTCGCAGCCCCGCCCAGTATTCGGGCCGTGTATAGTCCACACAAGCACCGAACAGCGCCTGCGCGCGGTTCAGCATCGCACGAAAATCTCCGGGTTTGTGGGCCGTGGAGTAGCCGGCAATTTCCGCCGTCGCGGTGAGCCGCAGCCGCTCGCCCATGGGGCAATAGGCGAGCAGGTTCTCCTCATCGACGCCGCCCAGCTGCGGGGCGCGTTGCGCATCGGTAATGGGCAGGGTCACCGAATAACCCTTCACAGGGTAGATAGGCAGTCTGAGGCCGAGCGGCGCCGCCAGAGCCGCACTGTGAACGCCGCAACAAAGCACGAACTGGTCGCCGGAAATCGGGCCGGCCGACGTCTCGACGCCGCTCACCCTGTCGCTGTTGTGGGCGAACGCTTTGACCTCTACCCCGTAGTGGAACGTGGCGCCCAGTTCCGCACAGTGTTCCGCAAGCGCTCTGGTGAAGAGATGCGCGTCGCCGCTTTCGTCGGTTGGCGCGAACAGCGCGCCGGCAATCTGCCCGGCCGCGGGCGCGAGTCCCGGATCGCGCTCGGCGATTTCGTGCGGCTGGAGCGTTTCGACGGTGATCCCCTGGCGGCGCAGGATTTCGCATTTTTCGGCGGCCGCGGCAAATGCCTGCGGCGAGCGGTAAAAATAGATCAGTCCGCCTTTACGGCCGTCATAGGCCACGCCGGTTTCCGCTGTAACAATTGCCAGCTGTTGTTGCGAGTACCGGCACAGGCGCGCCTTGATCTCGGTGTTGCGCCGAGCGCTTTCGGCATTGCACTGTTTCAGGAACGCAGCCAGCCAGGTCCACTGCCGCAGCGATACCGCCGGGCGGAACCGGATCGCCTGGTCCCGGCGCCACAGCGACCGCAGCATCAGACCCGGCGCGAGGGGTGAGGCCCAGGCATACGCGTGGCCCGGCGCAACCAGCCCGGCATTGGCGTAGCTGGCGAAAAGCGCCGGCCCCTCGGCGCGGTCGATCACGGTCACGTCGTGGCCGTCGCGCAACAGCTTGTAGGCGGTGGTTACGCCAACGACGCCTGCGCCGAGAACGACGATAGTCATCTGCGGTTGCGTCCGCGCGGCCGGTTATCTCGCGGCGATCAGGCCGATCTCGACGGTAAACTGGGGCGCGGCGAGGCGCGGCGATTCGACGCATGCGCGGCAGGGTGCGTTGCCCCCCCTGGTCCAGGCATCCCACACGTCGTTCATCTCATTGAAATCGTCCATGCTGGTCAGCCAGATGGTCGCCGACAGGGCTTTGGACTTGTCGGTGCCCGCCTCGGCGAGCAACTCGTCGATCTGTGCCAGGATGGCCCTGGTCTGCTCGGCGACGCTTTCTCCCGGCGCTGTCAGGGCAACCTGCCCTGCCAGATAGACAGTGTCCCCGTGAACCACAATCTGGCTCATCCGGTCATTGGTTCGCATACGTTGAACGGGCATGGACTCCTCCGCAGGAAAATAGGGTAGGCGAAGTGTATAGGTATATAGGCACTCGTGCGCCTATGACCAGAGGATCACCCTGCATGATGATGAACGGCAAGGTGGCGGGAGTCACCGCGACCTTCTACACGCCAGCCTTCCCGAACAGAATGGATACTCGGTTTGCGTGCGTTCCAGGCCTCGCAGGGGCCAGCATGGACAGGTCTACGTGTTTCTTGCTTTGTGATGCACGGTGAGGCATCTTGCAGCGTACCTGGCAAAACTGATATCAAGTAGTTAGGAGAAAAGGATTCATGATATATATCAAGAAATCACATGCGCGCAACAGAGCCTTGACCGCTTTTGCCTGCATAGTCGGGTTTGCATTTACTTTGTCAGGTTGCGGTGGCAGTTCATCGACACCGGCGCCAGCCGCACCACCAGCTGCTCCTGGAAATATTGCGATCAGCGGGAAAATAGAGACTCCCACTGCTGTTTTCGGCGATGTCGCCGAGCCCGATGTTACTGTTGAGGCCGTCTATACAGATCCCGGCGACCCGGCGAATCCTACGGCCATGACAGATGCCAACGGAGATTATTCGATCGCCGTGGAACAAAACAGAACATTCTATCTGCGTTTCTCAAAAGACACTTTCGCTACCTTGAACAGCGAAAAGGTGGCATTCAGTAACAATCAGACAGGTATTGATCAGACAATCCTGCTTACCGGTAGTACGCAAATCATTATTAATGACGCGTTTGCACCACAGTTCCCCCAGCCCGGGCTCCCGGATTTTGCCTGGCTCGCTGTCGGTGTGGAAGACAACGACGTTGAAATAAATGGCGTAACAATTTCATCAGTACCGGCAACATTCGACAGGGTGTACACAGATTGTACCGGGGCGGATAGCGGCCAGATGGCGACTAGTGGTGCCGTTTGTCCAGGCAGAGGAAATCTCGGTGCTGCTCCACAATACATCGCGTATTTCGTAAACATCACGGGTACTGTCGAAGCCGACGTGACTGCTGATGGTGTAACCAAAAAAGTCCCCCTGAGAGTGGGCGAGATTGCCGTTGTTGAGTTTTGAGGGGCGATTACCCTCAATACCGTGCTTGGTTCTGACCTGTGCAGTCAGAATCAAGCATCTTGAGGTTCACAAGCGCACAGAAGAATAACCGGCGAATGCCTCGGAGAGTCTGCGGGGCGCGGCGGATGTTCGAGAGTGCGGTACTGCTGGTCGACGAGGTGTTGCCTGAGCCACCGATGCGCCAGTGGGTGCCGAGCGTGCCGTATGCCATTCCCTTTCTATTCGCTGCCCATCCGCACGTGATGAGCAAGGTGCTGGCCATTGTTGACCGTGCGATCGAGACGCATCTGATCCACAACGCAGTTCGCTGAGCGCTTACGATATTTGGAGCTACCGGTTTCCGAAACGTTTGCGCATTCTGCCTGTCGGGGATAAACAACCTGTTGGACGAAGAGTTTCAGTTTCCGGGATCGTGGCTTCCCACCAGCAAGCGCCGGTTATTCCTCTTCATTCACCGGGGATTTTTATAGATATGTATTCAGATCGTTATGCTTCCAAGACAAAGTGGCCTGGGCGCGTTCGCCGGGTTTGCGATGGCATGAAGCGGAGAACCGTGTGCGCGCATCGATTACAGACCCCAGCCCAAGTCCGTGGTTTGGCCGGATTTCAGGGGTGGTGGGGCGTCGTAAAGAAATGTTCTCTGTCCCTTCTATCCCCAATATATTCGGGTAAACGATAGCGTCTATCCCGCTCCATCGGGATAGACGGTGATCGTTTCAGGATAACGTGTTCTTTCCCTGAATCATTGCTTGGTTAAGAAGGATGATCCATCCAGCTGAGTGGGGCGAAGGGCATCTGTTGAGCCATCGTTGGCACCGTCAGTATCACCCAAGTACAATTTGTTGTCTTTAATCGCAGCAATTTCAAACTCGTTCTCGCTTGGATCGCTTGGATCTACGATATCCATCTCGGTGGCGGTAGTGATTCCATCGACCGAGCCATCCACCGTTACATTACTGCCAAGTGTATAGGTTAGGGTATCAAGAGGTTCTTGCGAAACCATCATAGCGCACGTTACATCGCTTTGGTCGTAAATATCTGCCACACCGGTTATTGTCGTCGCATTTATCGTAACGGTGATGATTAGGTAGACAATATTGAGGGGATCTTCATCTTCCAGAAAGCACGGGCTCTTCCACGTCCCTGTCAGCTCTGCGGTTGTAACACCGCCACCACCGCCACCACCACCACCGCCACCACCGCCACCGGGTGCAGGGGTACTGCTTGAACTGCCGCCACAGGCGGATAACATAAAAAGAATGACGATGCCGAGTGGAACTAGTCGTTTGGTAGCTAACACAATACATTTCCTCATAATTGATTGCTGGTGATTACTTCATCCTAACAGAGGCGAGCGTAGTGGCTCAGAACCACTGGTGCTTCCTTGCTTCTTCGCCTGTTTGCGACACACCGCGAACGAACAATTTATCACAGTTTTCCCCTGTCGTACTTATATCGTGACCATGCCCCGGGGGTGGAGCGACGTTGCGCGGTCGAATGACTCTTGGCCGGCGCGCCGACAACGACGTGCTCCGTGTTTCGAGAGCGCGATACGCGCTGGGAATCTGCCGGCTCGGCGTAATTAATGTCTTATCAAGGTTAGTTTGTCGGGATGCGGCGGCGGTGCGCCGACGCCACCACCAGCATCCGCACCACCCACAGCGGGAAGTGCTTGTCCCGGCCTTAGACCGATTCACGAAGTCGCTAGGTGTGTTAAGTTGTCGTGAGCCGTATTGGCATCGTATCGCGGATCGTACGGACTGGTCACGTTGATGCAGATCAAGAATCTGTCGTTGGTGAAAATTCAGAATAATACTCAAAACAGCGGTTATCGGGGGTCGACATGGGATGGGGCACATCCACCATACTTAGACGCAGGCTTGAAGCACTGGGTGGTTCGACCGCCTTGTGTTTCGCGGTTACGTTTGCCGATGGCAGTCGTTTCCAGAACCGCATCGGCGAACCGTCGGCGCGACTGAGCTTCAAGAACAGGACTGCCGAACTGGCGGCGATATTGTTTGGGCACGTCGGAATCCTGGATGCGTATTTCGCCGGTTCGCTGGACATAGAGGGCGAACTGGCCAGCATGTTCCGCATCGGATTCGAGACGCGCTACGATCGCTCGAGCGGCGCGCTGGTGAAACTGCGCAACCGCTGGCACGAGTGGCGGTTATCCAACGCCAGCGTGGCGCAGGCGCGCACCAACGCGCGCGCTCACTACGGTCTGGACAGCGACTTCTACCAACAGTGGCTGGACTATCCGTCGATGATGTACACCTGTGCGTACTGGAAAGACGGCACGCGTGATATCGAGCAGGCCCAGTTCAACAAGATCGAACACGTGTGCCGCAAGATCCGGCTTGCACCTGGTGAGTCGGTGGTCGACATCGGCTGCGGGTTCGGCGGTTTCATGTTTCATGCGGCCGAACACTTCGGCGCCAGCGTGTGCGGCATCAACATCACCCCGGAACAGGTCGCCTACGTGCAGGAGGAAACACGCCGCCGGCGGCTGCAACACCTGGTGGAGGTTCGCGAAGCGGATTTCCGCAGCGTGCACGCGCAGTTCGACAAGGTGGTATCGATCGGCGTGCTCGAACACGCCGGCCGTGACCAGCTTGCAGAAGTCGTCAGGGCGCACGCGGATTTCCTCAAGCCGGGAGGCCTGGGGATGCTGCATTTCATCGGACACGTCGGCGAGCGGGATACGGAGTTCTACATTCGCAAGCACATCTTTCCGGGTGGTTGGATTCCGGGGCTCGCGCGCACCATCACGGAGATGGAGCGCTGCGGCCTCGAGATCCTGGATATCGAGAACCTGCGTCGTCACTACGCGCTGACACTGGATGCGTGGGCTGAGCGTTTCCAGCACAACTGGCCGGCTGTCCACGAGCTCGATCCGCAGCGCTTCGACGAGTCGTTCCGCCGCAAATGGCTTACGTACCTGGTCTCGTGCGCGGAGATGTTCCGCGCGCCGCAGCAGCGCACGCACCTGTTCCAGATCGTGTTCAGCAAGGGCAACGTGGCCCTGTACGACTACCCGATGAGCCGGGACTTCCTCTACGCGCGGCCGCAACCGCCAGCGCGCGCGGCGGTGAGCCGTTGACGACAGCCGGTTACGCCGAGCGCAAGGCGCAGCTGGCCGATGCTCTCGGGTCGGCACGCCAGGTGCGGTTGCGAAAATGCACGTCCAATCTTTTCCGGGACCGTCCCGCACCGGGCGGCGGCGGACTCGACGTGGGCGGGTTGCAGCATGTGCTCGGCGTCGATCCGGTTGCACAGTTCGTCGATGTGGAGGGCATGACACCCTACGACGCGCTGGTCGAGGCAACACTCGCAGTGGGGGTAATGCCTTGCGTAGTTCCGCAGCTTCGATCGATCACCGTCGGCGGTGCGGTGGCGGGGATCGGTATCGAATCCTCGTCCTTCCGCTATGGGCTGGTACACGAGACGGCGCTCGAAATCGACGTGCTGCTCGCCGACTCGACCATTGTCACCTGTACGCCGGACAATGAACACCGCGACCTGTATTTCGGGTTTCCCAACAGCTACGGCACGCTGGGTTACGCGCTGCGGGCGCGTCTCAAGACAATTCCGGTACGGCCCTGCGTCGCGCTGACCCATCACCGTTTCACGTCGGCCGACAACTTGTTCGCGGCACTGGGCCGGTTCTGCGACAGCGACGCGGATTTCGTCGAGGGTGTGGTGTTCGATCGTGCATCGCTGTTCGTCACCACCGCGAAGTTCGCCGATGAAGTCCCGTACACGAGTGATTACGGCTTCGAACACATCTATTACCGCTCTATCCCAGTGCGAGACAGCGACTACCTGACCGCCTGCGACTATCTGTGGCGCTGGGACACCGACTGGTTCTGGTGTTCCCGCAACCTGTGGGCCGACAAGCCGCTGGTGCGCCGGCTGCTCGGCCGCGAACGGCTGAATTCGCGTTTCTACCAGAAGGTGATGCGCTGGAACAGTCGCTGGGGTGTGATGCGGCGTCTGGACCGGCTCGTCGGCGTGCATCGGGAGTCCGTCATTCAGGACGTGGTGATACCGTTGTCGAAAGCCCCCGACTTTCTCGGTTTCCTGCTCCGCGAAATAGGCATCACGCCGGTCTGGTTATGCCCGATTCGCCGGGTGCATGACGGCTACCGATTCCCTCTGTTCCATCTCGAGCCAGGTACGACGTACGTCAATTTCGGTTTCTGGGATATGCTGCGGGGTCGCCAGGCGCTGGCCCCGGGCCACTACAACAGGCGGGTGGAAGACGAGGTTGCCCGGCTTGGCGGGATGAAGTCACTGTATTCGGACAGCTTCTACACGCGCGATGCTTTCTGGCGGCACTACGATGGGTCGGCCTACCGTGCGCTCAAGGACCGCTACGATCCAGCCAGGCGGTTCGGCGATCTGTTTGACAAGTGCGTACGCGGTACCTAGGCGCCGGCCTGAGCGGCAACGGCCGCGCTGCAAGCCCGCTGCATCGGCGGTGATGGGCTTTCTTTTCCGATTTCACGCGGACGACCGATCGTAATGAGCCGTTCGCACGAGCGACTTGCCGCGTGAAACAGCGTTTTACGCGCGACGGGCAGACACGTGACGTTGGCCGAGTCAGTGTCTACGGATTCACCGACCTCACCCACTTCTCCGTATCCCCGTGAGCGGCGTACCCGGGTATCATGTCGCGCCTTGAACAATGTCAGGCTGAGTGGACATGCCCGTAAGATGTGTGATTTTCGACTGTGACGGTACGCTGGTGGACAGCGAGCCGCTGGCCAGCGAAGTGATGGTCGAAATGGTCGGCGAGCACGGGTTGGCGCTGGATCTGGAGAGCTCGCTCAGAATGTTCGCCGGGCGTAAGCTGGACGAAGGTCTCGCCGAGCTCGAAAGCCGCGAGGGCTGCCGGTTCCCGGAATCGTTCGTGCCCGAATTTCGCGCCCGCTCGGCGCAGCGTCTTGCCGATGCGGTGCAGGCGATGCCACACGTGGACGAGACACTCGAGCGGCTGGACCTGCCGCGTTGCGTTGCGTCCAGCGCACCGCGGGCGAAGACTGAACTCAATTTGTCCGTTACCGGCCTGGACCGGCACTTCGAGACGGTGTTCAGCGCCTACGAGATCAACAGCTGGAAACCCGAACCGGATCTGTTCCTGGTGGCGGCGTCGCACCTCGGCTTCGCGCCACGCGATTGTGTTGTCGTCGAGGACAGCGATCATGGCATTGCGGCCGGACTGGCCGCCGGGATGCAGGTCATCACCTACCGGCGATCCGATGTGCACGGCGAGGGCCTGAGTAACATCGACAGTTATTGGGAGTTTCTGCCGCTGCTTGCCGATCTGGATTGACCCGCCGCGACAGATACCTTTTTGTCAGTCGATTCCTGTACTGTAACTGCCCGCTGTGGCGACTTGCGGAGGTGACGTGACTGAGTCTAACGTTGTCGACTCGATCGACGAACTGGTCGCGCGGATTCCCGACGGCGCGCGACTTGCTCTGCCGAAGGACAGTGCCGGTGCACCAATGGGCGCGGTACGCGCTCTCATCCGCCGCGGGGTGCGGGACCTGCATCTGATCACCGTGCCCACCAGCGGGTTGGCAACGGACCTGCTGGTCGGCGCGGGCTCTGTCGCCTCGGTCGAGACGTCCGGGGTTTCGCTCGGCGAATTCGGCGGTGCGCCGCGCTTCAATGCCGCAGTCAAGCAGGGCACGATCGCCGTACGCGATGCCACCTGTCCTGCCATTTACGCCGGGCTGCAGGCTGCGGAAAAAGGCATTCCCTTTATTCCACTGCGCGGCGTCATAGGCTCGGACGTGCTCGCGTACCGCGACGACTGGAAAGTCATCGACAATCCTTTCGCGCCACACGGCAAAGACCCGCTGCTGGTGCTGCCCGCTATCGAGCCGGAGTTTGCATTGTTTCATGTGCGGCGCGCTGACCGGTTCGGTAACGTCTGGATCGGTGTAAACGGGGAACTGGCGATCATGGCGCACGCCGCGGCGCATACCCTGGTCACCGCGGAGGAGATCGTCGATGATGATCTGATGGCGGAGGAAGGCACTGCGGCGGGCACTGTTCCCGCGGTGTACGTCACTGCCGTTGCGCAGGCGCGCAAGGGCGCCTGGCCGCTTGCGTTTCTCGACCAGTATCCCGCGGACGATCGCCACCTTGCGAATTATGTGAGAGCGGCGCGCAGCGCTGAAGGGTTCGACGACTACCTCCGGCACTGCACCGAATCTGCAGACGATACTTGATTCCGGCGGGGCCGCCATGCAGTGTCTGCCCGAAGAGCTGCTGATCGCGACGATCGCTGATCTGCTGCTGGGCTGCCGGACCGTCGCGGTCGGCGTGTCCTCACCGATTCCGGGGTCGGCCGCGTTGCTGGCCCGGGCGCAAAGCAGCCAACCGCTGCGGGTCGAACTGCTGGAGAGCCTGCACGGAAACAGCTTTACTCGCGGCAGCGTGGAGTTGTTCGACCGCGCGGCGCAAGGACGCATAGACGCGTTTTTTCTGGGCGGTGGCCAGATCGACGGCCTGGGCAACATCAACCTGGTCGGTGCCGGCGAATACCCGGCGGGCAGCGTGCGCTGGCCGGGGTCGTTCGGATCCTCGTACCTGTATTTTCTGGTGCCGCGGGTGATTCTGTTCCGCGAGGAGCACAGCCGGCGGGTGCTGGTGCCGCGTGTGGATTTCGTCAGCGCTCCCGGGGTCAGTGAACCCGGCGTGTTTCGCCGCGGCGGGCCTTACGCGCTGATTACCAGCAAGGCGGCGTTTCTGTTCGACGCTGAAAATTGTCGCTTCCGGCTGTCGAGTATCCATCCCGGTCATACGCTGGAGGAAGTGCTGGACAACACGGGTTTCGAATTCGACTACACCGCTGCGCCCGCCGAGACATCTTCACCGTCCGCCGCGACGCTCGCCACGATTCGCGGATCTGTCGCCGGCGAAATCGCGGCAGCCTATCCGCAGTTTGCAGCGCGCGTATTTCCCCGGCATCAATAGTGGGGACAGTCTCCGATCCTAACGCTGACCGGTCGGTGTGTCGCCGAAGACGCGTGGATGGCCCTGCGGAAGGCAACGCCAGTATTGCGCTGGCGCTGTCACGGTGGCGCCCAGTTCTGCCGCTGCCCGCCATGGCCAGCGCGGATCGTTCAGCATGCCGCGTGCAAGCGCGACCATATCGGCTTGACCGGAAGCGATAATCTCTTCGGCTTGGTGCGGTTCGGTGATTAAGCCGACGCTGATTACCGGGATGCTGATTTCGCGTTTTATGCGCTCGGCAAACGGTACCTGATAACCGGGTCCCGGCTGGATGTCCTGCTCGGGGGACAGGCCGCCGGAGGAGACATCCACGAATTCGCAGCCGGCTTCCTGCAGCCGCTGGCACAGCACGACGCTCTGCTCGATGTCCCAACCGCCCGCGATCCAGTCGCTGGCGGATATTCGTACACCCACAGGTATGTCTGCACCGGCTTCGCGCTGCACCGCCGCCAGCACACGCAACGGGAAACGCATGCGGTTCTCCAGCGTGCCACCGTATTGGTCGACCCGGCGATTGGTCAGTGGCGAGAGGAATTCGTGCAGCAGGTAACCGTGCGCCATATGCAGTTCGATCGCCTGGAAACCGAGGCGTTTCGTGCGCCGTGCCGCGTCCGCGAAACTGGCTTCGACGTGTTGCAGGCCGTCCTCGTCAAGCGCCCTGGGCGGCGCCTCGTGCGCATACAGGGCGATGGCCGAGGGCGCCACCGGCTGCCAGCCACCGGCAGCGGGCTCGATCAGCTTTCCGCCTTCCCAGGGACGGGCACTGGACGCCTTGCGTCCGGCGTGGGCGAGCTGGATGGCAAACGCAATGTCCGACACCTGCCTGACGACCGCCACGGCGCGCGCCAGCGAGACTTCATTGTCGTCGCTGTAAAGACCCAGGCAGGCGGGGGTGATCCGGCCTTCCGGGTTGACAGCCGTTGCTTCGACGAACAGCAGGCCGGCCCCGGACAGGGCCAGGCTGCCGAGATGTGCCAGATGCCAGTCGCTGGCCGAGCCTGCAGCGGCCGAATACTGGCACATCGGTGAGACGACGATGCGGTTGCGCAGTTCCAGCGCGCCGATCGAAACAGGTGAAAAAAGCCGCGCAGCGTTACTCATGCCCGCAAGTAATGGCAGCTCATGCTGCCAGCGGCGTCGGATCGCCGATGCCGAACAGGGAGCTGATCTGCCGGCGTTCCACCAGGTCGGTCATTTGCGCATCGCTGGGGCGCGTCTGGAAACGCTGCGCCGCGTCCAACACTTTCGGCAGCAAGGTCATATCGCCGGCGGTGTTGACGAAAATACCCCGGCGTCCCATAACCCAGTGCATCGCCAGATCGATGTCGGCCTGGTCTTCGAGGGGCTCGTACCAGGTCGCGTATTTCTGCTTGCTGGTCGCCCACGGCCCGCGCGCTATCGATTTGATAGTCTGCACTGCGACGTTCCTGGCTTCGCACTCGCGCACCAGTGCGTCGAAATCGTTGCGATAGCGCTCGTTACTCATCATGTAGTAATTGCACGGCATCAGCACCGAATCGAAATCGAAGCGCGCCAGACTGCGACGGTGCATCGCCGCTACGGTCCAGCTGTGGCCCGTCACACCGATGAAACGGACGAGACCTTCGTCACGGGCATCCACCAGCGCTTCCAGGGCACCGCCTTCGCCCATCGCCCGGTCCCACTCGTCGGGGTGATACAGCGCATGCATTTGAATGAGATCCACGCTGTCGACGCGCAGCCGTTCCAGCGAGCGAGACAGCTCGTCGCGGGCATTTTTGTAGTCGCGCTGCCCGGTCTTGGTGGCGAGAAAAAAATCCTTGCGATGCGCGGCCATCCAGGGGCCGATGCGCAGTTCCGCGTCACCGTAGCGCGGCGCGGTATCGATGTGATTGACGCCATACTCCAGCAGCACCTCCAGTGTCCGGTCCGCTTCTGCCTGGGTTGCCGCCTTGAGCGCCGCGGAGCCGAACAAAGTAACTGTGCTCTGGTGACCGCTGCGTCCGAAAGGTCTTTTCTCTATCAAGGTTCTCTCCCCGGGTGTTTAAAACCTGTGTGGGCGGATCCGGTGCCCTGGCGAGATAGCTTCTGCCCGGCGACGATCCGCGTCCAGCGTGTCTGCTCAAATTCCGCCGGATGTTTATTTCGGCCGACGTGCCCCACGTTACGGTAACGTTACCCGGCCCCCGTCGGCAACAAAGGTCTGGCCGGTGATGAAGCTGGAACGTTCGGAGAGCAGAAACGACACTGTCTCGGCGATCTCCTCGGGCCTGCCGGTACGTTTCAGGAATGCCTCATCGCGCAGGCGCTGCATCACCTCGACACCCATGGATTTTCCCATATCCGTTTCTATCAGACCGGGCGCTACACAATTGACCCTGATATCCGGTCCGAACGCCTCGGCGCAACTACGGGTAAAGGCGATTACCGCCGCTTTCGATACACTGTAGGCGATCATTTTCCCGCGTGGCCGCAGTCCGGCAATCGAGGAGATGCAGACGATGCGTCCGAAGCGCCGTTCGAGCATACCGTCCTTGACGGACATGACCGGCAGGTAAGTGCCGTCGACATTGACTTCCATCGTCTTGCGCCAGCTGTCGAAACTCATCTCCGAGTGCGGCATCATCCTGGCAAGTCCGGCGCTTGTGACCAGCAGGTCCACGGGACCAAGGCTGCTTTCTACCTCGCTGACCATGTCGGCGACTGCGCGGGGGTCGGAAACATCGGCTTGAAAAGTGGCGGCTTGCCCATCCCCTTCGGCAATGAGCGTGCGGGTTGTCTCGGCGGCGGATTCGTCGCTGCGGAAATTGATGGCCACGCGCGCTCCTTCCCGGGCAAGGGCCAGGCAGGCGGCGCGACCGATTCCGCGGGAACCACCGGTCACCAGAGCGGTCCTGCCGGCGTGCTCTTTCACGCTCATACTTAACTCCTCCGACGCGCGAATGGATATTCGGGGACAGTTTACCTATTTCACTGAACGTAGATTGGGGACAGTTTACCTATTTCACTGCCTTTTCTCGGGCCATGGAACAATGCAGGCCTGAGTGAAATAGGTAAACTGTCCCCGAATTACGGTCCCCGAATTTACGTTGCCATCGTATACGCTGAATAAAGCGATCGGCGCTGGTGTTTTGATCTGACGCACGCCAGGTCCATGCCACTTGCGCTATCATGCCAGTCCAAGGATCGGGTCAAGGAGCCAGCCATGCGTATCGATATCTTTTCCGACACGATCTGCCCGTGGTGCTACATCGGTAAAAAGCGCTTCGAGAAGGCGCTGGCGCAGCGGTCCGATCTGGCGCTCGAGATACACTGGCGGGCCTTTCAGTTGAATCCCGACATGCCCGAGGAGGGCATGGATCGCAAGCACTACGTAGAGACAAAATTCGGTGGTCCGGAGCGCGCACGCCAGGTCTATGCACGGGTCGCGTCAGCCGGCAGCGAGGACGACATTGCGTTCAACTTCGAGGGCATTGTGCGCACCCCGAACACCGTGGCCTCACATCGCCTCATCCGTTATGCGGGCGATCAACCCGGTGGCCAGGACGCTGTCGTCGAAGCGTTGTTTGAGGCTTATTTCA
The DNA here is from genome assembly GCA_029861595.1 of Gammaproteobacteria bacterium. Taxonomy (GTDB): domain Bacteria; phylum Pseudomonadota; class Gammaproteobacteria; order JAHELT01; family JAHELT01; genus JAHELT01. The sequence goes on from JAOTYY010000007.1 coordinate 34,961, forward strand.
TTCGTGGGGAGGACATTGGCGACCTCGACGTGCTGGTCGCGGCCGCCGAACAGGCAAGTCTCGATCCGCAGGCCGTACGTGAATTTCTCGCCAGCGAAGAACACCTGCACGCGGTGCGTGCCGAAGACGTGCGCGCGAGGCAACTGGGAATACAAGGCGTACCATTCTTCGTGATCGATGACAAATACGGCATTTCCGGCGCGCAGCCGCCTGATGTGTTCCTCCAGGCATTCGATCAGCTGACTGCCGAGGTGGAAATCGATGCTGCCGAATGAAGCGGGGTTGCAGGGTCGGGAAGAGAGCGCGATAGCGCACGGCGCGGCCGTCGACCGAGTTTACGGAATGCCCGAGCCGGCCGCACCCATGATCTATAACTTTTTGATAATATTATGATTATCAGGAGGCGCATGGAATTTGCTTGATGCCTGACAAGCAGTTGCGACCGCATTGCGGTCGGGGGGCGAGGGTCGATGGATAGATGTTCCAAACGACTGGGTGGTTGCCACCCGTTAAGCGGTATGCGCTCTTCCCCGGGGTGGCGAATCCGATTGCTTACTGCTCTGATCGCGGCATCGTGTGTACCCATGCATGCAGCCTTTGCAGGTGATGTCCCAACGGCCAGTGCGAACGCCGAACTGGTGGCGTTCGACCGCGCTCGGGAATACGCCGAAAGTCCCATGTTGTCGCTGTCCGCGAACCAGACCGGCGAAGCGGCGCTGCGCAGCAGTTCGCTGACATACGTTGCGCGGAAGTTCGCTCAATTGATTATCAGGGATATACGCAACAGCATGCGTGAGGAAACCACTACGCGCTTGCCACGGATCCAGTCGAACTACGATCTGCGAGTGTCCGATGACGAGTTCGTGGTGAGGATGAAATACCGCTTCTGAACGCGAATTTGCCGCCAGCGACAGGCAGTGTGCAACACATTAGTCCCAGACCACTGAGCGAACTTCCCTACGAGCAGATTTGTCCCCGGTGGCGAGGCGCTGAACGAGCTGTACGAGGCCTATCGCTGAGCCGCTTTCACGTCTTTCTCACGGCGGACACGGCTATTTGAGCACATGGTGTTGTTAGTGGGAACTGCGCCCCACTCGGCGTTCGCTTCTTCGATCGTCATCGACTCTGTGCAGTCGCCGTATCACCAGCGCGCGGGTGATCGCCGGACCGCGTCGAGTGTGGAATTCTCGCCGTTCTCGGCGTAATAG
>JAOTYY010000380.1 GCA_029861595.1 Gammaproteobacteria bacterium
CCGAGCTCTACGTGCCACTGGTGGTCACCGAGATGTAACGGAAGTACTTTGTCGACAAGCCCCGGCCAGGTTGCCTGACCTATAATCGCACACCCTGCAGGCGGCTCGCCGCGTAACGAGAACACTTCGATGGCACAGGATCAGATGGCGGTACTCAAGGCCCGGCTGCGGCAGTTTGCCGCGGTACGTGACTGGGAGCAGTTCCATTCACCGAAGAACCTGGCGATGGCGCTGGTGGCGGAAGCGGGCGAGCTGGTCGCGCATTTCCAGTGGCTGGATGCAGCCCAGAGCACCGCATTGCACCCTGCGAAACGTGACGCGGTGGCGCAGGAAATGGCAGATGTCCTGATCTACCTGGTGCGCCTGGCCGACAAGCTGGAAATCGATTTATGGCAGGCCGCGGCCGCCAAAATGGACCTCAACGAGCAGCGTTACCCCGCCGATCTGGTGCGCGGCAGCGCCGCCAAATACGACGAATTCTAGTGTCCTGTCCGACCGATTCGTGCCATTTAGCGTGACCACAGGCGACGGTAGCGTTCGTCGCCCATCCCGCCCCTGAGACGCGACTCAAGCAGCTACTCCAACGGTCGTTAACTTGGCCACTGGCCACGGTTTTTGGGAACGGAGAACTGCAATGCATTGCAAAGAGATTAAGGGTTATCTGCTGGCCGGTCTGCTGTGTGCTGGCGCACTGGTTGTATACGGTTGCGCGGAAGAAGAGACCGGAAGTGGCGCAGCCCAAGCGCTGAACTACAACGGTCCCGGTTCCAAATGGGACGTGTCGCTGGCCGATAGCGGATTCACCATCACCATGCGCGAAACGGTCGATGGACCGGTGGCGCTCACGGTGGAAGGCACTTACGAGCGCATGGCATCGGGATTCCTGGTGCTTACGGTCAGCGGTTCGGAAGGCGAGGGCGGCCCTGACGCCGGTGCCCAGGCCTGGGCTGTCGAGGTGCCCGGGTACGCACTGATCCTCAAGCCGATGGACGCTGGAAGCGATCAGGTCATTCCCATGGTGGTCGCGGGCAACTGCCCTGCAGACGACGTGCTCGCCAACTGGGTAATGGTGAAGAAAGCCAATACCGCTGCGGCGGACGACGCCGATCGCGAATTTTTCGGCACGTTTGCATATAGCACCGACACGAACACCGCCACGCTGCCCATGCGCCGTGCCCTGGCGAATGCGTTCCAGGATGCGGGCGCGCAGGCGTTGGCCGGTGGCGCGTGCGAGAGCGGCATCATGACCGTCGAGGACGCGGTCATGTACCTGACCTCCAACGGCGGTGCAATCGTGCACACTGAAGTCAATAATCCGGACGACGGCTCGTTCATTTTCGCCCTTTCGCAGAAAGCCATCGGAGCCGTCGGTAACCTGGACGCCGATTACGCGGGCGTATTGTTCGACGACAGCATGACCGAAGGGCAGAAGATTCAGCCCGTCGCGTTGTCCTGCGCGGCCGGAGCCTGCACCGGCACCATCGTCACTGACGTCACCACCGGTGCCACCTCGGCAGAGAGCGTTACCGTTACCCTGGACGGCGACCCTGACGCTTTCGGCAACGGATTGATTACCGGCACCATCGCCAGTGGCGCGGACACCGGCAACCTCGCCTGTATGGCGGATACCGGTGTTCTGGATTCCGGCCGCATCATGGTGTCCTGCATCGGCCAGTCTCCGGGTGACAACAGCAATATGTTCAACGTGCTGTTCACCTCGATCGCCGGCGAATAACAGTCTATCGACGCGGAGCGGGCCGGTGCACGCCGGCCCGCTGTCGCTACGGGGGGGCTCAATCGATAGACAACAAGATGCTGTTACTCCGGGAAATCGTCGTGAGATAATCGCCGCTTCCAATAACATCAGGATGGATGCGGAGATGAGCATACAAGTTGGCGACAGGCTGCCCGACGTGACGCTTCACGAGATGGGCGAAAAAGGGCCGCAGCCGGTGACCACGGCTGAATTGTTCAATGGCAAGAAGGTCGTGCTGTTTGCCCTGCCGGGCGCATTCACGCCGACATGCTCCGCCCATCACCTGCCCGGGTACGTAGTGAAGGCGGACGAACTGCGCGACAAGGGTGTCGACAGCATCATCTGCCTGTCGGTCAACGACGCCTGGGTGATGAACGCCTGGGGTGAGGCGCAGAACGTGGAGGACCGGGTGCGCATGGTGGCCGACGGAGCCGCCGCGTTCACCAAGGCCATTGGCTTGGACACCGATATGTCTGAACGTGGATTCGGCCTGCGCTCGCAACGCTATGCAATGATCGTCGACGACGGCGTCGTCACGGCGCTGCATGTCGAGGAGCCTCGCAAGTTCGAGGTCAGCGGTGCGGAATCCATGCTCGCTGAACTTTAGCCGAGAGCCGCAATGCCATCATCGCACAACGCACCGCCCACGGAGCTGGATGCCCCGCTGGAACTGGATCCCTCCGATTGGGACCAGCAGCAGATCTATTATCTGTTCACCGGATTGATCATACCGCGACCGATTGCCTGGGTATCGACGATCTCCACCGATGGCGTTCTGAACCTCGCGCCGCACTCGTATTTTAACGGCGTGGCCAGCGAACCGCCCCACGTGATGTTCAGTTCCACGGGCGTGAAGGACACCCTGCGCAACGTGACCGCAACCAAGGAGTTCGTGGTCAACATCGTCAGCATGGAGCAGGTCGAAGAAA
>JAOTYY010000381.1 GCA_029861595.1 Gammaproteobacteria bacterium
AGCCGTCCGCCTATACCCGAGCCGCGGAATTTCGGCTTTACATACAGGTCTTCCAGATACAGACCCGGACGCGCCATGAATGTCGAGTAATTGTGAAAAAACAATGCGAATCCGGCGGGCTGGGTGTCGTATTCGGCAATCACGACTTCGGCGTAGCGAGCGCTTCCGAACAGCGTTTTGCGCAGGGCGTCGGCATCCGCCTCGACCAGGTGGACCAGGCGCTCGTATTCGGCAAGTTCCTGGATAAAGGAGAGGATCAGATCGACGTCGGCTGCGAGCGCAGTCCTGAGTTGCAATTTTCCGCCGCCGCCAGCGGGGCTGCTGTTCATTCGCCCTCCCAGTAGTCGACGCCGCAGTCGCTGGGGGCAAATATTTTCAGGGTCGTGTCGCCAGCGCTGCGTCCCGGGGGGCGGCCAGCGATCACGCCGAGCTTTTTCGAATCGGGGTACAGCACGACGTCCGGTTCCAGCATCGTGCTGATCGCCAGGTATTTCAGATCGGTGCTGGAATCGTTGAAAATTTCGTGCGCCGCGTCTTTATCGGCAACGCAGCACACCACGTCACCGGCTCGCAGTGGGTAAGTCGTGCCCGACAGTTTCAAGGTGCCGTTGCCTTCCAGCACGAAGAACATCTCTTCGTTCACCAGGTGTGCATGGTAAGGCCAGGCCTTCTTGCCGGGTGGCACGATGGTCAGGCGGCAGCCGAGCTTGCTGGCGCCAATGCGGCTTGCGATCGGTGCCATGTGCGCGGCAAACTTGTCGCCGTGCGTCTGGCTATGGAAGCCGAGCTCGTCAATGTTGATAAGCGGTCGCATACTGTACCTCGCAACTGGAGATATACTCGTCGCTGCCAGTCTAACGAATCGATGGTCTGTTCAGACCGCGTTCAGCTGTCTGAGCGTAAATTGACCGGCGAGATTAGCACACACATGACCTCAAACTGCGAAAAACAAATATTGCGCGTCGCTCGCCTGGCAGGTGCGCTCGCCCTGCTCGTGCTGGTCGTTCAGCCGGCACAGGCGGCCATGCGCTGCGGCAGTCAACTGGTTTCAGACGGTGATCACAAGCTGCAGGTGTTGCACAAGTGCGGGCCGCCGGCACTGGTAGAATACCGCGGCTATCAATACCGTGCTTATTTGCCGCACAACCTGCCCGGTGTGCACACTCAGCTGATCGGCGCCAATGTCGAGGAATGGACCTACAACTTCGGCCCGCGTCGCTTCATGCGCCTGGTGCGTTTCGCCGACAGCGAGGTCGTGCGCATTATCAGCCTCGACTACGGGTACTGAGTGGGCACGACGGTCATAATCCGGCGCTCGAGCAACGCACGGTGCCGATGTCGCTAGGCGGATATACGCCAGTACCGGCACTGGTCAAGCAATCCCTGCGTTGAGGAGTCATCCACGGTGGTGTCGTTCTGCAGAAGTTGCTCGACGAGCTGTTTGCCGAGCTCGACACCCCACTGATCGAACGAGTTCACACCCCAGATAATGCCCTGCACGAACGTTTTGTGCTCGTACAAAGCCAGTAACTGCCCAAGTGTGTACGGGGTAAGACGGCGCAGGAGAAGCGTGCTGCTAGGCTGATTGCCGGCGCACATGAGATGCGGGGCAAGCAGCGTGATTTGCTCGTCCGTGCAACCGTTGGCCCGGCACGCGTTTTCTGCCTCGGCGATGCTCCGGCCACGCATCAGAGCGGCGCTCTGCGCGACCAGATTTGCCAGCAACAACCGGTGACGGTCGCTCGGGTGTTCGCTGTTGACCACGCCGATGAAATCGACCGGTACCAGGCGGCCGCCCTGATGCAGCAGCTGAAAGAAACTGTGCTGGCTGTTGGTACCGGGTTCACCCCAGACGACAGGCGCCGTCGCGTGGTTTACCGCCTGGCCGTCGCGGGTCACTGATTTCCCGTTGCTCTCCATCTCCAGTTGCTGGAGATAGGCGGGCAGGTAGCGCAGGCGGTGGGCGTAGGGAATTACCGCGTGTGTGGACGCGCCGAGAAAATTGCTGTTCCAGATACCGAGCATTGCCAGTACTGCCGGCAAATTGCGAGGCAGGGGTGTGGTGCTGAAGTGCCGGTCCATGGCGTGGGCACCGTCCAGCATCTTCTCAAAAGGGGCCATGCCCACGGCCAGGGCTACGGACAGCCCGATCGCGGACCACAGCGAAAATCGGCCACCCACCCAGTCCCAGAACTCAAACATGTGCGCCGGGTCGATGCCGAAGTCAGCCACGCCACCGCGATTTGTGGACAGCGCCACAAAATGCTGTGCGACCGCCGAATCATCGCCGGCAGCGGTCCGGATCCAATCACGTGCCGCTTGGGCATTGGCCATGGTTTCCTGCGTCGTGAAAGATTTCGACGCAACGATGAACAGCGTGGTTTCAGGCTCGAGGCCGGTGAGACATTCGTGCAGATCGTCGCCGTCTACATTGGCGACAAAAAAAACCTGTGGGCCGCGCTGCTGAAATGGCGCCAATGCCGCGTGCGCCATTTGCGGTCCCAGCGTCGATCCGCCTATGCCCAGATTGACCACTGCGCGGATCGGTTTGCCCGAAAAGCCTGTCCAGTCGCCTTTGCGTACCCGCTGGGTAAACTCGCGCATGCGTTCAAGCACTGCTTTGACATCAGGCATCACGTCGCGACCGTCGACCAGCAAGGGTGAAGATTCACGAT
>JAOTYY010000008.1 GCA_029861595.1 Gammaproteobacteria bacterium
GGGCGCGCCGTCGAGATGCAGCTTCATGCCCTCGTGGCTCGCCTGAAAGCCCAATTGCCGGTAAAAACGCAGCGCGTCCGGGCGCGCCTTGTCGGTGGTCAACTGCACGATACCGCAGTTGCGCTGCCGGGCCCGTTCAATCGCCCACGAGAGCAGCGATTTGCCGATGCCGTGCGAACGGTAGTCTTTGTGCACGCGCACGCCTTCGATCAGCGCTCGCCACGATCCCTGATGCGTGAGATACGGGATGAAGGTCAGTTGCAGCATTGCGACTATCCGGTCATCACACCAGGCGGCTGTCAACTCGTTGTTGGGGTCGTCTTCAATAGCGCTGAAGGCTGCCGCGTAGGCTTGCGGCAATGGCTCGCTGAGACACTCACGCGCGGTGCCCAGCGGGTCGTCGGCCAGCATGGCAACCAGTTGTGGGAGGTCGGCGGCCTGCGCCGGGCGAAATATCAGATCGGAACTGCCCATAGGCTTCTGGAATAAATATTTATCGAGTATATGTTTGAGATTATCTGTTTGTCTGAAGTCGATGAGATTTCTTAACATAGCCGACCGGGTACCCGTGTACCAGCGGGCAGCTGTAATGGAGGGTAGAAGGTTCCGTGAGCGGTCACTTTAAACACAACGTCGACGCGGCACGTACGAAGGTTGCCCCTGTTCTGAATCTCATGGGGAGGAGTGCCTGCTGATGGCTAATAGCGCCGAAGTGATCGCGGAGCGTTTGTACGCGGCCGGTTGCAGAGCAGCGTTTGGAATTCCGGGCGGCGAGGTTCTGACCCTGGTCAACGCACTCGGTGAGCGTGGGATCGAGTTTGTCCTCGCGAAGCATGAGAACGCGGCCGGCTTCATGGCCGAAGGCACATTCCACGCCGGCGGCGCGCCGGCATTGCTGGTTGCCACCCTGGGGCCGGGCGTGGCCAATGCCGTGAACGTCGTGGCCAACGCCTGGCAGGACCGGGTGCCGATGATTTTTCTGACCGGCTGCGTAGATCTGGCCGACGCCCACAGCTATACGCACCAGGTGTTCGATCACGGCGCGTTGCTCGCGCCGGTCACCAAAGCCACCTTCACGGTACTGCCGGATACCGCCGACGTGGTGCTCGACAAGGCGTTGACGATTGCCTGCGAAGGTCAACCTGGACCCGTGCACATAGACCTGCCGATTGGCATTGCTGATATGCCCCATCGTACACCGCTGCCGATAGCGCCGCAGCCGTACCGGGGTCAACCGGGAGCTCGGGATCTGCTGCAAGCGTGCGAGTGGCTGGAGCAGGCAAAAAAGCCGTTGCTCATGGTTGGATTGGACGTACTCAGCCAGGGTGCCGAGTCAAGCGTCAACGAACTTGCCCGGCGTTTCGGCATTCCGACAATCACCACGTACAAGGCCAAGGGAACGCTCGCGGAAACTCATTCGCTTGCGCTGGGTGGTGCGGGATTGTCGCCCAAGGCGGATGCGATTCTTCTGCCGCTCGCGCGTTCCAGCGACTTGCTGATATTGGCCGGATACGATCCGATCGAAATGCGCTCGCCCTGGTGCGAACCGTTCTCGCCCGAACAACGCATCGTGGAGTTCAATTCGGTGACAAGTTCGCACGGTATGCATCGTGCGAACCTGCAATTCGTCGGCGACATTGCCGCCGGCCTGCAGGCGCTGAGCGATAGCTGCAATGCTCGCTCCGTATGGACCGACAATGCCGCACAAACCGCGCGGGATCAATTGCAGCAGGCCTTCTCCGCCGGCGAGTCGTGGGGTCCGGGCAAAATTATCGCTGTGGCGCGCGAGGTTATGCCGGTGGCGACGGTTGCGACGGTCGATTCCGGCGCACACCGGATCCTGCTGAGCCAGATGTGGACCTGTACCGCGCCGCGCACGCTACTGCAGTCCACCGGGCTGTGCACCATGGGGTGTGCGCTGCCGCTGGCGATTGGCTACAAACGCAGTGCGCCGGACAGGCCGGTGATCGCGTTCACTGGCGATGCGGGTCTGGAAATGGTACTCGGGGAACTGGCGACGCTGCGCGACTGCCGCCAGCCGGTGATCGTGCTGGTATTCGTCGATGAGTCGCTGGCGCTGATCGAACTGAAGCAGCGGCACGTTGGCCACGCCAACGCGGGCGTCGATTTCACGGGCACTAATTTCGTCGGCGTGGCGGCCGCGTTCGACATGCACGCAGCATGGATCGATGGTGCGGAACAATTGCGCAGCGAGTTGCACGATGCGTTGACACGTTCCCGCTCGACGTTGTTGGCGTGTCGCATCCCGCGCATGAGCTACGACGGCACGTTTTAGCTGAGCCGAAAACCTATTCGCCGGGCAGATAACGCTGCTCCATGGCCTGATAGCCGGCCATCCCTACACTGGCGGTGAAGTCATCGAACGCTGTGAGGCGTTCGGTTTCGCCGGACAGTATGCCGCTGGGCGAGGTGCGCAGCGCGCCAAAGAAGTCGCTCAAGGCGCGATGCGCAACCAGCACCGAGGCTACCGGAATCGACACGCGCGCCACCCCCAGTTCCGCAAGCTCGGGGATCGGGATCAGTTCCGTGCGTACGCCCGTCACACCATCCATCAGATTCACCGACAGCGGACCCTGGATCTCGCGCACCGCCGACGCTATATCTTCGCGCGAGCCTATGGCATCGATAAACACCAGGTTCGCACCGGCTTCCAGGTAGAGATTGCACCGCGTAATGGCTTCATCGAGGCCGTACTGCGCAAACGCATCGGTGCGCGCATTGATGATGAAATCCTCGTCGAGTTCGCGGCGTACATCCACACATGCGCGAACTTTGCCCACCATTTCCGCACTGTCGATAACCTGTTTGCCGCTCATGTGGCCACAGCGTTTTGGAAAAGCCTGGTCCTCTATGTTCATGCCGGCGGCACCCATAGCGATCAGGCGCGCGGTTATCGACGACGCGTTGATAGCGTTGCCGCCGCCGGTGTCGACGTCCGCCATCACCGGTATCTCGACCGCCTGAACGATGTTCCAGGTGAGGTCGAGAATATCTTTCATTTGCACCAGCCCCACATCAGGTTTGCCCAGCAGCGACGCGGCGACGCCGAATCCGGATATCTGCAGGGCCTCGAATCCCGCGGCATCGATTGCCTGCGCACTCAGCGCATCGTGGCAGCCGGGTACGACTACCGCGCGGCGTTCGCTTATCGCTTTCTTCAGGCGTGTGCTTTTTCTCTCCACGATGAAACTCCGTCAAGTGGTAACTGTTAATTTCGTACCGCCGGTAGATAGCCCGATAACCTGCAACCGGCTTTGGTCCGATGCTCAGTTTATCAGACTACCGCATGGCGCCAGCTAGCCGGTTTTTCCAGCGGTCTTCGCAAGCTGACCGGTCCAGGCAGTTCTGTATTTGTGGTCTACCAGCGTCGGCACGTTGCGCGCCGCGTCACGGACGGACAACCGTTTGGCGCCCAGGAACAATCGTTTCCCGCACCACATCCGTATCATTTTGCCCCAGCAGTTATTGACCATGTGGGGTTACGGTATGATGAAATTGCTAGCTCTGGTTATGAAAAGGCGTGCTCGGCGTTTGGTGATTGTCAAGTCATACCTGGAGTCCATTGCACCTGACGAGCCCGAACTGGTGAGAATGTTTGAGGACTATGCGCTGGCTCACCGACGCACCGACAGGCTGATGAAGGCAACAGCCAAACGGATCGAGATGGACAAATTGCGTCTGAGAGAACTGCCACCGCGTCAGGTACTGTTCGGAGATGGTCCATTGCCGGCCCCCGATTACGAGGTCCTGTGCGGTGTACCGATGCAGCGTGCGGAAGCAAAAAAAATTATAGCGATGAATGCAGACGATCGCGCCTCAGCCATGCTTGCGCACTGTATCGAGTACCCTGAGCACAAAGCGTTGTTTCAAAATTGGTTGAAGGGATCAAACGGCCGGCGTGAAGCAGCGGCTGCGGAACGGATGAAAGGCATGGTTAACTGGTGAAGCCTCGGCGGTGTAAGTTGCTGGTCCCGGTATCTGTGTGCCGTTGTGTGATATCGGCGCGGTGTGACTGATGTTACGCGGTCAGTCCTTCACCCAGCGCGGCTTGCGTTGCGTAAAAAACGCGGCGATTCCTTCCTGTCCTTCTTCAGTTTCCCATCGTTCGGCCAGCCGTTCAGCCGTGTAGGCAAGCTGCTGGGCACCCGGATTGCGAGCCAGGTACAGACACAGCGCTTTTGCTTCCGCCACTGCACCCGGAGCGCAAGCGAGAAACTGCACCGCCTCGCGCTCCACTGCCGAGTCCAGTTCGGTGGCCGGGACGATCTGCGACACCAGTCCAAGGTCCAGTGCGTCGTGCGCGGAGAATATCCTTGCGTTCATGAATACCCGGCGGGCGCAGCCTTCGCCGAGACGTCGCACCACGTAGGGGCCGATGGTGGCCGGAATCAAACCAAGGCGGGTTTCGGTAAAACCGAATTTCGTGCTATCGGCTGCGACGACAATATCGCATACCGACAGCATGCCCAGCCCGCCGCCATACGCCGGCCCCTGCACTTTGGCAATAACCGGTTTGCTCAGGCTGTCGACGTCCTGCAACATGCGCGCGAGCTCCGTAGACGCCGCTATTTTCGTCGTGCGATCGTGCCTGGCCTGTTCGCGCATCCAGCCCAGATCTCCTCCGGCGCAGAAACTTCTGCCGGCGGCCGCGAGTACAACCACACGTACCGATTCGTCGTCGCCCAGCAGCCGTGCCGCGTGGCGCAGTTCGCTGATCATCTGCGCGTTCAGCGCATTGTGCTTGTCCGCTCTGGCTAACGTCAGAGTCGCTACTCCTCTCGAGTCGTGCCTGACCTGCAGAGTATCGAATTGTGGATTGTCGGTTTGCATGTGAGCGTTATTCGTTCGGCGCTTGCAGCGCGATCAACAACGTGCCTTCTTCGACCTGTTCCCCGGCGCTGACACCGGTTTGTGCCACACGCCCGTCGCGCGGCGCCGCCAGTGCAAGCTCCATTTTCATTGCCTCCAGAACCACCAGCGTTTCGCCCTTGCTGACGCTGTCGCCCGCGTTGACCGGGATTTTAACAATGCGCCCCGGCATTGGGGCGCGCAGCACATCCTCGTCGGTTTCACTCTCGTCGACAGCGCTGAGGTTGTCGGGCAGTGAGAAACGGTATCCCGTGCCGTGGTGAAAGACATGTACGTTCGAATCGACGCTGAGCACGTGAGCTCGCACCACGTGCGAGCCGAAATCCACGCGTGCGGTTTCACCCGCGACGCTCAGCGTCCTGCAGGTCAGTCGTCGCTCGCCGATTTCCACCGATGTGTGACCGTCGGTGCGTGTCACGATGCCGATTTCGTGTACCTGTTTGCCGTTGACCAGATGCACATACTGGCGCGCATCGCCCCACAACCGCCATGCCTGCAGCGTGGCCCAGGGCGTCGTCGTATCCACTGTGGCGAAGCGTCCCAACGCAGCCAGTGCGGCAATGGCCAGAACTTCGTCACTGGGCGGCTCACTGGCCAGCAAGCCGGGCAACTCGCGATCGACGAAGCCCGTGTCGAACGTGGCCTCGCCGAACGCCGGGTGCCGGGTAAGTCGCACGAGAAATTCGAGGTTGGTCGTGCACCCGACAATGCGGCACCGCTCGAGCGCGGCCGTAAGCGCCTTATGTGCGCTCTCTCTGTCCGGGCCGTGCACAATCAACTTTGCTATCAGCGGGTCATAATACGGCGTCACCGTGTCACCCTGGCGCACACCGGTGTCGATGCGCGCGCTGTCTTCCGGCAGGTGCAGGTGATGCAGCGTGCCGGTGGCCGGTATGAAGGAGCGCGCAGCATCCTCGGCATAAACCCGCGCTTCGAACGCGTGGCCGTGCGGCGAGACCTCAGCTTGCTGCAACGACAGTGGCTCGCCGTCGGCAATGCGCAGCTGGCACTCGACCAGGTCCAGACCGGTGATGCATTCGGTGACCGGATGCTCCACCTGCAGCCGCGTGTTCATTTCCATGAAGTAAAACCGGTCCGCCTGCAGCCCCGCCGAAGCATCGGCGATGAATTCCACCGTGCCCGCCCCCTGATAGTCGATTGCACGTGCCGCCCGCACTGCCGCATCGCCGATGGCACGGCGCACTTCGGCCGGGATGCCGGGCGCCGGCGCTTCCTCGATGATTTTCTGATGGCGTCGCTGCAGCGAGCAATCGCGTTCGAACAAGTGGATCACGTTACCGTGTGTGTCGCCGAGTATCTGCATCTCGATGTGTCGAGGCGAGGCTATGTACTGCTCCAGGATTACACGGGCGTCGTCGAAACTTGCGGCCGCCTCGCGTTGCGCACTTTCCAGGTCCGCAACAAATGAACCAGGCGCGGTGACGATACGCATGCCTTTACCACCGCCGCCGGCACGCGCTTTGATCACTACTGGGTAGCCGATTTCGGCGGCGCTGGCGGCGAGGAATTCGCTTTCCTGTCGCTCGCCGTGATAACCCGGCACCACCGGAACCTGCGCCTGTTGCATGAGATGTTTTGCCGCGTCTTTGAGTCCCATGGCACTGATAGCGGATGCCGGCGGCCCGATAAAGACAATGCCCGCGTTCACGCAGGCTTGCGCAAACGCAGGGTTTTCCGACAGCAGGCCGTAACCTGGATGAATTGCCTGCGCGCCGCTGCGTTGTGCGGCGTCGATGATCCTGTCTATCAGCAAGTAACTTTCGCTGACCGGCGCCGGTCCGAGACGCAGTGCCTGGTCGGCGAGTTCGACGTGCAATGCATCGCGATCTGCGTCCGAATACACCGCTACGCAGTCGATGCCCAACCGCTGAGCCGTACGGATAATGCGGCAGGCTATCTCGCCGCGATTGGCAATCAGGATTCTGTCGAACACCGGTCGCTCCCTACATACGGAACACGCCGAAGCGGGTATCGCTGATCGACAGGTTCAACGCGACGCTCAACGATAAGCCCAGCACGTCACGCGTTTTGCGTGGATCGACGATGCCGTCGTCCCACAATCGCGCGGAACCATACAGCGGATGGCCCTGCTGCTCGAACTGCGCAATGATCGGGCGTTTGAATTTTGCCTCCTCGTCGGACGACCAGGTTTCACCGTTTCGTTGGAGGCCGTCGCGCTTCACGGTGGCAAGCACGCCCGCAGCCTGTTCTCCGCCCATCACGGATACGCGGCTGTTCGGCCAGGTCCACAGGAAGCGCGGCGCATAGGCGCGGCCGCACATACCGTAGTTGCCGGCACCGAAACTGCCGCCGATTATCACGGTGAGTTTGGGCACTTGAGCGGTAGCCACTGCGGTTACCAGTTTCGCTCCGTCCTTGGCGATGCCGCCGGCCTCGTATTTCCGCCCGACCATGAATCCGGTGATGTTCTGCAAAAAGATCAACGGTAAGTGGCGTTGGCAGCACAACTCGACGAAATGCGCGCCTTTCAGTGAGGATTCGGAAAACAGCACGCCGTTGCTCGCCACGATGCCCACGGGCACCCCGTGGATGTGCGCGAAGCCGCATACCAGTGTCACACCGTAACGGGTTTTGAATTCGTCCAGACGCGAGCCGTCCACGATACGCGCAATGACTTCACGCACGTCATAAGGTGTGCGCACATCTGCCGGTACGATACCGAGCAATTCCTGGGCATCGAAAAGCGGCGCTTCTGGAGCCGCCAGTTCGATATCCGCCCGCTCATGCCTGTTGATATTCGCGACCGCGCGACGCGCCAGCGCCAGCGCATGCACGTCGTCGCGCGCGAAGTGATCGGCTACGCCGGACAACCGGGTGTGCACGTCGGCACCGCCCAACTCCTCGGCGCTGACGACTTCTCCGGTGGCGGCTTTTACCAGCGGCGGGCCGGCGAGAAATATCGTGCCCTGATTCTGCACGATAATCGCCTCGTCCGACATGGCAGGAACGTAGGCGCCGCCGGCAGTACAGGAGCCCATGACAACAGCAATCTGGGCGATGCCGGCGGCTGACATGTTGGCTTGATTAAAAAATATGCGGCCGAAATGCTCGCGATCCGGAAACACTTCGTCCTGATTGGGCAGATTGGCACCGCCCGAGTCGACGAGATAGATGCAGGGCAGGCGGTTGGCTTCGGCGACTTCCTGCGCGCGCAAGTGCTTCTTCACCGTCATCGGATAGTAGGTGCCGCCTTTGACCGTAGCGTCGTTGCACACGATCATGCATTCGCGGCCCGTCACGCGCGCGACGCCGGTTATCAGTCCCGCGGCGGGTGCATTGTTCGAGTACATGCCGTGGGCCGCGAACAACCCCAGTTCCAGAAACGGTGAACCGGGATCAATGAGACGCGCGATGCGTTCGCGTGGCAGTAGTTTGCCGCGCGCCACGTGGCGTTCCTGCGCGCGGGTTCCTCCCCCTGCCATCGCTGCATCTGCGGCCGTTTGCACAACCTCGATCGCTTGTTTCATGGCCTCGGTGTTGTCCTGATATTCCCGCGACCGGGGGTTGGTTTTAGATGCGAGTACCGCCATGTAGGAACCGTTTCCTCCCGCCGAACTGATCGTCAGAGTGCCACTGCGCCGGCTGTCTGCCGCGCAAATCAATGCTGCGGATCACCGCCATTGCTGCGCGGCGGAACTGCCCGCAGGCGCATCCTACCTGTGTCGCGGTGACGGCTCCAAGTATTGTTTGGCACCGACGGTGAGGTTTGTCGGGTTCGCAGCGGCTATTATGTGAAGCGGACGCTGCCGGTCCGCGCGGACAGCACTATGTGCGTTGTGCGTCTGAGTATCACAACCTGACAATTCGATCACGCACGGTGACATACATGTCTGAGCAACCCAACATCCTGTTCGTCATGGCGGATCAGTTGCGCGCCGACTATCTTGGCTGCTATGGACACGGCGCCATACAAACGCCGCATATCGATGCACTTGCAAAGCGCGGTGTGATCTTCGACAGAGCGTATGTGCAGTCGCCCGTTTGTGGTGGCTCGCGCATGTGTTTCTACACCGGCCGCTATGCGGCTACGCACGGCGCGCATTACAACAACTACCCGCTACGGGTCGATGAGATGACTATCGGCGACTACCTGCGGCCGCTGGGTTACCGTGTCGCGCTGGTTGGTAAAACCCACATGCGGGCTGACCTCGAGACGTTTGCCCGGCTGGGCATCGATCACGGCTCGCAAGCGGGCGAGCTGATAAGTCAATGCGGATTCGAGCCATTCGAACGCGACGACGGGCTGCATCCCACGCAGGCGGTGGATGCCAATCTCGCCTACAACAATTATTTACGCTCATGCGGGTACAATGACGCGAATCCCTGGCTCGACGTAGCTAATTCGGCGCTGGGCGAAGATGGCGAACTGTTGTCCGGGTGGCATATGCGCAATGCTGCGAAACCGGCGCGGGTACCGGAGCCGCATTCCGAAACAGCTTACATGACCGATCGTGCGATGGAATTCATCCGCACCAGCGAAAAGCAGCCCTGGTGTCTGCACCTCAGCTACATCAAACCACACTGGCCGTACATGGCCCCCGATCCTTACCACGCGATGTATACGGCTGCCGATGTTCAGATCGCAAACCGCAGCGAAGCCGAGCGCGAAGATCCAAATCCCGTCATCGCGGCGTTCATGCAACACGAAGAAAGCGTGAATTTCGCGCGCGAGGAAGTGCGCGAGACTGTTATCCCGGCGTATATGGGATTGGTCAGTCAGATCGACCATCATCTTGGCAGACTGATGGCTTTTCTGCGGGACCAGGGACTCGCCGACAATACAATTGTGATCGTCACCAGCGACCACGGCGACTACCTGGGCGATCACTGGCTGGGTGAAAAAGATCTGTATCACGAAGAAATCGTGCGCGTGCCGCTTATCGTGTTCGATCCTCGTGCAGGCGCCGCGACCGCACGCGGAACCACTGTCGATGCGCTGGTCGAATCCATCGATCTGTTACCAACGATGCTCCACTGGGCCGGCGGCGAGGCGCCGCCCGAACGTCTGGAAGGGTGTTCCTTGCACGCACTTCTGCACACTGATCGCCCGGAGAACTGGCGCGATGCGGTGTTCTCCGACGGCTGTTTCGGATTGCGCAGCGCGCGCGTTACGCTTGGCCTCGCCGCGCACGAAGCCCGCTCCTACATGGTACGCACGCAACGCTGGAAGTATGTACGTTTCGAAAAGCACCCGCCGTTGTTGTTCGATCTAGAAAACGATGCACACGAGCGCTTCGATCTCGGCAGGCGTCGAGAGTACGCACAGGTTCGCCAACAACTCGACGAACGATTGTTCGACTGGCTGCGCCACCGACGATTGCGCATTACGGTCAGCGACGCCCGCATCGAAGAACTTACTGGCACCGCAAAGCAGCGCGGCTACTTTTTCGGCGTGTGGTAAAATCACCGCCACTTGAAATCAACGTGTGGATTTGACCGACGGTGCATGCATGGCTGAATCACGCGAAGCGTAAACTGCATAGATTGGTACATCCTCGCGCCGCCGAGCAAGCTATGGCCGAAATCAGCGTTCTGTTCATCTGCTCCGGTAACATCTGCCGATCACCCACGGCGCAAGGTGTTTTCGAACACAAAGTCGTGCAGGCAGGGTTGGGAGAAAGAATATTCGTGGATTCCGCCGGCACCCACGGTTTCCACATAGGCAGTCGGCCCGACTCGCGCGCACAACGCGCGGCTGAGCGGCGCGGTTTCGATTTGAGCCGTCAGCGTTCACGCCGTGTCGAGGTCGACGATTTTGCGAACTTCGACTACCTCATCGGCATGGACCGTGACAACATCCAGGCGTTGCGCGAAGTCTGTCCGCCCGCGAATTACGACAAACTTTCCCTGTTCATGCAGTTTGTCGCCACCGCTGATGTGGACGAAGTACCCGATCCGTACTATGGCGGAACCCATGGTTTCGAGCGTGTGCTGGATCTCGTGGAACAGGCATCGGACGCACTGCTGGAACACGTACGCGACCGTCTATAAGAGAAAGGGGCCAGGCCCCTTTCTCTCGGCTCTGTTTGTTGTCCTTTAGTTCTCGCCGATTTTCCGTTCCGTTGGCTCGTCACCGGCAGTACCGTCCCGATTGCTGCCAGTTGCCTCATCGCCGGCCGTAGACGGTCGCGGCGCGGCAGCAGTGTCTGCTTCGTGCTCGCGTGGTGCTTCGCGGGCGATCGACGGTGGGTTGACATCCGCTGGCGATCCGCCGGTCTGCGGTAGTGTTGTCGCGGCCGCAGGTTGGGGGGGCGAACTCGCCTCGAAGGCGGCTGACGGACCGGGATCGCGTTCCGGCGACTGCGGGCTTGGCGCCGCCGCCGCCTCGGATCGGGGCGCGGAAGGTGCCGAGGGCGCTGGTCGCGTGTCCGACGCAGGCGCCGTTGTTGCCGGCGTTCCGCCTGCAGCGTGTGAGGGCGCCTGCTCGGCTTCGTTCTGCGCCGCGCTGGCACTGTTACCGGAAGCCAGCGACTTCACGCTGCTGGCGAGATCACTGGGCTGGCGTTCGGAAACCCGTGTGGCCTGTGCGTCACGCGCCGGGTCTTCCTGCGCGGACTGATTGCGCTGACGCGCCGGGCCGTCCCGCGTAGACGGATTGCGTTGACGCGCGGATTTGCTCTCGGCGCCGCTACTGTCTTGCGTTGCCGCACCCGCACCCGCACCCGCACCCGCATCCGCGTCAGCGCCGCGCCGACGGCGCCCGCCACGCCGCCCGCGCCGCGAACTGCTCTTGCGCTCGTTTCCGCTGGCGCCTTGATTCTGGCCGGCGTCGCCGCTGTCGCGACTTTTGGCCTGCGGTTGCTGCTGATTGCGTGGCGCGCGCTTGCCCGGTTGGTCCTCGCTGCTGCTCGTCGGTTTTCGTTCGCGGCGTTGATTCTGATTGCCGCCGCGATTGCGGGTATTGCCGCTGCGATTGCCCCGGGGCGCATTGCGGTTGCCGCCGCGATTGCGACGTTTTTCGGCCGGTTTTTCCGTTTCTCCTGACCCGAACAGTGCGGCGAACAGGCGTGTGAAAAAACCCGGTTCGACGTTTCGCTTGTCACTCGCCGGTGGTGCCGGTACACCCGGATGCACGGTGCGTACCGCAGGCGTTTCTGCCGCTTCGGCCTGCCGTTCTTCGCCGGGGATATATGTTTCGCTTACGTCCTCCGCCAGTTCGTAGCTGCTCTTGGATTCAGTCTCGGTGGCGGCATCCGATTTACGAATGCGCTCGATTTTGTAGTGCGGCGTCTCTAGCGACGGGTTCGGCACGATCAGAATATGAACCCCGTTACGTTCCTCGATGGCCGTTACGTTGTCGCGCTTTTCGTTGAGCAGATAGGTCGCGGCTTCTACCGGCAGTTGCGCCACCACGCGGCCGGTGTTTTCTTTCAAGGTCTCTTCTTCGACGATTCGCAGCACCGCCAGCGCGAGCGATTGTATGCTGCGGATGCTGCCCTGGCCGTTGCAGCGCGGGCATACCAGTTCCGAGGCTTCGGCCAATGAGGGGCGCAGACGCTGGCGTGACATCTCGAGCAGGCCAAAGCGGGAAATACGCCCAAGCTGCACCCGTGCGCGGTCCATTTTCAATGCCTCGCGCAGCCGGTTTTCGACCTGTCGCTGGTTCTTGTTGCTCAGCATGTCGATAAAATCGATCACGATCAGCCCGCCGTTGTCGCGCAACCGCAGCTGCCGGGCCACCTCGTCACAAGCCTCGAGGTTGGTGTTCAACGCGGTTTCCTCGATATCGCTGCCGCGGGTCGCACGCGCGGAGTTGATGTCTATCGATATCAGCGCCTCGGTATAGTCGATCGCCAGAGCGCCGCCCGAGGGCAGGCGCACTTCGCGCTGGAAAGCGGATTCGATCTGGGATTCGATCTGGAAGCGGTTGAACAGCGGTATCGAATCGCTGTACTGCTTCAGTTTGCGCAGATTCTGCGGCATCGTCTGTTCGATGAACTTGTGCGCCTGGTTGTGCACGTCCTGCTCGTCAACCAGAATTTCGCCGATGTCGCCGCGGAAATAGTCGCGCAGCGCGCGCACGATGACGTTGCTTTCCTGATAGATAAGAAACGGCGCGGGGCGGTCTTCAGCGGCCCGTTTTATAGCCGCCCAGATATCTCTCTGGTAGTCCAGGTCCCATTGCAGTTCTTCGGAGCTGCGCCCGACTCCGGCGGTTCGCACGATAGTGCCCATTCCTTCGGGTATGGACAGTTGGCTCAATACTTCGCGAAGATCGCTGCGATCCTCGCCCTCGATGCGGCGCGACACGCCGCCGGCACGAGGATTATTGGGCATCAGTACCAGGTAGCGTCCGGCGAGGCTGATTAAGGTTGTCAGCGCGGCGCCTTTATTGCCGCGTTCCTCCTTCTCTACCTGGCAGATTATCTCCTGGCCCTCATCGATGCCGTCTTTTACGGACGGCCGTCCCCCCTGCTCGATGACTTTGGGATCCAGGTAGTCGCGGGAAATTTCCTTGAATGGCAGGAAACCGTGGCGTTCCGCGCCATAGTCGACGAATGCCGCCTCGAGGCTGGGCTCAATGCGGGTAATGACGCCTTTGTAGATGTTGGATTTTTTCTGTTCCCGTGCGCGGTGCTCTATGTCCAGGTCTTCAAGACGCTGTCCGTCCACGATAGCTACGCGCAACTCTTCCGGTTGAGTTGCGTTTATCAACATTCTTTTCATGATACATCCATTGCGACGGGCGCATTCGGGTGCCGCCGGGCCGCTGCCCGGCTTGCTTTCCATGCACAGCGTTGGCCACGAGTCCCGAGAGCCGTGGCAATTTGTCAATCAATTCATCATTGACTTTCGCGCGCATTGACAGTTGCTTCCGTCAGTTGTGTTCTACGTTCGCCGGTTAACCGGTGAAGCTCATATGTACCCGCGTCTGGTATCGCGACGTACCTCGAATCCGTTTGCAGAGCACGCTCGCACATAGGGGCGGGGTGAATACCACGCTCCGCGTGAGCGTTTGAGTCGCGATTCTACCGGCGCGGTGTTGATCTGAACCCCGAGTTTGGGGCGCGCATTGCGACGCCTGCACTGCATAACATGCGAAATATATCAGAGCAGGTGAAATACGTTCAATCGGTGGGCATTATTGTTTGCATGCCGCAACCGGAGATTCCAGCGTCAAAAGCCCGCACTATCGCCATCGATGCGGAGCGGGCCGGCCAGCGCCTGGACAATTATCTCCTCGGGCAGTTGAAAGGCGTGCCCCGCTCGCTGGTCTACCGGTTGCTGCGTACCGGGCAGGTCCGCGTCAACGGTGGCCGGGCCAAGCCGGCATACCGGCTGCAACCCGGTGACGCAGTACGCATTCCACCTGTGCATACGACCACGCGCGAACCACCGCGCGCTGACCCCAGACGTGCCCGCGAATTGCTGGATGCGGTGCTCTACGAGGACCAGGATCTGCTGGCCATCAACAAACCCTCGGGCCTCGCCGTGCATGGCGGCAGCCGGGTGCGTGTCGGCATCGTGGAGATCCTGCGTGCGGCCGGTCGCCCGCAGCTGGAGCTGGTGCACCGGCTGGACAGGGAAACCAGCGGCTGCCTGCTGTTAGCGAAACGGCGGGCTGCGCTGCAACACTTACACGCGGAACTGCGTGCCGGGGCGGTGCGTAAGGAGTACCTGACCCTGGTGGCCGGGCAATGGCGGCACCCGGAGATCGTCGATCTACCGCTGCGGCGCCACAGCGGCGAGCAGCGTGCCAGCAGTGCCGGCAAGGCGGCGATAACAAATTTTGAACCTTTTGAATTCCTGGCCGATACCACTCTAACGCGGGTGTTGCTGCAAACTGGCCGCACACACCAGATTCGTGTGCATGCGGCTGCCCGCGGGCACCCGGTGGCAGGCGATACGCGCTATGGCGATTTTGCCTTCAACCGGGAGATGCGTGGTCTCGGGCTGCGGCGCATGTTTCTGCATGCAGCCAGTGTAACCTGCGGTCATGCCGGCGGTCTGACCGTCGAAGCACCCTTGCCGGCGGCGCTGCAGGATGTTTTACAGCGTTTGCGGCAGCGCTAATCGGTTGCGCGGTGCAGCCCCGAAAGTGAAAATGTAGAGTTTACGGAGACTCGGGGACGGCGCGACGGTTCCCGGCGAGGATTTGCATGGTAGATAAGGATCAGGACACGCCCAAGCCGGCTGCTCCAGGCACGCCGTCGAAAGGCGCTAAATGGCTGGGTGATAAACCGCAGACCCGGCAGGTAAACCCCAACTGGGATCGCGAACTCATCATCAGTCTGGCCACCGCTTCGCTCACCGAGCAGCGGCGGGCGAGACGCTGGGGCGTGTTTTTCAAAGCGGTGTTGCTGCTGTATCTGTTCGCACTGCTGGTCACCTTCGGCAGCTATGAATTCGGCGCCGAGCCACTGGAAGCCGGCCGACATACCGCGGTCGTGGATGTCAACGGACTGATCGCTGCGAGCAAGGATGCCAGTGCCGAAAACATCATCGCCGGGCTGCAGGCAGCTTACGAAGACGAGGATACGGCGGGTGTGATATTGCATATCAACAGTCCCGGCGGCAGCCCTGTCCAGGCGGGCATTATCTACGATGAGATCCGCCGCCTGCGCACCGAGAACTCCACGATCCCCCTGTATGCCGTGGTCGCCGACGTCTGTGCCTCGGGTGGCTACTACATCGCCGCTGCTGCGGACCGGATATATGCCGACAAGGCCAGCATTGTCGGTTCCATCGGTGTGCGCATCGACAGCTTCGGCTTCGTCGACGCGATGCGCGACCTGGGTGTGGAGCGTCGTCTGATGACGGCCGGTGAGAGCAAAGGCCTGCTGGATCCGTTTCTGCCCAGCAATAAGGGCGAGGTCCGCCACGTGCAGTCGCTGCTGGATCGCATTCACGATCAGTTCATCAATGCCGTGAAAGCTGGTCGCGGCGCACGGCTGAAAGACAACCCGCAGCTGTTCAGCGGCTTGATCTGGACCGGAGAGGAAAGCGTGGAGTATGGGCTGATCGACGAACTGGCGTCGCTGGAGAAAGTTGCCCGTGATGTGATCGGCGCGAAGCGGCTGGTTAACTTCTCGCCGCGCAAAGACTTATTCGAGCGTTTCGCAGATCGCCTCGGCACGGCCGTCGCTGCGTCGCTGAGTAGCCAACTGCAGGGCTTGCAGATTCGCTAGTGGGCTGTCCGATTCATTGGCGCAGTTTCTTTGGACGCGCCCCCAAGAGGACCCCACACACTGACGCTAATGCGGTGTTGCTGTCCTTGACAAGGGCAGGCCATTGCCGGCGAACGGCGCCTTGCCTTGACGCCGGTGTGGGGCTCTGAAACGGTACGAATTCGTCGGAAAGGACGTGGTACCTGAGCGGCCGGGCCGCAGCAGGCGTTTCAAACAGGGGGCTCTCAATGCGACTACCCACGCGGCTGTACACGGCGGAGCAAAGCCGTACGCTGGATCGCCGCGCAATCCAGCAGGGGATTCCAGGCTACGAACTGATGTGCAGGGCGGGCACTGCTGCCTACCGCGCGTTGCGGTTGCGCTGGCCTGGCGCGCACCGGGTCGCCGTTATCTGCGGTACCGGCAACAATGGCGGAGACGGTTTCGTGATCGCGCGCCTGCTGCATGAGGCGGGGCTGCAAGTCGATGTTTTCCTGCATGGCGACGGGCAACGTATCGGCGGCGATGCCGCGACGGCGCGTGACGCATGGAAAGACGCCGGCGGACGCGTTCAGCCTGCCGATAGAGCATCCTTCGACACCTACGAGTTGCTGGTCGACGGATTGTTCGGTACTGGTCTGCAACGAGACCTGGGCGGTGCGACGGCGTCGTTGGTGGAGCGGATCAACGACAGCCCCGCGCCGACCCTGGCGATCGATATGCCCTCCGGGATTGCCAGTGACACCGGCGCGGTGATGGGCGTCGGTGTGCGTGCCGAACTTACCGTGACGTTCATTGGCCTGAAACGCGGTTTGTTTACCGCCGGAGGACCGGAACACGCAGGTTGCGTGGCGTTTGCCGACCTCGATGCATCTTCCGAGGTAGCGGAAGGCGTACCCGACTACGTTGAGCGTGTGAGTTGTTGTCCGCGGTTGGGGGAGGCGGATCGAACGCGGTCGCTCGGCGCACACAAAGGTACTTTCGGCCACGTGCTGGTGCTGGGCGGCGATTACGGTATGTCAGGCGCGGTGCGCCTGGCTGGACTCGCCGCCCTGCGCGCCGGTGCGGGGCTGGTGAGCGTGGCAACACGTGCTGCGCATACTGCTGCCGGACCGCCGGAACTGATGCAGCATGGTGTCGAATCGGCGGAGCAACTGCAGCCCCTGCTGCAGCGCGCTGGCTGCGTCGCGGTCGGTCCGGGGCTCGGCCAATCGGTGTGGGCAGATGAACTGTTGGCGGCCGCCATGGACAGCGGCAAACCGCTGGTGATAGATGCGGATGCGTTGAATCTACTGGCCGTGGCGCAGCGCAAATGCAACATGGCGATATTGACTCCGCACCCCGGCGAGGCGGCACGACTGTTGAACTGCAGCACGGGTGACATTCAACAAGATCGATTTACCGCGGTGCGCAGCGTGCTCACAACCTACGGTGCCGAGGCAGTCGTGCTCAAGGGCAACGGAACGCTGGTGGCAGATGCCGCGCGTACTGCACTCATCGATCGCGGCACCCCGGCACTGGCAACCGGTGGCAGCGGCGACGTATTGACCGGAACTGTGGCTGCGTTCGTGGCACGCGGCACCGGTTTCATGCAGGGTGCCGTGTGCGCCGCGTGCGTGCATGCCGAGGCCGGCGAGCGTGCCGCTGCCGGCCGGTTGCGTGGGGTGACCGCCGGCGACGTGGCTGAGGCGATCGCGCAGTGTCTGCCGCACTGACGACGATCTCCCTGGCGGACGAGGCGGCGACCGAGGCGCTGGGCCGGCGTCTGGCAGGGTGTGTGCGGATAACGCAGCTGATTTTTCTGCGCGGTGAACTGGGGGCTGGAAAAACCACACTGTGCAGGGGTTTTTTACGGGGATTGGGCTATCAGGGGCTGGTGAAAAGTCCGACCTATACGCTTTGCGAAACCTATCGCGTGGCGGACGTACAGTGTCTGCACTGTGATTTCTACCGGTTGTCCCACCCCGAGGAAATGGAGTACCTGGGCTTGCGCGAGCAGTTCGACGCAAACCGCGTATTGCTGATCGAGTGGCCGGAGATCGCCACGCAGATCCTGCCGCCACCCGATCTAGACATCACGCTCAGCTTCGCGGCGACCGGGCGGATTGCCGAACTGCGCGCGGGCACGCCACGCGGCGAGTCCGTAATCCCGGCTCTGGGCACCGGCGGCGACAGCATATCCAAATCTCATGTAAGTTGAAAGAAAGTGTGTAAAAACACTTGATTTTTATATCAATTTGTTGAAAATCTACAGCGTTGGAATCGTCGTACAAACGGAATGGCGCAGAAAGCACAATCGGGTCTGACCAATCGACGCGCATTTATGCGACGACTCGTCACAGTGAGCAGCGCGGCAATGGTAGGTGCGATGCCGTTGGCTGCTACGGCCTCCGCGCAGCGCCGCATCAGCAATATGCGCTTGTCCGCGACACGCGGCAAGACGCGGCTGGTGTTCGACCTGGACGGCCCTGTGCAACACAGTCTGTTTGCGCTGGATAATCCGGCGCGGCTGGTGATCGATGTCGAGGATGCGCGTTTTTCCGGAAGCTCGCCGGATGCCGGAAAGAGTGCGGTGATTCGGGGCATCCGCAAGGGCACCCGTCACGGTGACGATCTGCGCGTGGTGCTGGATCTGCAACGTCGCGTACGCGCCCAGAGTTTTCTGCTGAAGCCCGATGGTGAACGCGGCTACCGCCTGGTCGTGGATCTGCTTGATCCGAAAAAATCTAGTAAAAACAAAAATATACAAAAATTTTACGAAGAGAAACTGCGCGACGTGGTGGTTGCGATAGATCCGGGCCATGGTGGCCGCGATCCCGGCGCTACCGGCAAACATGGCACTCACGAAAAGATCGTTGCGCTGGCCGTTGGGCGCAAGCTGGCAAAGCTCATCAATCAGCAGCCAGGCATGCACGCGGTACTGATCCGCGACAAAGATCATTTTGTCAGTCTGCGCGAGCGTGTCAGACGCGCCCACGAAGCGCGCGCCGACATTCTCATTTCCCTGCACACGGACGCCTTTCGCGACGCGCGCGCCAAGGGTGCGTCGGTCTACGCCCTGTCACTGCGCGGCGCCAGCTCGGAAGCGGCGCGGCGGCTGGCCGATCGCGAGAACGCCGCCGATCTGCTGGGCGGCGTGTCGCTGAGAGACAAAGATGATCTGGTCGCCTCGGTGTTGCTGGATCTCGCCCAGACCGCGACCATCGAGTCCAGTGTCGAGGTTGGCGGTCATATCCTGCGCAACATCAAACGCGTGGGGCGGGTGCACAAATCGCGTGTGCAGCAGGCGGGATTCACGGTGTTGAAAAACCCCGATATCCCCTCGGTGCTGATTGAAATGGCGTTCATCTCGAATCCGCGTGAAGAGAAAAAACTGCGCACCAGCGCTCATCAGCAGCAACTCGCCAAAGCCATCACCCATGGCCTGCGTACCTACTTTACGCAGAAAGCCCCGCCTGGAACGCTGCTGTCGCAACAGCGCATGACGTCGGTGGGCTGACTCGATCCACGACCCGGCTGATCCACGTGGCAAGTAGCAGGGCGCGTTCCAGGTACCAAATAGGTGATGCGCAATAGCGCACCCTGCGTCACAATCCGCAGTGAAAAGTGGATTGTTACGGTATGTCGATAAAGAAGCTTCCTGAGCGATTGATCAATCAAATTGCGGCCGGCGAGGTAATCGAGCGCCCGGCGTCGATTGTCAAGGAACTGGTGGAGAACAGTCTCGATGCCGGTGCCAGCAGCATCGACCTGGACGTGCAGCGCGGCGGTGTGGAATCCATCCGCGTCCGTGATGACGGCGGCGGTATAGGCAGAAACGAACTGGCACTCGCCCTGGAACGGCACGCTACCAGTAAAATCGCCTCGCTGGAGGATCTGACAGCCGTGCGAAGTCTTGGTTTTCGCGGCGAGGCGCTGTCCAGCATCGCCGCTGTGGCGCGCCTGCAGATCACCTCCCGGCAGGCCGCTGACGAGCACGCCTGGGTGTACCGCGACGGCGACATCGCGCCGGCCGCCGGTGGCCTGGGAACGCTGGTGGAAGTGCGCGACCTGTTTTACAACGTACCTGCCAGGCGCAAGTTTCTGCGCGCCGAACGTACCGAAGCCGCTCACATAGACACGCTGATCAAGCGCACGGCACTGGGGCGGATGGAAGTTGCTCTGCGTCTGTCGCACAACGGCAGGCTAGTTCACGACCTGCCTGCCGCGCACGACGAAGCGGCCAGGCTTGGCCGGTTGGGTGAACTGTGCGGCGAGGCGTTCGTGAGCCAGTGTGTGCAGGTGAGATTCTCCACTTCGGGGCTCCAGGTATCGGGCTGGATCGCGCTGCCGACGTTTTCACGCAGCCAGCCCGACATGCAGTTCTTTCTGGTCAACCGTCGGGCTGTACGTGACAAGGTGCTGGTGCATGCGGCGCGGCAGGCGTATCAGGATGTGCTGTATCACGGCCGCCACCCGGCTTTCGTGCTTTTCATCGAGCTGGATCCGGCGCGCGTCGACGTCAACGTTCATCCGCAGAAACTCGAAGTACGGTTTCGGGACAGCAGTATGGTGCACGATGGCGTGCGCCGCGCCGTTCACGGTGCACTGGCCGAGGTGCGACCGGGAACCTCCGTTCCGGATGCCGATGTGGTGCCTTTTCGAGTAGCGCAGGCGCCGCCGCAACAAAACGCGTTTACGCTGCCGGTGCGTGAGCAGGTCGCGCGGTATGCCGAGTTCGTCGCGCCGCAGGTGTCCGCCGCGGCCTCGCCCGTAACCGATATGGACCAGGCGTGTCCGCTGGGAATGGCAATTGCGCAATTGCACGGGGTGTTCATTCTGGCCGAGAACGCTCATGGACTGGTGCTAGTAGACATGCATGCGGCGCACGAGCGCATTACCTACGAACGGCTGAAAACGGCATTCGATTCCGACGACATCGTCGCGCAGCCGCTGCTGGTGCCGCAACTGGTGCAGGTATCCGTGCAGGAGGCACAACTGGCGGACCAACAGGCGGACTATTTTGCCAGCCTGGGGATGCAGTTGCTTCGCAAAGGACCGCAGACGGTCGAGGTTCGGCAAGTGCCGGCATTGCTCCAGCACGCCGATGTGGAGCAGCTGGTCCGGGATCTGTTGGCGGATCTGCTCGAGCACGGGCGCAGCAACCGGTTACGCGAACAGCGCAACGAGGTTCTGTCCACCATGGCCTGCCACTGCTCGGTGCGTGCGCATCGTCGCCTCAGTCTGGACGAAATGAATGCGTTGTTGCGTGACATGGAGCGCACCGAACGCAGTGGCCAGTGCAACCATGGGCGGCCAACGTGGGTGCAGTTCAGCATCGAGGATCTCGATCGCCTGTTTCTGCGCGGACGCTGAAAGCAGTGGCAGACGCCAGCCCGCCGTTGCTGCTGATCATGGGCCCCACGGCAGCCGGCAAGACCGAACTCGCACTGCAGGTGGCAGAGCGCCTGGACGGCGAAATCATCAGTGTCGATTCGGCGATGGTTTACCGGGGGATGGACATCGGCACCGCGAAGCCGAGCGCCACGGAACGCGCCCGGGTGGCGCACCACCTGATCGATATCCTCCCGCCGCACGAGAGTTATTCGGCGGCGCGCTTCCGCGCCGATGCAATGCGTGCGATCGATGCGGTCCGGGCGTCGGGGCGGCTGCCCGTGCTGGTGGGTGGCACCATGTTGTATTTCGCGGCGCTGCAGCGTGGTCTGTCGTGGTTACCTGGTGCGGATGCCGGTTTGCGGGAACAGATCGCCTGGCGCGCCCGCGAGCTTGGCTGGGCGGCCTTGCATCGTGAGCTGGCGGCCGTCGATCCAGCGGCCGCACAACGCATTCACCCTAACGACCCGCAACGCATTCAACGTGCTCTGGAAGTCTGGCAGCTGACCGGTGTCCCGCTCAGCGAGCATCACCGCGCCGATCCACAGTCGCAACGCGGGTTGCGGACCGTAAAGATCGTGCTCAGCCCGCCGCAGCGCGAGCAGTTGCACGAGCGTATCGCGCAACGTTTCGACGCCATGCTGGAAGCGGGTCTGGTGGACGAAGTCGCGGCATTGCGTGACGATCCGCGTCTGACGGTGGACACGCCCGCTATGCGTGCTGTCGGCTACCGGCAGGTGTGGAATTACCTCGCTGGCGACTGGTCATACGGCAAAATGCGCGAGCGTGCCATTATCAGTTCCCGGCAGCTTGCCAAGCGTCAATTGACCTGGCTGCGGCGTGAGTCAGATGCCCGATGGTTTGGGTCTGCGGGTGCCGAGAGTGAGCGGATCGATGACTTTATCGACGCGGCGGTCGCGTAATCGCGCCACGGCCGCGGCGAGCGGTGCCCCAATTGGCGAAAATCCGGGCATCTCCGCTTTGCCTCGAGCGGCTGTGCTACACTTCTAACGAATCGAGCACGGTGGTATCAGAAAAACATGCGCGCTGCAGAGTTAAGGAGAAAATCATGGCAAAAGGGCAATCGTTACAAGAACCCTTCCTCAACGTATTACGCAAGGAACGGGTGCCGGTATCCATTTATCTGGTAAACGGAATCAAGTTGCAGGGTCAGATTGAATCGTTTGATCAGTTTGTGGTGCTGCTGAAGAACAGCGTCAGTCAGATGGTCTACAAACATGCCATTTCAACCGTGGTGCCGGCGCGCCATGTCAAGCTAAGCGTGCCGCCCGAAGAGGGTGCCGATTCTGAGTAGCGTGATATGCCGGCAATGGCTGGAGGCGGCCGTTGTTTGAACGTCCGGATCGCGGCGAGCGCGCGATTCTCGTCTACACCCAGCAGGGGATTCGGCAAGCGGGTAGCAATGCCGAATTCGCCGAACTCGCGCGCAGCGCCGGTGCAATTGCAGTGTGCAGCGTGCGTGCGCTGCGCCAGCAACCCCACCCGCGCTACTACATCGGCATCGGTAAGGCTCGCGAGCTTGCCGAGTTGGTTGCAGACAACGCGGCCGACATCGTGCTCTTTGACCGTTCCCTGTCGCCGGCCCAGGAACGTAACCTGGAACAGATTTTCAACTGCCGGGTGCTGGACCGTACCGCGCTGATTCTGGATATTTTTGCCCAACGAGCACGCACCCACGAAGGCAAGCTGCAAGTGGAACTCGCCCAGCTGCAGCACCTTGCGACCCGTCTGGTGCGCGGCTGGTCTCACCTGGAACGCCAACAGGGCGGTATCGGGCTGCGCGGACCGGGCGAGAAACAGCTGGAGCTGGATCGCCGGTTGCTGGGATTGCGTATCAAACAGATTCGCCGGCGCCTGCAAAAGGTACGGCAGCAGCGCTGCCAGGGGCGGGCAGCGCGCCGCAAAGCGGAATTGCCGACCGTCGCGCTGGTGGGCTACACCAATGCCGGCAAATCGACGTTGTTTAATGCCCTGACCGATGCGGCGGTGCTGAGCGAGAATCAATTGTTCGCCACGCTGGATCCAACGCTGCGACGTGTAACACTGGGCAACGGGCAGGCGGTGGTGCTTGCCGATACCGTGGGATTTATCAGCGATCTGCCGCACACGCTGGTGGACGCATTTCGCGCAACGCTGGAGGAGGTGCGCGAAGCGGATCTGCTGTTGCATGTCGTTGATGCCGCCGACGACGATCGTGACATGCGTTGCGACGACGTGATGCTGGTTTTACGCGAGATCGGTGCCGAGGAAGTGCCGCAACTGCTGGTGATGAATAAAATAGACCTCTGCAACGTTCCACCGGCACTGGAAATGGATGAGCACGGTATGCCAGTCCGGGTGTGGCTTTCGGCACATACCGCGAGCGGGCTCGACTTGCTGAAAAACGCACTCGCCCGGCGCTGCTCGCAGGAGCGCCTGCGCGGTTGTCTGAAACTGTCTTCGGGCGACGCGCGGCTCAGGAGCTGGCTGCACAGCCATGGCGCCGTGTTGGCAGAAGAATTCGGCGACGACGGCGAGTGGCTGCTGCGGCTGGACATCGACGCCGCAACCTGGCGTACACTGGCGAGGCGCGGCGGCGTCGCGGCGCAGGCGCTGGTTCCGGACAGGCGCGACGACCTTGCGACACGTACCGAAGCCCAATACAATGGTCGATTGCGTTGAGTCGGCAGGATAGCATCACAGCAGATTCCTTCCACAGCACCGGCAGCACGCTATAAGCTACACCGCCGCTCAGAGTAATCAACAACCTTAAATGTTTTATGGAGTACGTCATGGCCTGGAATGAGCCGGGTGGTGATAACCGGGACCCCTGGGGGAATCGTAACGACAAGGGGCCACCGGACCTGGACGAAGTTCTGCGTAAATTCCAGAGCCGACTCAGTTCCCTGTTCGGCAAAGGTGGAGGATCCTCCGGCGGAGCCGGTGGTGGTGGTGGTGGCAAAATGGGCGCAATGAGCGGATCGCTCATTGCCATCATCGTGCTGCTGGTCCTCGCCTACGGCAGCTTTTACACCATCGAGGCCCCGGAGCGCGGCGTGGTGCTGCGTTTCGGCGAGTTTCAACGCACCTCCACGCCAGGTCTGAATTTCCTCATTCCCTGGCCGGTCGAACGTGTGTTCAAAGTGAACGTGGACCAGAACCGCTCGCACCGTCTCGCCAGCCAGGCGATGCTGACCCAGGATGAGAACATCGTCGATATCGATCTGGCCGTGCAATACAACGTCAAGGCGGCCGATGAATTCCTGTTCAATGTGCGCGACCCGGATGCCACGGTTCAGCAGGTTTCGGAAAGCGCGATTCGCGAAGTAGTGGGTGCCAACGACATGGATTTCATCTTGAAGGAAGGTCGCGAAAATGTTGCGGAAGAAACCCTGCTACGCATGCAGCAGGTTCTCGACGATTACCGTACCGGGATTAATGTCACTACCGTCAACCTCGAGAGCGCACAGCCGCCCGAAGCTGTGCAAGCAGCCTTTTCCGACGCCAATAAGGCGCGCGAGGACAAAGAGCGCTTTATCAATGAAGCCGAAGCCTACTCGAACGGTGTTATCCCGAGTGCACGCGGCGATGCGCGACGTTTCCTGGAAGAAGCCAAGGCCTACAGGACGCGCGTGGTGAAATCGGCGGAAGGTGAATCGCATCGATTTCTCGCGCTGCTCAAGGAATACGAAAGAGCCCCCAAAGTCACACGTGACCGGCTGTACCTGGAAACCGTCGAAAGCGTGCTGAGCAGCACCAGCAAAATCATGATCGACGTCGAGGGAGGCAACAATATAATGTACTTGCCGCTGGAAGCCATGCTGCGGAATCAAGGCCCGGCAACATCCGGTGCGCCGGGAAGCCGCGATACCACCAGATTCGTAACCAGCGAAAACGACACCATCAGTGGGTTTGACAGCGATAGCCGTTCACGAGGGTCCCGCCAATGATCCGCACTTATGCTGTCGTAATTCTGCTGGCCGTCGTCGCGGTGATCGCGTCGTTGTTCGCTTTCACGGTCAGTGAGACCGAACGTGCACTGGTACTCGCTTTCGGCAAGATCCATCGTGCCGACTACGAACCCGGGTTGCATTTCAAGAACCCGGTGTACACCGTGCACAAATTCGATGCGCGGATTCTCACGCTGGACACGCGTCCGGACAGAGCGCTGACCAGCGAAAAGAAAAATGTAATCGTCGACTCGTTCGTGAAGTGGCGTATCCGCGATACTGCTGAGTTTTTCAAGAAAACCGGAGGCGACGAACGGCGAGCGCTCGCCCTGCTGTCGCAATTCGTCAAAAAAGGTGTGCTCGATTCAATCGGCAGAAGAACCGTTACAGAGGTGATTTCCGGTGAGCGTGCGGCATTGATGGCGGAAGTGAAACGGGGCGCTAGTGAAGCCGCAAACGAATTGGGAATAGACGTCGTCGATGTGCGGATCAAAAAAGTGGAGTTTCCACCGGACGTGAATAATTCGGTCTACCAGCGTATGGAAAAGGAACGCGCGACAGTGGCCAAGACGTTTCGGTCCGAGGGCGAGGAGCTTGCCAAGGGTATCCGCGCCGATGCGGAACGCCAACGCGAGGAAATTCTTGCCGACGCCTACAGCGAGTCACAACGCGTGCGCGGCGAAGGCGATGCGGTTGCCGCGGAAACCTATGCCCAGGCGTACGGGAAAAATAGCGAGTTCTACACTTTGTATCGTAGTCTGAATGCCTATAGCCGCGCGTTCTCCAATCGCAACGACATATTGATATTGAAGCCGGACTCGGAATTCTTCCGCTATTTTAATGATCCGATGGGTAACCAATAGCGCGCAAACGCACTATATTCGCACGATGACGGGCGGTTCGATGACCGCCCTTTTTTCTGTGGAATTTGCCCGGAGTCGTCATCCCCTGCGCGCCACACAGGCTAAACTCGTAACAGTTTGAGATTGTCACGATATGTGGGTTGACGTGCTGACCGCGATTTCGCTGTTTCTGGTACTGGAAGGATTGTTTCCGTTTCTCAACCCGAACGGATTCAAACGCAGCATGGCGCAGATTCTGCAGATCCCGGACATGGGTTTGCGCCTCGTCGGGTTTGCGAGCATGGCCCTTGGCGCGTTACTCCTGTATGTGGTGCGTTGATGCCGTGATGCGGATCGCGATAGTCGAGGTTCGTGGTAATGAACACTAACCGCTGGATGCTGCCGGACGGTATCGCCGAGTTACTGCCTCCGGAGGCAGCAGCCGTGGAGCGCATGCGCAGGCAGATTCTGGATTTGTATGCCAGTTGGGGCTACGAACTGGTGGAGCCGCCACTGGTCGAGTACCTCGAATCGCTGCTGACCGGCATGGGCCGTGAACTCGACATCCAAACGTTTAAGCTGGTCGACCAGCACAACGGCCGCAGTATGGGAGTTCGCGCGGATATCACACCACAGGTGGCGCGCATCGACGCGCATCGCCTCAACCGGGATGTGCCGACCCGTTTGTGCTATATCGGTCCGGTGCTGCACGCGCGCGGCGATGAATTCGGCGGCAATCGCAATCCGCTGCAAGTCGGTGCGGAGTTGTACGGCCATACCGGCATCGAAAGCGATCTGGAGTCGATCGAACTGCTGCTCGCCACGCTTTCCGCGGCCGGCCTGCAGGAAATCTATCTGGATCTCGGGCACGTCGGCATTTTTCACGGGCTGGCGGCGTACGCAGGGCTGACGGAACCGGAAACCAGTGAGCTGTTCGCCATGCTGCAACGCAAGAGCTCAACCGAGATCGACGAATACGTGGCAGCGCTCAGTATCGCGCCCGAGCATCGGGAGTTGCTGTCGCAGCTGATATTCCTGCATGGGCCGCGTGCCGTGCTGCAGGACGCGAAACGACGCTTTGCCGGCACCAGCGGCACGGTGCTCGCCGCGCTGGACTACCTCTCCGAAGTCGGTGACACGGTAGCGAAACGGTATCCTCAATTGACCGTGCATTACGATCTGGCGGAGTTTCGTGCTTACGATTATCAGACCGGCCTGGTGTTTGCGGCCTATCGCGAGGGTTTCGGACAAGAAATTGCCCGTGGCGGCAGGTATGACGACCTGGGTGAGGTTTTCGGTGTGGCGCGTGCAGCGACGGGATTCAGTACCGACCTGATGTTGCTCGCCGAAGTCGGCCAGAGGCAGAGGCCGGAACGCATTTACGCAGCCCATGAAGGTGGTCCCGAACTGGACGCTGCCGTGCTCACGCTGCGCGAGCAGGGCCGCTGTGTGGTCAGAGAATTGCCGGGTCAGCGCGGCGGTGCCGCGGAAATGGATTGCGACTTTCTACTGGTACGCCAGGACGGGCAATGGCAGATCGTGCCACGATGATGAATTGTTGCGATACGGGACTGTGACATGGCGAGAAACGTAGCGGTACTTGGCACACAATGGGGCGATGAAGGGAAAGGCAAGGTCGTCGATCTCCTCACCGAGCGGGTGGGTGCCGTGGCGCGCTTTCAGGGTGGCCACAATGCCGGCCACACGCTGGTCATCGATGGTGAGAAAACCGTGTTACACCTGATACCGTCGGGAATCTTGCGTGACAACGTGCAATGCCTGATCGGAAATGGCGTCGTGTTGTCTCCGCAAGCGCTGAGCGAAGAGATGGCGATGCTTGAAACGCGCGGCGTGCCGGTCGCCGAGCGCTTGCGCATCAGCCCGGCCTGCCCGCTGCTCCTGCCGTATCACGTAGCGCTGGATCAGGCGCGCGAGCGGGCTCGCGGTGCGACTGCCATCGGAACCACCGGCCGTGGAATCGGCCCGGCGTATGAGGACAAGGTCGCGCGCCGCGGATTGCGGGTGGCGGATCTCTTCGATACCGACAGCTTCGTGGAGAAACTGTCCCCACTCGCGGATTATCACAATTTCGTGCTGGAAAAATATTATAGCGCCGAGGCACTGGATGCATCGTCGGTGGCCGCGCAGATGCTCGAGGAGACGGACAGGCTGGTGCCGCTGGTAGAGGACGTGGGGGCGATTTTACAGCAGTGTATAAAGAACGGCGTGAGCATCCTGTTCGAGGGTGCGCAGGGTACGTTGCTGGATATCGATCACGGCACGTACCCTTATGTAACGTCGTCCACCACGACCGCTGGCGGCGCTTCGGCCGGCAGCGGCGTCGGACCGCACGATATCGACTACACCCTGGGCATTGTCAAGGCATATACCACCCGGGTCGGCGCCGGGCCGTTCCCAACCGAACTGTTCGATGAGGTCGGGAAATATCTTGGCGAGCGCGGCAAGGAGTTCGGCGCGACAACCGGCCGGGCGCGGCGCTGTGGTTGGCTGGACATGGTGTTGTTGAAACGCGCTGTGGCACTCAACGGCGTCAGCGGCTTGTGCATTACCAAGCTCGATGTGCTGGATGGTCTGGAGACGTTGCGTTTGTGCGTGGGTTATCGGTTGGCGGGCGAACAGATCGACCACCCCCCGCTGGATATCAGGCATTTAAACGATTGTGTGCCGGTGTACGTGGATTTACCGGGATGGCAGGGCTCGACCGCCGGCGCAACGGACTTTGCGCAGCTGCCGGCGAACGCGCGCGCCTATCTGCAGGAAATCGAGCGCCGTCTCGAGTGTCCTATCGATATGCTTTCTACCGGACCGCAGCGCGACCAGAGTGCCATTCAGCGGCATCCGTTCGACGCCTGAATGTCATCGGCGCAGTGCTCACCGAGGACTGAAGATGGACAATCCTCTGCAATTCGGCGGCGCTGGGCATTTCGATGTTCTGGTTTTCCACACCGTGAACCGCACTATTTGTCACGCGGCGACTACCGGGTGCCCGAGCCGTGATGAACTGCAATGATCCTCGAGCGTTGACAAACGCGCTTCGCATGCCCGACTCGCTGTGGGCGCACACCGCGACCCCACGGGTAGACTGCCCGCCGCTGCGCGCGAGCGTTAACGCGGATGTCGCGATCGTGGGCGGCGGATTCACGGGGTTGTCCTGCGCGCTGCATCTTGCCGAGGCAGGCGTGCACAGCGTGGTACTGGAGGCGGCTGAACCAGGCTGGGGTGCGTCGGGCCGCAACGGCGGCATGCTCTGTCCGAACATGAAAATCACGCCGGCGGAACTGAGCGCGCGGCTCGGTACCGAGGCGGGACGCAAAGCCGCCGACTTTTCCATCGCCTCGGCGGATGTGGTGATGGATATAATCACCCGGTATTCGATCGATTGCCACGCCGACCAGGGAGGCTGGCTGGTGCCGGCACATTCGCCGCGCGCGCTGGCGCGCCTGGAGAATATTGCGCGCGAATGGCACGACGTTCAGGCGCCTATCGAATTACTGGATGCGGCGCAGATGCAGGCGCGGCTCGGTTCGTCCGTGTATTACGGCGGCTTGCGTAATGTTAAAGGCGGCAAACTGCATCCGCTGAGTTACGCGCGTGGCCTGGCCGGCGCCGCAGCTGCAGCCGGGGCAAGGATCTGTGCGAACAGTGCGGTCCGCGAATTACAGTCTGACAACGGGCGCTGGCGAGTGGTTACGCCCGGTGGTGCGGTGCTTGCCGAGCGGGTGTTGATCGCGACCAATGGGTACACGGATGATCTGTGGCCTGGATTGCGCGAGACAGTGATTCCGGCACACAGTTTTCTGGTTGCAACAAAGCCGCTCAGCGACAATCTGAACGGCAGTATTCTTCCGGGTGGCGATGTCGCTTCGGATTCAAGGCGGCTGTTGCTGTATTTCCGTAAAGATCACCAGGGCCGTTTGCTGCTGGGTGGCCGCGGCAGCATCGCCGAACCCGCCGGGCCACAAGCGTTCGCGGGATTGCGCGCGCAGATCAAGGTCCTGTTTCCACAGTTGGGCGAGGTGGAGTTCGATCATCACTGGTTCGGGCGCATCTGTATGACCCGTGACCACATCCCGCACCTACATGAACCGGCCCCGGGGCTGACGATAGCGCTGGGATACAATGGACGCGGCGTGGCGATGGCGACCGCCATGGGAAAAGCGCTGGCGGAGTATTTTATCGGCCATGATGCCTCGGTGCTGCCGTTTCCGTTGAGCGAACCGAGAAAAATCCCGCTGCACGGCTTGCGCAACCAGATCAGCGCTGTCGCGGCGGCTTACTACAAAGTGCGCGACAGGCTCGAAACCGTGTAGAGGCTAGTTTTCGGCCGTGCAGTGAGCTGTGGGCAATTCCGGCGAGGTATCCAATTCGCCATGGCCGAAGGCCTTGGCACTGAATCCGACCAGACTGAGTATTCCCCACGTCAATCCGACCACTACGCCGACGTCGAGTATGCCGCGCCAGGGCTGTGGCAGATCGTGATAGATCAGGATCAGCACAACGATCGCCGCGGTCAGCAGGTAGGTGGACAGCAAACGTCGCCGGGTGGTGTGGAAGTAGCCCATACAGAACAGCGGGGCAAGTGCCAAGCGCAGCGGTGTTGGTTCATGCATAAGGTGCTTGGCGCGCGCCACCACTCGCGGCGCGTAGCTTTTTTGAAATCCCTTGTAGCCTTCCGCGTGTGCCATGAAAGCGGTGTGAGCGATCAACAAACTCCACTGCCACCCGTCGAACGGGTGGCGAAAAGCATCGACAGCAATCAGGGACAGGCGAACCACTGCGGTCCCCAGCAGCACGACCACACCGCCCATTCCCCAAACCGCTCCGATTCTGCCCCACATCGTACTGCGGCCCTGTCAGCCGCTATGCGGGCAATTAACGCACGCGCCGCGCGGGTGTGCCGGTTGCGGCCTCGTGAGGCGTGGTGTGTGTGGATCAGCGGCTGCGGGAAATCTCATTGGGACATTCTAGCGTGACTGGACGTTGAGGGTGTCGGTAGATTGTTCTCGATCCTCCCCAACAGGAGAGGTTGGCTTGGCACGCTTCATGCCGCTATGCTCATATGATTGTGCATTCGACACATAGCGGGGCAGCATGAAAGAGCATTACTACCTGGATAACGCCGCCACCACCTGGCCCAAGCCGGAGACGGTGTATACCACCATGGACAGTTTCTTCCGCGAGTACGGCGTCAATCCCGGCCGCGCTGGACACGACATGGCCGTCGAGGCGGAGCGCATGATTGTCGAGACACGGCGCCTGCTGGCGGTATTCTTCGGCTTCACCGGCGATCCGCAACGCGTGGTGTTTACCCAGAATGCGACAGACTCGCTGAACATCGCCATTTACGGACTGGCTGCCGGCGGCGGTCACCTGATCAGCACCCGTCTGGAACACAATTCGGTGCTACGCCCCCTGAATCACCTGGAACGCGACCACGGTGCTGCGGTGACCCGCGTGGCGCGCGACGCGTTCGGCTATATTGATCCCGACGATGTGCGCAAGGCGATAAGACCCGATACGCGCGCGGTGATAATCAACCACGCGTCAAACGTCCTGGGGTCGGTCCAGGACATAGCCGCGATCGGCAAGATCACGCGTGAAGCCGGTGTGCCCTTTGTGATCGACACTTGTCAAAGCGCCGGTGTACTGCCCATCGACATGGATGCAATCGGCATCGATATTCTGACTTTCACTGGCCACAAAGGTCTGTTCGGGCCGATGGGCATCGGCGGGATGATTGTGCGGGAAGGCGTCGATCTGCCGCCGGCGCGTGTTGGTGGCACCGGCGTCGATTCGATTTCACCCTTTCAACCCGACGAGTATCCGTATCACCTGGAAGCCGGCACGGTATCCATACCGGGGATCGCCGGCTTGAACGCGGCACAGAAATGGTTCGCCGAGCTGGGTCGTGAGCAACTGGGTGATGTGGCGAATGGCGCCGATCACGCGCAGGCATGCGCGGCCGCCCTGAGCCATATAGATGCGCGAGAACGCGCGCACGTAACGACTCTCGAAAACGCGTTTCGTGATACGCCCGGTGTCACCGTTTACGGACCCGGCAACAACGGTCCACGCGTCGCGACGCTGTCCATGAACGTTGATGCCCTGCCTGCCGATCAGGTCGGTGCGATGCTGGACGCAGATCATCACGTGTGCGTCCGTCCCGGTCTGCACTGTGCGCCACTCGTGCACGAAGACGAGGGCACGGTCGCGCAGAAAGGTACGGTGCGGTTCGCGCCCGGCTACTTCAGTAACGAGGAAGATCTGCAGCAGGCCATTGACGGTATTCGGGACATCGTGGGATAGCCTTTGCCGCCGTGTCGGAGTCTGGCTGCGGTAGCCGGCTGCCGCGTCGCCTGCAGCGGAAAGTATCGCCGTAACCAGCGCTTGTATTGCAGGTGAGCCGTGCGGCGAGTCAATTCCTTTCTTCTCCCAATGCGCGCGAAAATTCTGAAATAATCCGCGTTTCGACGCGAGGTGACGACGGTGCCGACAGACCGACCGAATATTCTGATCGTGATGGCCGACCAACTGGCACCGCAGTTCCTGCCGGCGTACGGACACCCCGTGGTCAAGGCGCCGCACATCGCGCGCCTCGCGGAGCGGGGTGTGGTTTTCGATGCAGCGTACTGCAACGCACCGCTTTGCGCGCCGGCGCGTTACGTTTTCATGAGTGGCAGGCTGCCGACACAGATTGCCGCGTGGGATAACGCCAGCGAATTTTCCGCGGAAATTCCTACCTATGCGCACTACCTGTCTTGTCTCGGTTACAGGACAGCATTGAGCGGCAAGATGCATTTCTGCGGACCCGATCAACTGCACGGCTTCGACGAGCGTCTGACCACCGATGTGTATCCGGCCGACTTTACCTGGACGCCCGACTGGGACGCCCCGCAGCGCCCGCTGGACTGGTACCACAACATGAACGTCGTGCGCACCGCAGGCGAATGTCTGCGCTCGAGTTACCTGGACTACGATGACGAAGTCGCTTTCATGGCGCAGCGCTACCTTTTCGATCGCGCACGCGGCGGCGACTCGCGGCCGTTTTGTCTGACTGTTTCGTTCATTCATCCGCACGACCCTTATATAACGCGCCCCGAGTACTGGAATCTGTATCGGGATGCCGACATCGATATGCCTGAACTGGGGCCGGACGAGGTGGTTTTGGACCCGCATTCCCGGCGCCTGCGTGATGGGATGGGAATGCAGGACAATATCTCTCCACGACACGTGCGCAACGCGCGCCGCGCTTACTATGGATCCACCAGTTATATCGATGAAAAAATCGGCACGTTGTTACGGGTGCTGCAGGAGGCCGGGTTCGCGGAAAATACCGTGACCGTCGTGACGTCCGATCATGGGGAAATGCTTGGCGAACGCGGCCTGTGGTTCAAGATGAACTGGTTCGAGCACTCGGCTCGGGTACCGTTGATTGTGCATGCGCCCGGTCGTTTCGCCCCACGCCGTGTGGGCC
Source organism: Gammaproteobacteria bacterium (assembly GCA_029861595.1). Taxonomy (GTDB): domain Bacteria; phylum Pseudomonadota; class Gammaproteobacteria; order JAHELT01; family JAHELT01; genus JAHELT01. The sequence goes on from JAOTYY010000008.1 coordinate 33,701, forward strand.
ACGCCGTCTCGCACGTCGACATGCTGCCGACGCTGGTAGACCTGGCGAGTGACGGCGCGGGTATCGACTTTCCGACGCCGCTCGACGGGCGTTCGCTGCTGCCCCACCTGACAGCGCAGGGCGGGCACGATGAGGCGATCGGTGAATATTGTGCCGAAGGTACCAGTACGCCCTGTTTCATGATCCGGCGCGGTACCTGGAAACTCATAGCGGCCGCCGGCGATCCGTTGCAACTTTATCGGCTGGATGCCGACCCGTTGGAAGGCGCAATCTTGCCGACGCGGTCGAGGACGATCCGCAAACAGCCGCGATGTTACACATCTCGCAGCAGCGCTGGGATGTGGCCGCGTTGCGGGAACGCATTGTGGAAAGTCAACGACGCCGGCGGTTTCTTGCGCCCGTGATGCGCAACCAGAACGTCAGCTGGGATTACCAACCGCGTGCTGATGCGGCCGGCGCTTATATCCGCAACAGTATGAGTATTTCTGAACTCGAAGCTCGGGCACGCTTCCCGTCGGTGTAGGAACGGGAATGCCTGCGACAATACCACCGCCACGCGGCTTCCCGGTCGCCGAGTTCGAGTCGCGAATGGTCGCCGCGCAACGTTTGATGCAGGCGCGATCCATCGATACGCTGCTGTTGACCACGGAACCCGAGTTTCGCTATTTCAGCGGCTTTCACAGCGATTTCTGGCTGAGCCCGACACGCCCCTGGTATCTGCTGGTTCCCGCACAGGATCAACCGATCGCTATCATTCCCGAGATCGGTGCGGCCAGCATGAGCGCCACCTGGGTCGACGACGTGCGGACCTGGCCGGCGCCCGTACCGCACGACGATGGATTGTCGTTGCTGTGCACCGCGCTGAGGGAGGTCGCTGTACGCTTCGGTACCGTAGGGGTTCCCATGGGCCCGGAAACGCATGTGCGCATGCCGCTGGGCGATTTTCAACGTCTGCGCGACCGCCTCACAGGCACTAAGTTCGTCGACGCGACGCCAATCGTACGTGCTCTGCGCATGGTCAAATCCGAGGCGGAGATCGATAAACTGCGGTACGTGTGCGGTTGCGTATCCGATGCTTTCGAGGCCTTTCCGAATCTCGCCAACGCGGGCGTCCCGGAGTCCGAACTGTTCCGCTTGTTTCGGAGCGAGTTGCTGCGTTGCGGCGTGGACCATTCTCCTTATCTGGTTGGTGCGGCAGGCGCCGGTGGCTACGCGGACATCATCAAACAACCCAGCGACGCCGAAGTAGTAAAGGGGGATGTATTGGTTTTTGATACAGGGTCCGTGTTCGACGGCTACTTCAGCGATTTCGACCGCAATTTCTGTTTCGGTGAGGCCGCCAGCGAAGCGCGCCGGGCGTACGATGTCGTGTATCGCGCCACCGACGCGGGACTGGCGGCGGTGCGGCCCGGCGCGACTACCAGCGAATTGTGGCAGGCGATGGCCGGAGTCCTGGACGCAGGTGGGTCGCTGGGTGAGGATGTCGGCCGTTTCGGCCATGGTCTGGGCATGCAACTGACGGAGTGGCCTTCCAACATGCCGGGAGACGACACCGTGCTGCAGGCGGGGATGGTCATCACCCTGGAGCCCGGCATGGTATTTGGCGCCGGAAAACTCATGGTGCACGAGGAGGATCTGGTGGTTCGCGAGGATGGGTACGAATTGTTGACGCGGCGTGCCGCGCCGGAAATGGTCGTCATTGACTGATCGGCACACGAGTTACGCCGGCTCGCCGCTGCGCTATGCGGGCACCGATCTCGACCGCGCCGGTGTGCAACGCAAGGACCCGCAGTGGATCGCCGCGCAATTCGCACGATCAGATACCTTGCTGGTGCCGGTTTGGCGCAACCGCAACCTGGTCGCCGGCATGCAGTCGAACGCTTTGTCGCCTACTGCCGTCGCGCATTCGCGAACGTTGGGCGAGGCGTTGATCGCGGCGGCGGTGGAGCCCGTGTTCCTGGGTCTGCGCGACGCGCTGGCGACGTTCGCGCTGGACATATCCGCCAGTGGGGAAGCACACGCCGAACTACTGGGCGCTGGCGATCAGTTCGTCGATTTACGGGTCGCCGGGCCATTGTTGAACGCAGGTGACGCAGCATTGTGTGCCTATGCACGAGGCATCACCTACTGGCGCCGGCACAATCGGTTCTGCAACGAATGCGGTCATGCGACGCGCAGTGAGCAAGGCGGTCACGTGCGCAAATGTAGCTCCTGCGAGCATGTGAACTTTCCTCGCACCGATCCTGCAGTGATCATGCT
>JAOTYY010000009.1 GCA_029861595.1 Gammaproteobacteria bacterium
CGTTGAACGCCGCATCAAAGTGATAGGCGCGTGCTCCCATAACGAACGGCCAAGGATGAACGCAACACCGGATCACGAGTGCGTGACTATCGCTTTCAGGCAAGGCGGACGGCTAGATCAAAAGCGCAGTGTACCTGCAGTACATGAGCATTTTGAGCGAGTCGTTGAACGCCGCATCAAAGTGATAGGCGCGTGCTCCCATAACGAACGGGAAAACCTAAGATGAATCCAGCTTTATGGGTAGCCAAAACCGGCCTCGACGCACAGCAGTCCCGCATGTCGGTTATTTCCAACAACCTCGCCAACGTCAACACCAACGGGTTTAAACGTGACCGCGCGGTGTTCGAGGATTTGATGTATCAGACGGTGCGCCAGGCAGGCGGGCAAACCTCCCAGGACACGGAGCTCCCTACGGGACTGGCGCTGGGCACCGGCGTGCGACTCGTGGCTACGGAAAAACTGCACACACAAGGCAACATCGTACAGACCGACAACGCGCTGGACGTCGCTGTCAACGGCCGCGGTTTGTTCGAGGTGGTGCTGCCCAACGGCAGCGCCGCCTATACACGTGACGGCAGCTTCAACATTGACAGTCAAGGGCAGCTGGTCACCTCAAGCGGGTACACGGTGCAACCGGCGATAACCATTCCGGATGGCGCGCAGTCGGTCACTATCGGGATGGACGGCACGGTTTCGGTGATGCTCGCCGGCAACTCATCACCCACGCAGGTAGGCACTCTGCAGCTCAGCGACTTTATCAATCCCGTGGGATTGCAAGCGATCGGCGAGAACCTGTTCACGGAAACCGCTGCCAGTGGTCCGGCACAGCCCGGTACGCCGGGTTTGAACGGCCTCGGACGTTTGCTGCAGGGCTCGCTTGAGACATCCAACGTAAACGTCGTCGAAGAGATGATCAGCATGATCGAAACGCAGCGCGCCTACGAAATGAACTCGCGCGCAATTTCCACCACCGACGGCATGCTGCAATTCCTGACGAACAACGTCTGAGCAGCATCATGATTGGTATCGCGCGATTTCTTCTGTTGGTTCCGTTGCTGGCACTCGGCGCTTGCTCGATCACACGCACGGTCACGCCCGATCCCAATTTTGCGATCACCGAGCCTCCGCCGCCACCGCCCGCTGGAGTGATCAGCGACGGTGCAATTTATTCGCCGCAAACGGGGTTGAGTCTGTTCGAAGACCGGACCGCGTTGCGCGTTGGCGATATTCTAACCGTTTTGCTGAGTGAGAGCACTGCGGCAAGCACCAGCGCTTCCACGTCTACGCAAAAAAATGACAGCATCGACACGGGTATTCCGACGGTGTTTGGGAACGGTGTCACGTACAAAGGCAAAAATATTCTACAAAACGTCTTGGAAGCCGAACGCAGCTTCACCGGCTCGGGAGACAGCTCGCAAAGCAACAGTTTGACCGGTGATCTTACGGTTACGGTTTCGCGAGTTCTGGCCAACGGCAATCTGCAGGTGCGCGGCGAAAAAATCATCGGCATCAATCAAAGTGCGGAGTTCGTTCGCCTGAAGGGCGTCGTTCGGCCGCAGGACGTCACGCCCGACAACACGGTGCTGTCATCGAAAGTTGCCAACGCGCAGATTTACTATGGCGGCGGCGGCGCCGTCGCCGAAGCCAACACCAAAGGTTGGTTGTCGCGCTTCTTCAACAGCGCGTACTGGCCGTTCTGAGGAATTCTATATGCTCGCACACCTGACACACCGGCTTGTTGCGTCGTTACGCAGAACCAGCGTGGCTTTTTTGGTTCCATTAATGATGTTGAGTGCCGGCAGCGCGCAAGCCGAGCGCATCAAGGATCTCGCGGGCCTCGCCGGTGTACGCTCTAACCAGCTCGTGGGCTACGGTCTGGTGGTCGGACTGGACGGTACGGGCGACCAGACCAGCCAGACCCCGTTTACCATTCAAAGTCTGATATCCATGTTGTCACGCTACGGCGTAACCGTTCCACCGGGTGTGAATGTGCAGGTCAAGAATGTCGCAGCTGTGACTGTGCACGCCGATCTGCCGGCATTCGCGAAACCCGGCCAGGGCATCGATGTGACCGTATCGTCACTCGGCAACGCAAAAAGCCTGCGCGGCGGCAGCCTGTTGCTAACGCCCTTGCGCGGTGCCGATAACCAGGTTTATGCAATGGCTCAGGGCAGTCTGGTGGTCGGCGGTTTTGGCATTGACGGTGGCGACGGCTCACGCGTTACGGTGAATGTTCCCAGCGTCGGACGAATTCCGAACGGGGCCACCGTCGAGCGCAGTGTCGCGAGTCCGTTCGCACGGGGCGATGCAATATTCTTTAATCTGCACACCGCCGATTTCACCACGGCGCGGCGTGTTGCCGACTCGATCAATGCTGCGGTGGGGCCGGCGACCGCGCAACCGGTAGATGCCACCACTATTCGCGTCGCCGCACCGCGTGACGTTGCGCAGCGCGTGGGATTCGTCGCGTTTCTCGAGGACATCCAGCTGCAGCCTGGCGAAGCACCCGCTCGGGTGATCGTCAACTCGCGCACCGGCACCATCGTGATCGGCAGTCATGTGCGCGTAAATCCGGCGGCCGTCACGCATGGCAGTCTGTCAGTAAGCATTACGTACAACCCGCTGGTCAGCCAGCCGCAGGCGCTGGCGCAAGGCGAGACGCAGGTGGTGCCGCGCAGCGATATAGAAGTGACACAGGATGCCAACCGCATGTTTCTGTTCGACGCGGGGGTGTCGCTACAGGAAATCGTGCACGCGGTTAATCAGGTTGGCGCCGCGCCCGGCGATCTGGTGGCCATCCTGGAAGCCTTGAAGCAGGTCGGCGCGCTGCGCGCCGAATTGATAGTGATTTGAACGATGACGCCGGCCGGGTTTTACTTCGATCCACAAACGCTGACGGGTCTCAAGCAGGCCGGTGAGCAGCAACAGACGCTGGAGCGCGTTGCACAGCAATTCGAAGCGCTGTTCGTGCATATGCTGCTGAAACAGATGCGCCAAGCCAGTTTCGGCGACGGCTTGTCCGATTCGTCGCAAAGCACTTTTTACCGGGACATGTTCGATGCGCAAATGGCGCAGCATGTCGGCGGAAAGGCTGGCCTCGGCATCGCCCAGCTGCTGGTGAGCGCGTTGGGTAAAACAATGCCAGTCATGTCAGCGGGTGAGCAGCAGGACTCGGTTCGGCCGGCGCCATCGCCAGCACCGTCAGCAACCGCGACCATACCCCGGCCGCTCGCCGAACTGCACCAAACAGCCGTGGCTGGTGCGCAAAAAGAAACTCTCTGGCCCGCGGTTGCCGGCATTCATGCAACGCAACCTTCGTTGGGGATTCCGCCCGGTGACATACCGATGCTGCGTTTGCAAGGGCTCGTTCACAGTCCGACTGCGCAACCGGCGGAAGTGGCGCCGCCGCCTGCCCAAGCGGCTCGTATGGGACAGGAGCCCGCTGCATCGGACGCGAGCGTGGATTGGCAATCTCCGCAGGAATTCCTGGCGCACCTGCGACCGTTCGCCCGGCAGGCCGCGCAACAGCTGGGCGTGGCAAGCGAGGTGTTGCTGGCGCAGGCGACACTGGAGACCGGCTGGGGGCGCAAATTGCCGCGCCACCCCGACGGACGCAGCAGCTTTAACCTGTTCGGCATCAAAGCCGACGCACGTTGGGCGGGTGAATGGGTAAGCAAGCCGACGCTGGAATTCACGCAAGGTGGCATGCGCCGTGTGCGTGCGCAGTTCCGCGCTTACGCATCGCCGCACGAATCCTTCCAGGACTATGCGAGTTTTCTGAAAACCAGTCCGCGCTACGCGGGCGCATTGGACGTAGCGGGGGATCCCACAGCGTATCTGCATGCTCTGCAGAACGCCGGCTACGCGACCGATCCGCACTACGCGGAAAAAATTCTCTCGCTGCTCGACAGCGAACAGTTTCGCAGCGCGTTACCGCAAGCCGCGGCTAAAGAAAGCAGTGATGGTGCCGTTTAGTCGTACGACGGAAAGTGTTTTTGCCCGCAACATGCAGGCCTGGGAGCGAGCACCAACGATGGTTGCGAGAACGGAAAAACAGCGATGAGCGACTTCGTCAACAATGCGGTGACCGGCCTGCTCAGCTATCAGCGCACGCTGGGCACGATCAGCCATAATATCGCCAACGCGACCACGCCTGGATTCAGCCGGCAGCAGACACTGTTGAGCGCGCAACCGGCCGTCGTCAGAGGGCGCGAAGGTAACGGTGTGCAGGTGCTGGACGTACGCCGTCACTACGACCAGTTCCTGACTCTGCAGTTGCGCGACACCCAGGCGCTGCAAAGTCAGCTGGAAGCGTTTCACTCGCAGGCCGCGCTGCTGGATGACGTGCTGGCGGATCCCCAGGGTGGCGTGACCCCCGCGTTGCAGGCGTTTTTCTCCGCCGTGCAGGAACTCGCGGACGACCCGGCTTCCACAACCGCGCGCATTGCCCTGCTTAACGAAGGCGACGCGCTGGCGGCACGCTTCCACTATCTGGATGACCGCATGGCGGATCAGGCGACCTCGGCCAATCAACGCATCGAGGGCATGGTCAATGAAATCAACGCGCTCGCCAGGTCGTTGGGCGAAATCAATCAGGACATTCTCGGCGTAGGTGGTAGCCGCGCACAATCCAATCCGGATCTGCTGGATCGTCGTGATCAGACCTTGCTGGAGTTGTCGAAACTGGTCACGGTCAGTGCCGTGGAGCAAGCCGACGGGCGAATAAACGTATTCATCGGCAGCGGTCAGACATTGGTCACCAACGATTCCGTGTTTACGCTGTCGACGTTCGCCGATGCTGCGGACGCATCGCGTCTGCGCATCGGTTACAACGGTGTCGCTGGCAGCGGCGACATAACCGATGCACTGAACGGTGGTGAACTGGGCGGCGTGCTGCAGTACTCACAAAGTCTGTTGCCGGAGGCGCGCAATATGCTGGGTCGCGTCGCCATTGCGCTCGCTCAGAGTTTCAACGCGCAGCACCGCGATGGCATGGATTTGAATGGCAACCTGGGCGGGGATTTCTTCAGCGTCGCCGCGCCACCAGTACTGGGCAACGCGAACAATATCGGTGCGGCGACCGTGACGGCCGCGGTCACTGACATCACGCAGCTCACGGTGCAGGACTATACGCTAGGTTTCGACGGCGCGCTGTTTACGCTGAGCGCCGCCGACGGCAGCAGCAGTGTCGCCGCAGCCGGACCGACGCTTACGCTCGATGGAATCACAGTGAATGTCGCCGGGGCGGCGGCCGCAGGCGATAGCTTCATAATTCGGCCGACCCGCATTGGCGGCCAGACGCTGGCGGTGGCGATCGCGGACAGCGATGCGATCGCGGCTGCCGTACCCATCACGACGAGTACCGCCCTGGGTAACGCGGGTAGCGCGAGCATCAGCACCGGCGAGGTGCTGGACGTCAACGATCCGAACCTGCTCGATACGATCACGCTGCGGTTCAATTCCGCCACCGATTACGATGTGCTGGACCCAAACGGCATGGTGCTGGCCGCCGCGCAGCCGTATACCAGCGGCGCGAACATCGACATCAACGGTTGGCGGGTACAGATCAGCGGTGTACCGCAAGCCGGGGACAGTTTCACGGTGCAGTCCAACGTCGGCGGCATTTCCGACAATCGCAATGCCCTGCTGCTGGGCGGACTGCCGACCACCGGCATCATCGACGGCGGCACGGCCACTTATCAGGAAGCGTACAGCTCTCTGGTCGGCAGCGTCGGAGCCCAAACCCGCGAAGCGCGCGTTAATGCCGATGCGCAACAAACATTGTTCGACAGCGTGCAAGGCCGACGCGAGTCGGTCTCCGGCGTGAACCTGGACGAAGAAGCCGCCAATCTGATTCGTTTCCAGCAGGCTTATCAGGCGTCGGCGCGCGTCATAGCGACAGCCGATGAGCTGTTTCAAAGTCTGCTCAACGCGGTCTGATCATCATGCGCATATCCACTGCCCAGCTGTTTCAGCAAAGCATCCAACAGATCCAGCAACGCCAGGCCGACATCAACGAACTGGTGGAAAAGATCAGCTCGGGGCGTGCGCAGCTGCGGCCGTCCGACGATCCGTTCGTGGCGGCGCGTAGTCTGGAAATGCAGCAGAAGATCGCGCGCACCGATCAGTTTCAGGAAAACATCGTGCTGGCGCGCACCAACCTCGCGACACAGGATACGGTGTTGCAGGATGTCAACGTTGCGCTGCAGCGGGTACGAGAACTGGCAGTGCAGGCGAACAACGCGAGTCTCACTGCCGAGAATCGCGCCCAGATTGCGGCAGAAGTCAATGAGCGCATCAGCGAGCTCAGACAACTGGCCAATACCGTGAACGCCGACGGCGATTTTCTGTACGCGGGATTTCGCGGCGATACCGAACCGTTTGCAACGGCCGTAGTGGGGGCGCTCAGCTACATTGCGTATCAGGGAGACGACGGCAGCCGCTTCATGCAGGTGGGCGACAAACGGCAGTTGCAGACCAGTGAGCCCGGCAGCGATGTGTTTCAGAGAATTCGCAGTAACAACGCGCTGCTGACCGAAACACAGGCCGCCAACCTGGGCACCGGACAGATCGCACCGGCGACGATCGTCGACCCGACCCGGATAGGCGAATACGCCTACACGTTTACCGGCGCCGCCGCTCGTAATGACATCATGTTTCTGGACGACATGGCCGGCGGGCAGGACGGCGTGACCTTTACCCTGCAGGGCCGCACCTACGAGCTCGACGTTGGTGGCGGTGGCGTCTTGGCGGGGAACATTGGCGTCGCCATAGCGGCCAACGATCCTGCGGCGACGATTGCCGGACTGGTGCAGGCGCAGCTGGCCGCCGATGTGACGGCGGGGGATCTCAATAACATCACGGTCACGGCGGCCGGTGCGGACGTGCAGATCATGTCCGATGTGGCGACCGGCACTACGACGCATACGGATGTGGCTACCGTGCTGGCCACCAACTATGCAATTACGCCCGCTGGCCAGACCAATGTCAGCACCGTGACGCTGGACGGGGTCACCTACGAATTCCGCTTCGACAACGAGGCGGCACTGGCGGGGAACGTGAAAGTATCGCTAGGCGCCCTGACGGCCGGCACCACGGACGATCAGGCGAGTAACTTCGCCGCGGCGATCAACGCCCAGAATGCCGGGGGCAACACGACTTACAGTGCTGTCGCGGACGCCAATGTCACCGCAGTGCAAACGGGTGCACAGCATAACTATCGCATTGTGATCAAAGCTGGCGGTTTGTACGACGTGGTCGACGATACGCTCGGCTTGAACGTGATCACCGATGCGACCTATACACCGGGACAACTGATTGCCTTCAACGGCATTGAGACCGCCGTCATCGGTACGCCCAACGTAGGGGACTCCTTCAGTATTTCCGCGGGCACGCACCAGGATATTTTTACCACGGTTGCGACGTTCGCCCACGGCCTGCGCGATCCGATCGACGATACGGTCACGGCGGAACGCATTCGTCTGACGCTGGAGGATCTTGATGCGGCGATCGACCACGTATCGCAGCAACAGGCGAACGTGGGGGGGCGCTTGAACGCGCTGGAGACCCAGCAGGATGAAAACGCGGCTTTCAATCTGCAGTTGCGCGAAAGCCTGTCCGATATCGCCGATCTGGACTACGCTGATGCGGTTGCACGACTGGAGTACAGCCTGTTCGTGCTGCAGGCCGCGCAGCAGAGCTTCGCTCGGGTCGAATCCGTCAGTCTGTTCGATTTTATCGGTTGACGCCGAGTCCGTTCACGCTGTGTTCAAGTATTTTTCAAACTCGCCGTTACCCCTTTTCCGCCTGCCACCGGGGGCAGTGCATACGTCACATTTTCAAGGGATTACGCGCGCTATTTACCCGGGTGTATTAAAGCTCAAACCTGCAACGCCGATAAACGAGGCAGGTCCTGGTCCATGAAAGCTGCGACAACGCGGCCACTGAATATGTAGGAGCTTAGATATGCCTCAGGTAATCAACAGCAACATTATGTCGCTGAACGCGCAGCGGAATCTGAACAACACTCAGTCGTCACTACAGACGTCGCTGGAACGGTTGTCGTCCGGTCTGCGCATCAACAGTGCGAAAGACGACGCTGCCGGTCTCGCGATCGCGGAGCGCTTCACTTCGCAGATTCGCGGTCTCAATCAGGCGGTACGCAACGCCAACGACGCGATTTCACTGGCGCAGACCTCGGAAGGTGCGCTAGCGGAATACAGCAACAACCTGCAGCGGGTACGCGAGCTGGCCATCCAGTCGGCCAACGCCACCAACTCCGCTTCTGACCGGCAGTCGCTGAACGCGGAAGTCCAGCAGTTGCTCGCAGAGATGCAACGAGTTGCCGTGCAAACCAGTTTCAACGGCCGCAACGTCCTGGACGGCACCTTCAACGGCGCGCAGTTCCAGATCGGTGCGTTCTCCGGCCAGACCATCAACGTGAACGTCACCAACTCGCAGACCAGCGCGTTGGGTTCATACCAGGTCGGCAACTCGGCGACCAACGTCAGCGGTCAAGCGCTGGCCGCAGGCGACCTGACGGTCAACGGTGTGGACGCCGGCATCTCGGTGTCGGGGTCGGCGGAGGATATTTCGGCCGCGATCAATGCCATCAGCAGCGAGACGGGCGTTACCGCCTCGGCCAGCACGTCGGTCACCAGCGCGAATACGTTGCAGCGCAACCAGGGCCTGTTGTCTGGCGACATCGTGATCAACGGTGTGAACATCGGTGCGGTCAACGGCTCGAACAATATCTCCACTCAGGGTTCGAACGTCGCTTCGGCGATCAATAACCTGACCAACCAGCACGGTGTGATCGCCACTTCCGATCAGGCTACCGGTCAGCTGACGCTCAGCTCTTCGACTGGCGCCAACATTATCATCACCAGCGACAATGGTGACGCCGGTTACTCGCGAATCGAAAACGCCGCGGGCATCGAAGTCAGTGCCAGCACCGAGCAGTCACAGGCCACCTACACCATCACCGGCACCGCCGGTCGTAACGACATTACCTTCGTTAACGACACAGCGGGCGATCAGGACGGCGTGACCTTTACGCTGCAAGGCCGTACGTACGAGCTGGATGTCGGTGGCGGTGGTGTTGCAGCCGGTAACATCCAGGTCACTTATGCCGCTAATGACACCGGTGCGACTATCGCAGGCGCCGTGCAGGCAGTGCTGGCCGCGGATGTCACCGCTGGTAACCTGAACAACGTCACCGCGACGGCCGCGGCGGCGGACGTTCAGATTCTGTCTGATGTCGCGACCAGCACCCTCACGCACACCGACATGACCACGGGTTTGGCCACGAACTACGGCATCGTGTCTGCCGGTGTAGCCAACGGCGACACGCTTACTCTGGGTGGTGTGATCTACGAGTTCCGCTTCGACAACGAAGCTGCCACAACGGGCAACACCAAAGTGAGCCTCGGCGTCAACGCTGCCGGTACGCAGGACAACCAGGCGACCAACCTGTCGACTGCGATTACCGGTCAGTATACGGCGATCAACACCAACATCACCTCCGCAGTGGCCACGAACGTTGTCACCGTGACCTCGGATCTGCTGGGCAGCCCGGGCGATACGACCGTTGACGGAACGTTCAGCGGCGTTGCAGGTGCTGCTGAAGACTTGAACGGTGGTACCGGTACCGCGCTTGACGGCGCCGGCACGGCACAGAACAACTACGGCATTCTGCAGTTGAACTCGCCGCAGCAGTTCGTGATCTCCGGTAACAACACTACGAAGGCAGGCTTGCAGTCGGCGACTTCGACCCTGATTGCGATCAACTCGATCGACGTGAGCACGGTCTCTGGTGCCAACACTGCCATCGACCTGGTCGACGGCGCCTTGTCTCAAGTGGCGAGCATCCGGGCCGACCTCGGTGCGGTGCAGAATCGACTGCAGTCGACGATCTCGAATCTGTCGACCGCCTCGGAGAACTTCAGTGCTGCCCGTTCACGCATCCAGGATGCTGACTTCGCCGCGGAAACTGCCGCCCTGACCCGCGCACAGATTCTGCAGCAGGCCGGCATAGCGATGCTGTCGCAGGCGAATGCACAACCGCAGACGGTATTGGCGCTGCTCCAGTAAGCAGTACCGTGACGACCTCCGCTCCCGGTGAGCCTGGCACCGGGAGCGGATTTTAAACGCCCTAGAGGGTTGGGCAATGTATACAGACGCAAACAACTCGTTGCTGAGCAAAGCGCCGCAAACCGGTCTCACGAGACAGGATGCGGTATCGCAGGCAAACAAAACCCAGCGCGCAGCGGAAGTAGTCGAGCTGCGGCCGGGTACCAATGGACAACCGCTCCGCGAACTGCCGCCGGCTGAGATGGCCGAACTAGAGCAGGCTGTTGAAAATCTCAATCAGACACTGCAGGACATCAAGCGCGAACTGCGGTTCAGTGTGGACGACGACACTGGTCGCACGATCGTGAAAGTCATCAATGCTGATACCGACGAGGTGGTGCGCCAGATCCCCAGCGAACAGCTGTTGAACACCGTGCGCCATATGGAGCAGCAAGCCGGTTTACTGCTGGACACTGAGGCCTGACAGCAGGTGGGTGATCTGCGGCAAGAAACTGCGCGTGGCGCTGGCGCATGATCACCGCGACGGGAATTGGTTCCGGGCTGGATGTTTCCGGCATCGTCGCGCAACTGGTCGAAGCGGAAAGTGCGCCACAAACGTTTCTGCTGGATCAGCGCGAGGCCCGGTTACAGGCGCAGATTTCCGGGTTCGGCACACTTAAATCCGCGCTGCTCGAATTACGCACCTCGCTCGCCGGCATCGAATCCGTCAGCGACTTCCAGCAACGTGCCGCCACTTCCAGCGACGACGCGCTGTTTACCGCAAGTGCCAGCAGCGATGCAGTCTCCGCGAGTTATCAAATCAAGGTCGATGAACTGGCGCAATCGCGCAAGCTTAGCAGCCAGGGATTCGGCAGTTCGGTCGCCACTGTCGGCAGCGGTCAATTGACGTTCAGTTCGGGTGGCGAGTCGTTCACGGTGGACATCGGCGCTACCGAGGGGTCGGTCGCGGAGATTCGCGATGCGGTCAACGCCGCGACGGGTAACGACATCGTTTCCGCGACCACTGTCCAGGTGTCTGACGGCAGTGGCGGCAAAGAGACCCGTCTGCTGCTCACGGCGCTGGGTGCCCAGGATCTGACCATCAGCGTCGCTGATATCGACGGTCAGGACACCGACGGGACCGGTTTGTCACAGCTGGTTTTCGAAGCAGGTGGCACGGAAAACATGCAGTCGATTCAGGCGCCCAAGCCGGCGCGCGTGTTCATCGACGGTCTGCTGGTGGAAGGCGATACCAACACCATAGAGGACGCAATAGAGGGCGTGAAGCTGGAGCTCAAAGCGGCCGATGCGGGGGCCACTAACGTGTTGACGATAGCCGATGACAGCTCCGCGGTTAAACAATCGTTGCTGGCGTTTGCCGACGCCTACAACACCTATGTCGAGACGGTGAATGGACTGAGTCGATTCAATTCGCCGGAAGACGCCGGAATATTGGTCGGCGACTCGACCCTGCGCAATCTGCAGGCGCAGATCCGCCGGGAATTTTCCCAGCGTTCCGTGCAACCCAACCTGCCGAGCAATCTTGCCGAATTCGGTATCACCACTCAGGACGACGGCGCGCTGACCTTCGACGAGGCGATGTTCGAAACGCAGTTGCGTAACAATCCGCAGGCAATGAGCGATTATTTCGCCGGCGAAAAAGGCTTGGCGAAACGCCTGGGAACACTGCTCGACGGATATCTCGGCAGCAATGGCGCGCTGGATGCGCGCACCACTCGCCTGGATGGCGATATCGACAGAATCGGTGATGCACGGGAGCGGCTGGATTTTCGCGTGCAAGCCTCGGAGCGCCGATTACTGGCGCAGTTCTCAGCCATGGACGCTTTGGTCGCACAGCTGAACGTGACCAGCGATTTCCTCGACCAACAGCTTAATGTGCTGTCGAACATTGTTCGAAACGACAGCTAGGAGACACTGAAATGGGCGCATTCAATCAGGCTACACCGCTGTCCGCGTATCAGGAGGTTGGCAAGTCCGATCTCGCCTACGCCGATCCGCATCGGTTGATTTCCATGTTGATGGACGGCGCGCTCGATCGCATCGCGCGTGCCAGACACGCCATGCAGGTCGGCCAGGTGGCGAAGAAAGGCGAACTGATCAGCAATGCAATAACCATTATCACTGGGCTGAAAGGCTGCCTTAACATGGAAGCAAGCGAGGCGCTGTCCGCGAACCTGGCTGATCTGTACGACTATATGTGCCGGCGCCTGGTGCAGGCCAACGCCCAGGATGACGACTCGCTGCTGGACGAAGTATCCAGCCTGCTGGGCGAAATCCGCTTCGCCTGGGACGCGATTCCCGAATCCGCAAAGCGCACCGGCGACGGCAATGCCCCGCAACCGGCGCAAAACGCAAACCCCGTTGACTAGCGGCAAACGCCGAACCCTGCCTGCAGCTGGCGTGACCGGCCGCGTTTCTGAACGGCCGCTGGCCGCCGCAACGCGGCATTGCGAGAACGCCGAACGGGCCGCCGATGACGGTCGTTGGGACTGTGCACATTCGGAGGTCGGCGCGGTCCACGCGATGTTGCAGGATTTGCTGCAGTCGCGTGCACTCAGCGACCTAGATTCGGGCGAAGCGCAGCTTCTGACGGCGATCGACGGACGCATAAAGCGCTTGCGGGCACGCGCCGCGGCATCACTCGAAACAACTGCGCAAACGTTGCGCACGATGCGGAATCGGCGCGACGCCGCGGCTGCCTACAGGCGGCACGGATAACTGCCCCGCGCCGCCGAACGCGGGAAAACCGCGTCGGCCGGCAGTGCCGAAAACAGCGTCATTTCACCGCGCCAGCAGTTGCACTTGCCCTCAGCTGGATGCGCAACGGCTTGCCGATTGCCTGATCACGCGGTTTGGCGCGGGTTTTCCGCATGACCGCGAACCTCTCCGAGCACATAACGCGTGAGTTTCTCTTGCAATGCGAGAACGATTGGCTACTATTACACCCCTTTCGCGCCCGGCCCTCCGGATGAGGGCACCACATGGGTGCGCTTGGCGAGTCAATTCAACGACCGAGAATGTCCGACACCTCCAAATCCATTCTAATTGTCGATGAGGATACCCAACGCGCGAACCGCCTGAGCGATGTGTTGCGTTTCATCGAGTACGAACCGCAGGTCCTGGATTGGGCCGATTTCCTCGCCGACACTACCAACGATGACCATCTGGCCGCATTTGTCGCCGATCGGGCGGGCGTGATGGACGTGCTGCAGAGCAAAGCCAGCGAAAGCGGTTATTCGGGTTTCGTATTGTTGATGGACGAAGAAGACCTGGCCCACCAGACGACGCCCCTGGAAGATTGTCTGCTGGCGCGGGTCAAACACTCGATCAAATACGCGGAACTTACCAATCTGATGCACCGCGCGGAAGTGGCGGCGCGCAACCGCGGCCCCGGCGAGGCGCACTCGGCGCACCTGTTTCGCAGCCTGGTCGGCAACGGCCGCGCAATTCGCCATGTTCGCAAGCTGGTGGAGCAGGTGGCTGCCACCGACGCCACCGTGCTGATTACCGGTGAGTCCGGCACCGGCAAGGAAATCGCCGCGCGCAATATTCACTATTATTCGGCGCGCCGCGATCGTCCGTTTGTACCGATCAACTGCGGAGCCATCCCCGGTGATTTGCTGGAGAGCGAGCTGTTCGGCCATGAGAAAGGCGCCTTCACCGGTGCGATCAGTTCCCGGCAGGGCCGCTTCGAACTGGCCGAAGGCGGCAGCATTTTTCTCGACGAGATCGGCGATATGCCGCTGCCAATGCAGGTGAAACTGTTGCGGGTCATCCAGGAACGCTGTTTCGAGCGGGTCGGCAGCAATCGCAGTATCGGCAGCGACGTGCGCATTATTGCAGCGACGCATCGCGATCTGGAGGAGATCATCGAAAGCGGTAAGTTTCGTGAAGATCTTTACTACCGGCTGAACGTGTTTCCCATCCATATGCCCACGTTGCGGGACCGGCTGGATGATTTGCATCTACTTATCAACGAGTTGATAACCCGCCTGGAGCACGGCAAGGTGGGCAGTGTGCGTCTGACGCCGGCCGCGGTGATGGCGCTTTGCCATTATCGCTGGCCGGGCAATGTTCGCGAACTTGCCAATGTGATCGAACGCATGGCCATCCTGAATCCGTTCGGCGTAGTCGATGTGAAGGATCTGCCGGAAAAACTCATCCCGGAGCACACCGGCGTCAACGCCAGCGAGCCGCAGTTGGGACCGGCGGCGGCAGTGATGCCGGATCCCGAAGCGTTCAGTGAACCGCGCTTGCCCCGTGAAGGCATAGATCTCAAAGAACACCTGCAGCGAATCGAGGTCACTCTCATTCAACAGGCACTGGACGAAGCCGACGGCGTGGTCGCGCACGCTGCCAATCGTCTAGGCATGCGCCGTACGACCCTGGTCGAGAAAATGCGTAAGTACAATATCCACCGCCAGGATGCGTCGTGAGTTTGACGCAGGATTTGGGCGAACATCATAACTAGCGGATTTATATATAAATAATCTCGTGGCATAGATTCTGCTATCCATCGTTTCACCGACGATTGATAACGGATTCCAACGATGTCACAACGCCTTCCCGCCGTCTTCGCAGCCAGCGAGCCGACTCCGCCCCTTCCGCTTCTGGACCAAACTCTGCAACGTTTGCAGGGCGTGGTGAACCACCTGCATTCGACTTTGGATGAGGCTGCCATGGCTGACTGGCAGACGGTGCCTCTGTCGGGCAGAGCTGCGACGCTGCTCGATTCCCTGCCGGCCGGCGTTTTGTTGATCGACAGCTCAGGGCACATCGCCGCGTGCAATCGCGAGGCACGTGCGCTACTGGGTTCCGCGCTGCTGGGCGAGGCATGGGAGACGATCGTGAAAACCTACCTGGCCGCCAGCGAGGATGCCACCGAGCTGGTGCTGGCGGACGGCCGGCGGCTCAGCGTGGCAACGCGCCCCATGTCCAGCACTTCGGGACAGGTCGTGATGTTGAGCGACGTGTCGGAAACACGCGCGCTGCAGCACTTGCTCAGCAGGCGCTCGCGCCTGGCAGAGCTTGGCGAGATGCTGGCACGCCTTGCCCATCAACTTGGCACGCCGCTGGCGACATCGGCCCTTTATGCCCATGAATTGTCCCGCGCCGGCAACGACCCGCAACGCAGCCGCGAACTGGCGCGCCGGATAGAAAAATCGCTGGCCCGGCTGCGCGCACAGATTCGTGATATGCAAGTGTTCACCAGCACTGCCGTGGTGGCTGGAACCGAGACTCGTGTCGGTGATTTGATCGCTGCGTTCCAGGAACTCGTGCGTCCGGCATACGGTGCGGCCGGCGCCCTGCTGCGGGTTGACTCGCAGGCCGATGAGAATTGTGTGCGGGTTAACGCACACGCGCTCGCCAGTGTTTTCGCCAACCTGGCTGACAATGCGTTGCAGGCCCGTGCACAGGGGCTGCAACTCGACGTCCGGGTCGAGGCTTGCGACGGCACCGTCATGTTTACGTTCTCGGACAACGGCCCCGGTTTGACGGAACAGATCGCCGCACAGATGTTCGAAGCGTTTTTCACCACCCGGGAAGAGGGTACGGGCCTGGGACTGGCGGTCGCGAAATCGGTCGTGGAAGCACACGGCGGTAGCATCCGCCACGATGCGCAGGCGAGTGGCTGCCGCATCATCGTCGAGTTGCCGCGTCTGGATGACGATGCGCGTGGGAGAAGCCAATGACTTTACCCAGGGTACTGGTCGTCGACGACGATGCGGCGTTGCGCGAAGCTTTGTGCGAAACACTCGACGGCGCGGGCTATCGCGTCAGCGGACACCTCGACGGCAGCGATGCCCTGAGCGAGTTGGGACGCTGCGAAGACGTCGACCTGATTCTTACCGATGTGCAAATGCAGCCTATGGACGGGCTGTCCCTTTTGGGCCGGGTGCACAAGCAGTTCCCTGGCGTGGCGGTGCTGTTGATGACCGCCTACGCGTCCGTGGAACACGCCGTGGCCGCGGTCAAAGCCGGCGCCGAAGATTATCTGGTCAAACCATTCGATCGCGATGAGTTACTTGGCAAAGTAGCAAACCTAATCGACGTATGCAGGGCACCGTTGCAGAGCGGCACGGTAGTCGCAGATGCGCGCCAGCGGGAATTGTTCGAACTCGCAACGCGGGTCGCGGCCACTGAAGCAACCGTACTCATCAGCGGCGAAAGCGGTACCGGAAAAGAGGTGCTCGCCCGCTACGTTCATGAGCATTCACCGCGTACGGACGGGCCGTTTGTCGCGATCAACTGCGCGGCGATACCTGAAAACATGCTGGAAGCCGTTTTGTTCGGCTACGAACGCGGTGCGTTTACCGGCGCTGTTCGCGCAACACCGGGTAAATTCGAGCAAGCGCAGCAGGGCACGCTACTGCTGGACGAAATTTCCGAAATGGACCTCGGCCTGCAGGCCAAATTGCTGCGGGTTTTGCAGGAACGCGAGGTTGAGCGAATCGGTGGTAGTCGCATGATCGAGTTGGATGTACGTGTGCTGGCAACCACCAATCGGCGGCTGCGCGAAGAAGTCGCTGCCGGCAGATTTCGCGAAGATCTGTTCTACCGTCTCAACGTCTTTCCATTGCACCTGCTGCCACTGCGGGAGCGGCCGGGAGATCTGCAGCCACTTGCGGAGTCGTTGCTGGCGAGACACTCGCGAGGCGCTGCGAAACTGCGCGATACTGCCCTGGCGAAACTTCGTGCGCATGCCTGGCCGGGCAACGTGCGCGAACTGGACAACGTTCTGCAGCGCGCGGTCATTCTGGCACCCGATGGCAAGATCGATGCCCAGGCGATCCAGTTCGAGCACGCAGCAGCTGACGAAACCGAGTCGGCAGAGCTGGACTTGTCCAGCAGTTTGCGCTCGCAGGAGCATCGACGCATTGTCGAAGTGCTTCGCGAAACGGTGGGAAATCGCAAGTGCGCTGCGCAAAAACTGGGCATAAGTCCACGCACCCTGCGTTACAAGCTTGCACAAATGCGTGACGCCGGTCTGGCCATTCCCCGACGTGATGGGTCGTTGTCATGACCGCCGTCGATCCACAAGCGGCCGCCACCAGTCTTATTGCGCAACTGGATTCCATGCGTGACAACGCAGCCGGTTTGCAGGCTGACCGCAAAGCTGGCTCGGGTGGCGATTTCAGCGCGGTGTTCCGGCAATACATCGACCAGGTGAACAGTGTGCAGCAGCAGGCAACGGCGCTGGCCGCCGACTTCGAGTCCGGCGCGCGTGACGTGCAGTTGCTGGACGTGATGGTGTCGCTGCAGAAATCCCGCATCGCCTTTGAGGCGTTGACGCAGGTGCGCAACCGTTTTCTGAGTGCATATCAGGAAATCATGAACATGCAGGTTTGAAGGTTCTCGGTTGATGAAAACAACTCTGGAGGTGGCAGGTGGCACAAGCCGCTGAGGTATCGGACGATCCAAAACAGCCCGACTCGCTGTTGGAGTTTCCCTGGGTGCGGCAATTGCTGGGGCTGGCGGGTCTGGCTCTGGCGGTGGCCGCCGGAGTGGTGGTCGCGCTCTGGTCGCAGCAACCGAACTATGCATTGTTGTTCAACGATCTCGCAGACCGCGACGTGCTGGCGGTCACCGAAGCCCTGACCTCTGAGCAAGTCGATTTCCGGATCGACGAGCGCTCCGGTGCGGTGATGGTGCCGCAAAGCAAGTTGCACGAGTTACGCATGCGACTGGCCGCGCTTGGGTTGCCGCGGGGATCTTCGATCGGCATGGAAATACTGGACAAGGAATCCAGCCTTGGCACCAGTAGATTCATCGAGAGCGCCCGTTATAAACACGCGCAGGAAGGTGAACTAGGCCGCTCGATAGCGGCGCTGCGTAATGTCGATTCGGCGCGCGTGCACCTGGCATTGCCAAAACAGTCCATATTCGTTCGCGAACGCACTGCGCCTACCGCGTCGGTGCTGGTGAGATTGTTTCCCGGCAGGATTCTGGAAGCCGGCCAGGTCAATGCGATCGTGCATATGGTAGCGTCGAGTATTCCGCAGCTGGAACCGGGTAATGTTACCGTGGTCGACCACTTGGGCCGGTTGTTGTCCGACGGCGGCAACAACGAACCTTTGGCTTTGTCTTCGCGTGAGTTCGACTACCGGCGCCGCATCGAAAGCGACTACAGCGATCGTATCACGCGCCTGCTGGAACCGTTGGTGGGTATTGGGAAAGTCCGCGCTCAGGTCACCGCTGCGCTGGATTTCACACGCAGTGAAACGACTCAAGAATCGTACGATCCGGCGCGGCGTGCAATCCGCAGCGAACAGATCAACGAACAGAAGAATCGCGGCGCGGAAATCGCGCAGGGCATACCCGGCGCATTGAGCAATCAACCGCCTGCGGCCGGTGTCACCAATCAAATCGACGACGCGCGAGCTGGGGAGCAAGTTGAGCCACCCGAACCGCCAACGTCTGAAACGCGTGCGGAAACCCGTAACTTCGAACTTGATCGCGAGATCAGCCATACGCGGCGGCCGTTGGGGACGATTCAGCGCTTGTCGGTAGCCGTCATCATTGATGAACCGGCCGCTACCGGTAGCGGCGGAGACACGCCGACACGATCGCACAGCGAAGAGGAACTTGCACGGTTCACGGCGTTGGTCAAAGAGACAATAGGATTCGACGAACAGCGAGGCGACACGGTCAATCTGTTGAGTTCATCGTTCCTGCGCCCGGAGGTCGCCGATGTGCCCGAGGTTCCCGTGTGGGAGCAGCCCTGGGTATGGGATCTCGGCAAGCAGGTGCTTGGTGGTGTGTTCGTGTTGCTGGTTCTGTTGTTGATCGTGCGCCCGGCTGTGCGCACGTTGACCGCTGCGCCGCGGCTGGCGCCTCCACAGAATAGTGCGGCGTACGGCAACGCCGGGCAGGAAGCGTTGGCGCCCGGCGCCGGGTTGCGTGAAGATCAATTGCAGCTGAGCGGCGGATCCGGGAGCCAGCCCGGTCTGACCAACGCGTATGACGAGAAGATGGCGCTGGCACGCACTCTGGTGAAGGAAGATCCCGCAAGAGTGGCGAACCTGATGAAGACCTGGGTAAGCGAAGATGCCTGAGGCGGACAAGGCGGACGTGAGGGGAATCGATAAAGCCGCGATCCTGCTGATGTCGCTGGGCGAGGAGGAAGCCTCGGAGATACTGCGCCACATGGGGCCGAAGGAAGTGCAGTCAGTGGGTACTGCGATGTCCGGTGTGGCAAACGTTGGTCGCGATAAAGTGGAATCGGTGCTGGACGCCTTTCTGAACTTGCTGACCAATCAAACTTCCCTTGGCATCGGCTCCAACGACTATATCCGCTCGGTTCTGGTGAAAGCGCTGGGTGAGGAAAAAGCGTCCGGGGTGATCGATCGCATTCTGCTGGGTGGCAACAGCCAGGGATTGGAATCGTTGAAGTGGATGGATCCCAAGGCAGTGGCTGAAATAATTCGCTTGGAACATCCGCAGATCGTCGCGATCGTGCTGTCCTACCTGGAACCTGATCAGGCGGCGCTGGTGCTCGCGGCTTTGCCGGCACGCACGCGCTCGGATATTGTCATGCGCATCGCAACCATGGAAGGCATTCAACCCAGCGCGATCCGCGAGCTGGACCAGATCATGGAGAACCATTTCAGTAGTGACTCGAATATCAAATCGGCGTCCGTGGGCGGCACCAAAACCGCGGCCGAGATTCTGAATTTCATCGACTCCTCGCTGGAGTCCGAAATCATGGACAGCGTGCGCGAGTCCGACAACGATCTGGGTGACGAAATCTCTGAACTGATGTTTGTATTCGACGATCTGATCGACGTCGACGATCGCGGCATCCAGACGTTACTGCGCGACATTTCTACCGATACGCTGGTGCTGGCATTGAAAGGCGCCGATGGAAAACTCAAGCAGAAAATCCTGAAGAACATGTCACAACGCGCCGCACAGATGCTCAGCGAGGATATGGACGCGAAGGGCCCGGTAAAGGTCAGCGATGTAGAGGCCGCGCAAAAGGAAATCCTCGCGGTGGCGCGGCAGAAAGAAGCCGACAGCGAAATCTCGCTTGGCGGCGGAAGCGGCGAGGCAATGATTTAGTGCCTATGTTGTACGAGCCGCCCGCAGAAACGTCGTTGCAGATTGAGGGGACATTCTTCTTTTTCGGCGGTGAACGACTTTGTGTGCCACCAACACGAAGAAATAAGAATGTCCCCTTTTATGGCCCCGACAAGGGGTCGGTGACGTGACCAGGGATGTGAAAACCGACGGCGCCGAGGCGGTGCCCTGGAAGATTCCCAGCATGGCGGCCGACGGTTTCGGCTCCGATACCGTGTTTACCGGCGGTCCCGTTGCGCCACCGACCGCGGCCGACGTGGAGCGCTGGGAGAAGGCCGGACGCGAAGAGGGCTACGCGGTTGGCTACGCCGAGGGTCAGGCGCAGGCGCGCAGTGAAAATGCCGACCTTCAGGCACGCTTGCGTGCGATCCTCACCAGCCTGGCTGATGTGTTCGCGGAATTCGACGAACATGCCGAACGCGAGCTGGTCCATCTGAGTGTGGTGTTCGCGCAGCAACTGGTGCGGCGCGAACTGCATCTCGATCCGGGTGAACTGGTGCCAGTGGTGCGCGAATCGATCGGCCTGCTGCCGTCCGCATCGCGAGATATTCGCGTACACGTACATCCCGACGATGCACCTTTTGTCCAGGAAGCACTGCGCGGCGGCGAATTCGAGGGCGGCATCAAGTTCATCGAGGATCCACTGATTTCACGCGGCGGATGCAAGGTCGATACCGACACCTCTCGTGTTGACGCCACCCTGGAAACGCGTCTCGCAGCGCTGACTGCAAAAGTGCTGGTTGGTGAACGCGATGGAGACTGAAGCGGTTTCCAGCGCCCCGGGCAGAGACTGGGCCGGGCGGCTGCGGGCAAGATCCTCCAATCCTCCGATACTGCCACGACCTGCGGTCGAGGGGAAACTGACCCGCATCGTCGGTTTGACCCTGGAAGCAGTCGGTTGCTCGGCCGCCATCGGCACTCGTTGCGCGGTGATGAACCCGGACGGCTCGGCGATCGAAGCGGAAGTCGTGGGGTTCGCCGGCGAACGTTTGTATCTGATGCCCACAGAAAGCATTCAAGGGCTTGTTCCCGGTGCGCGTGTGCTGCCTAAATCGCGGGTCTATCGCGTACCCGTGGATGATTCCCTGCTCGGCCGAATACTCGACGGGCGCGGTGAGCCGCTGGATGGGCGCGGCGAATTGCTGCCCCGGTCTACCTACCCGTTACAAGCCGAACCGCTGAATCCTCTGAAACGTTCACCGATTCGCGAAACGTTGGATGTCGGCATCCGTTCTATCAACGCCCTGTTGTCCGTGGGACGTGGTCAGCGCCTCGGACTGTTCGCCGGCAGCGGTGTTGGCAAAAGCGTTCTGCTCGGCATGATGACGCGCTATACGCAAGCCGATGTGGTCGTGGTGGGACTCATCGGTGAGCGCGGTCGCGAAGTAAAGGAATTCGTCGAAGACATCCTGGGCGACAGCGGTATGCAGCGGGCGGTAGTCGTTGCGGCACCCGCCGACACATCGCCGTTGATGCGTTTGCACGGGGCCATGCTGGCGCACAGCATCGCCGAGTATTTTCGCGACAACGGGCGCAAAGTTCTGCTGTTGATGGATTCATTGACACGTTTTGCGCAGGCACAGCGGGAAATCGGTTTGGCGATCGGCGAAGTGCCGGCGACCAAGGGCTATCCGCCCTCGGTGTTCGCGCGTCTGCCCCAGTTGGTGGAGCGCGCCGGTAACGGTGAGCACAACGCCGGTTCGATCACCGCTTTCTATACCGTTCTGGTGGAAGGTGACGACCATGCCGATCCGATTGCCGATGCGGCGCGCGCAATCCTCGATGGACACATTGTGCTATCCCGTGAGATCGCGGAGTCCGGCCAGTATCCTGCGATCGACGTGCAGGCTTCGGTGAGTCGTGCGATGCCGGCCATCGCCGACGCGCAGCAGCTGGCGTGGGTCGGCGAGTTCCGGCGGCTGCAGGCGCTTTATCAAAGCAATCGTGATTTGATCAGTGTCGGCGCTTACCAGGCAGGCGCAAATCCGCAGCTGGATGCGGCGGTGCAGCACTATCCGGCGCTGCAGGCGTTTCTCGCGCAGGACATGCACGATCCGCAAGACCTTCCAGGCAGTCTGCAGCAACTTGCACAGCTGGTCGGCAGCTTTCATCTACCCGACAACGCCGGACAATCGGACGAGTGAGCAGTGACACGCAGTGAATCGGTCCACACGCTTCAAGCCGGTGCAACGACATGCCGACTACCTGCTGCGCGACGCGGGCATGGCACTTTCGCATGCGCACGAGGAGTTGCGGCGGCAAGAGGAGAGTCTCCGCCAGCTCATCACTTACCGTGACGAGTACGGCCGCGACTTCAGGCTGCATGGCGAATCCGCCCGGGACGGGGCGTGGTTGCGGAACTATCAGATATTTCTCGCGCAACTCAACCGCGGCGTGGAACAGCAAAAGACGGTCGTCAACGAGTGTCGTCGCCGCGCAGCCGAGGCGCGCTCAAAGTGGGAGACAGCCAGCCAGAAAGCGCGGGCGCTCGATAATGCGGTCGAGCGCATCCGCCGTGACGAGCAACGCGGTGAACAAAGACGTGAACAGCGCCTGCTCGACGACCGTGTGCCGGGCGACGATTCGCTGGATTGAGCGGCCGTTCCGCCCGTCTGGCCCGGCCGTTGCAATAGCCACTGCGGGTTAAACGATCAATCGCACTATGCTTACCGATCTAGCGTTTCTGCAATTACCGCCGCAAATCACCGGTGAGTCCGATGGGTTGTCGCAACTCGCACTGCAACCGGTTGAAAATAGTGAGTTTTCCACTTTTTTGCCGATCGTAGAGCAAACCCTGCTGCCGGTGCCGGGGAGTGTTTCAGGGCAGTTGTCGGCGGTACCGTGGAGCGATCCGACATCGCTCGAAGTCCTTAGCGGCGGCCAGTTATTGCCGCCGAGCGGAGAGCCGTTGCCGCCGCCGGCAATCGGGCAACCGTTGGCGGTAGAAATCCGGGCGGCAGATATTGCGACTCTGCAACAGGTAACCGAACCGGGGGTAACCGTATCGCTCGCAACGGCACAACCGGCAATGGCGAAATCCGCAACGGTGCGACCCGAGCCCAAGCAGCTACTGACGACGCCAATGAGCACGGTACCGCTGGATACGGCGCGTGCGGCCGCGGCACCATTGAATGCCGCGCATCAGACCCCGGCGCCTCTGACTACGGTGCCATTTGCCACGTCGCAGGATGTGCGAGGTGGCTCCCCGGCGGCCGAATTCGCTCTCGAGCGCCAACTGCCGCCACAGCTGGCGATCGCGTTGACCCAGGTACGCTCGACGCAGTCCATAACGGCGGCCACGCCCGTAGAGGTGTATCACGACTCGATCGAGCCAGGCGTGGAGGAAGTGCAACTACGCCCCGTCGCCAACGACAGGTCGATAACCGCTCGCTCATCCTCGGCGCCGACGATAATCCTCAACGCCGAACGGCCCGGGTGGCAGCCGACGCTTGGGGAGCGGCTGGTATGGATGGTTTCGCACGGACAGCAACGCGCCGAAATAAAACTCGATCCACCACAACTCGGGCGCGTCGATGTGCAGATCGTGATGCAGGGCGAGCGGGCACAACTGGTGTTCGCCGCCGAGACATCCGTAAGCCGGGAATTGCTCGAGCAATCACTGCCCCGGCTGCGCGAGATGATGGCCGATGCCGGCGTCGATCTGGCGAGTGTTGACGTTGCTAATCGTGAGCGGCAATCGGCGCAACGCGACGATGGGTATCGGGAGAATGGTACAGAACTGCCCGGGCAGGCTCCGCAGGCGGTCAGCGAAATCGACAGTCTGGATACGGCGTCGGGCAACACTGCGCTGCTGGATTTATTCGTTTAACGCGGCTGGTCGACGGCCTTTCGCCTAAACATTTTCTCGCCTGCGTCGGCACGTCTGCCCGCGCTGTTTAGATCACCCCGCCAAGGTTCCGGCAAGGCACTTCACGCCAAGCAGTCAAAGACCTGACACGCGGTGTTGCCCATCGCGTAACTCATTGAAAAAATGAGTAAAACATTGAGGCATGCTAATTGCTATTTTGCTTTCGTGAATGCCACTGCTGCGCAGCGCGCAGTGCCGGTTCACGACGATCAATTAGGCTAGGGGACGAGCATGCCAGACAAGCAAGATACTCAAGCGCCACCCGCCAGCGGGGGCTCGAAAAAAAACATCGTCATAACGGCTATCGGTGCGATCGTGCTGATTGCGGCAAGTGCCGGCGCCACATTTTTTCTGGTCGCCGGAAAAGACACCGAGGTGGCACAGTCGCAAACGCCCGCGGCGGAACCCGCTGAGCCACGCGGCGATCCTCGTTACCTCAATCTGGATCCGCCGTTCACGGTCAATCTGGAAGGCAGTTCCAGTCTATTGAGCATCTCCATTTCCATTCTGGTGTACGGGTATGACGTTGAGAAAGTGGTGGCCGAACATATGCCGCAGATTCGCAGCAGTCTGGTGCTGCTGTTCAGCAATCAGGATGCGGCGTCAGTCAAGGATCGCAGCGGCAAGGACAAGTTACGCGCAAGCACGCTGGAAACGATTCGCGGAATCGTTTCGCAGTATACGGATAACGACGACATGGAAGTGTTCTTCACCGGGTTTGTGATGCAGTAGTCGCATGTCGGATAAAGACATCCTCAGTCAAGATGAGATCGATGCGCTATTGCACGGTGTCGACAGCGGACACCTCATCGCCGAGACCGAAGCACCGCTCAACGACAATATCGCGCGTCCATTCGATATCGCCAATCAGGATCGAATTGTACGCGGTCGCCTGCCGACGCTGGAAATGATCAACGAACGTTTTGCGCGTTACTTAAGGGTCAGTGTCTTCAGCATGCTGGGGCGGTCGCCCGAGGTGTCCGTGGATGGTGTGCAGATGCTGAAATTCGGCGACTACATTCATGCCCTGTACGTACCCACCAGCCTCAGCATCGTGAGAATCGCGCCTTTGCGCGGGCGGGCAATCGTGAACATGGATTCGAAGCTGGTATTCGCCATCGTGGATAACTATTTTGGCGGCGACGGGAGATTCCAGGCGAAG
This sequence comes from Gammaproteobacteria bacterium, assembly GCA_029861595.1. Classification (GTDB taxonomy): domain Bacteria; phylum Pseudomonadota; class Gammaproteobacteria; order JAHELT01; family JAHELT01; genus JAHELT01. Next base: position 25,203 of record JAOTYY010000009.1, read on the forward strand.
ATCGAGGGCCGGGAATTCACGCCTACCGAGCTGCGTGTCGTACGCATTGTCGCGGACTCTGCGTTCGAAGACTTCAAACGTGCCTGGCAACCGGTAATGGATTTACAGTTTGATTACGTTGGTCATGAGGTCAATCCCCATCTGGCGAGCATAGCTACGCCGTCCGAACTGGTCGTGGTGTCGACGTTCAATATCGAACTCGAAGGCGGCGGCGGCGAGTTACATATGACCATGCCTTATTCGATGGTCGAACCGATACGGCAGCTGCTGGATGCCGGTATTCAGAGCGATCGCTCCGACACCGACACGCGCTGGAATCGCGCGTTGCGAGAGCAGGTGTTCAGTTCGCAGGTGGAGATATCGACTTCTCTTCTGGAGCTGACGGTATCCCTCAAACAACTTACCGAACTCAAACCAGGAGACATCCTCCCGATAGATCCGCCATCTCTGGTGACCGCGAGCACCGAGGGTATTCCGTTGTTTCGCGGTCAGTATGGCGAGTCTCGCGGTAACGCGGCATTGCGCATCGCAGAGTTGATTCGTTTTTATGATACGGAACCGTCAGCCGAACTGGGGAATGATAAATGAGTGATGACGACGAACTGGGCGACGAATGGGCGCAGGCCCTGAACGAGCAGCAGGTTGATGATGCCGCAGTTGCCGCCCAACCCGCAGCGCAGGCAGTAACTGCAACCACGCAGGCCGAAATCGCGCCGTTGCAGACGTTGCAGCCGGATTCCGCACCGGGTGAGGGTGAAGTCAATATCGAGAATATTCTGGATATTCCTCTCGCGATCTGCATGGAAGTGGGTAAAACCAAAATCAGCATTCGCAATCTACTGCAGCTGAACCAGGGTTCGGTGGTGGAACTGGATCGATTGGCCGGCGAGCCGTTGGACGTGACAGTCAATGGCACGCTGATCGCACACGGTGAAGTAGTTGTGATCAACGAAAAGTTCGGCATTCGATTGACCGATGTGGTCAGTCCCATGGAACGGATAAAGAACCTGAAATGAAATTTCTCGCCGCCACAACTTGTTTGATCGCGATTCCGCACCTGGCACTGGCGCAGAGCGCCGAAAATCCATTGAGCTACCAGGTGTTGTTACGCATGAGCGGCGGGCTGCTGCTGGTGGTCGCGCTGGTGTTTGCGGCGGCCTGGGGCGTGCGGCGCTTCGGGCGCTTGCCGACAGCAGGCAGCGGCACACTGCAACTTCTGGGTGGAATCGCGGTCGGTCAGCGCGAGCGCGTGGTGTTGATCAAGGCGGGAAATGAGCGCCTGTTGCTGGGCGTCGCGCCGGGCCGTGTACAGATGCTGCACACACTGGCCGGCGACGGCGAAATGCACGAAGCCTTCGAATCCGCCGATGCCGACGAACAAAACGACTCGCCGGGACCGAGCGGCGTGGAGGATTCGTTCCACCTCAAATTACGCGGCCTGCTGAAGCGGGGTGGTGTTCGATGAGCAAATTGCTGGCTATTTTCGCGCTGCTGACAGTCGCATTTTCGGTCGACACGGCGCTGGCACAACCGCCCGGATTGACCGCAATCACGGTACAGCCTAACGGTCAGGGCGGAGAAACCTATTCGCTGACGTTACAGATTCTCGCAGTGATGACAGCGCTGACGTTGCTGCCTGCCGCGATACTTATGATGACTTCGTTTACCCGCATCATCATCGTACTGGCGATACTGCGACAGGCGTTGGGCACAACCCAAACGCCGTCCAATCAGGTGTTGCTGGGTCTGGCTCTGTTTCTCACCATCTTCGTGATGATGCCGGTATTTGACCAAATCAATGTGCAGGCGCTGCAGCCGTACCTCGCGGAGGAAATCGATGCCGTACAGGCGACTCAGGCAGCTGTCGATCCGTTCAAGAGTTTTATGCTCGCACAGACGCGGGAAGACGACGTTGGATTGTTCGCCGGAATTGCCGGACACGAAACAATCGAGTCTGCAGAACAGACGCCGTTTTCTCTGCTGCTGCCCGCGTTCGTCACCAGCGAGCTGAAGACCGCGTTCCAGATCGGTTTCCTGGTGTTCATCCCGTTCGTAATAATCGACCTGGTCGTCGCCAGTGTGCTGATGTCCATGGGCATGATGATGTTGTCGCCCATGATCATATCGTTGCCGTTCAAAATTATGCTCTTCGTACTGGTCGACGGTTGGTCGCTGATCATGGGTACTCTGGCGGCGAGCTTCTATACCTGATCGCCCAACGGCAGCGACAGCGAACAAGAACAAGATCATGTCACCAGACAGCGTTATCGACATCAGCCAGCAGGCATTGCAGGTTACCACCCTGGTGGCGGCTCCGATGCTACTTTCCGCGCTGGCAATCGGTTTGCTGATCGGCATGTTTCAAGCGGCTACGCAGATCAATGAAATGACGTTGAGCTTCATTCCGAAACTGCTAGCGTTGGTTGCCGCATTGTTCGTCGCCGGGCCGTGGATGCTGGAGCTGTTAACAAGTTATACCTTGCGCTTGTACGAAGGTATTCCCTACATCATCGGTGGCTCATGATTCTACCGGCTGCCGAACTGGTCAAAGCGATGCATGAATTTCTGTGGCCATTCATGCGCGTGAGTGCGCTGCTGCTGGCGGCCCCGGTGTTCGGTACGCGGCTGGTTCCGGTGCGGGTGCGGATCGTGATCGCACTGATATTGACCTGGGTGATCGTGCCGCTGTTGCCCGACATGCCGGTATTGGACGTTTTGTCGTTGCCGGCACTGCTATTGATTGCGCAGCAGGTGCTGATCGGGTTGTCAATAGGGTTTGCGCTGCAGTTGATATTCAATGCGCTGATCATAGCAGGGGAAAACATAGCCATGTCGATGGGGCTTGGTTTTGCATCGATGATCGATCCGCAGAACGGTGTCAACGTGCCTGTGTTGTCACAGTTCTTCGTAATTATCGCGACGTTGATATTTCTCAGCTTGAACGGGCATCTGGCGATCATATCGCTGCTGGTGAAGAGTTTCGAGCTCATGCCTATCCAGGGCGCCGGGCTCGCGCGAGAAGCCTACTGGACGGTCGCGTCGTGGGCCAGTGAAATGCTTATCGGCGCGGTGCGCATCGCATTACCCGTGGTCGCCGCCACACTGATCGCTTACCTCGCGCTTGGCGTGATGACTCGCGCTGCGCCGCAGCTGAATGTCTTCTCGGTCGGTTTTCCGGTGATTCTGCTTTTTGGGTTCGTGGTGCTGGGGCTGACCATGCCCTCGTTCCTGCCGGCATTTACCGAGTTGCTCGACCGCGGTATCGGGATGATCGGTACGCTGTTTCTGGTTTCGCCGTGAGCGGTTGGTGCACGTAGGTGGCTGAGCAGGACTCTTTTCAGGAACGCACCGAAGACCCGACGCCAAAGCGCCTTCGCGAAGCGCGGGAGCGCGGACAGGTGCCGCGTTCGCGTGAACTCAGCGGCATGGCGGTCATGATGTTCGGTGCCTGTGGCGTATTGATGCTGGCGCCTGGCATGGTGGAGCGCATCAGCTCATTGTTTCGGCAGATTTACTCGCTGCCCGGCGCACGGGCGCTGGAAAGCGATCTGCTCGTGAACGTATTCGCGAACGCTGTGGTGGAGGCACTGATTGCTCTGACGCCGTTCCTGTTGGTAGTGGCGTGCGCGGCAATCGGTGCCCCATTGTTTATCGGTGGCTGGGTGTGGAGCGGGCAACAGTTGCAGTTCAAGGGCGAGAAGATCAATCCGCTGAAGGGCTTCAAGCGTATGTTTTCACTGCGCGCCCTGGTCGAGCTGGGCAAAGCGCTGGGCAAGTTCCTGTTGGTGGCGGTGTTTGCCGGCGTGCTGCTGGTGGCGTTGTGGGAACCGTTGCTGTCTCTGCGCAACAGCTCGCTGTCTGTGGGATTGCGCGACGCGGGCTGGATGGTCGGTGTTGCGTTCATCGTTTTATCGGCGGCGCTTATTCTGATCGCGGCGATTGATGTGCCGTTCCAGATATGGCAGCACAAAAAGCAGTTGCGTATGACCCGCCAGGAAGTGCGCGACGAAATGAAAGACACGGAAGGCAAGCCGGAAGTGCGCAATCGCATCCGCCAGCTCCAGCAGCAGCTGGCGCAAGCGCGCATGATGGAGGAGGTGCCGCGCGCCGACGTGGTAATCACCAACCCCACGCACGTCTCCGTCGCCCTGCGCTACGATGAACGGCGCATGCGCGCACCAGTGGTCGTAGCCAAGGGGGTTGACCTGATCGCTTTGCGGATTCGTGAACTGGCGCGGCAGCACGACGTGGAGATCGTGGAAGCCGCACTGCTGGCGAGAGCGTTGCAGGCCAGCACCGAGTTGCGGCAACCGATCCCGGCGCAGCTGTATCTGGCTGTAGCGCAGGTGCTCGCATTTGTCCTGCAATTGCGAATGGCAAGGAAACGCGGCAGTGCACGTCCGCCACAGCCGCAGCCCGAAGTGCCTCAGGCTTTCATTGACGCGCTGCGCACGGCGAACAAACCGGTATGAACACCGCGGTACTGATGGGAGGTGTGCGTACGCTGGGCCGTCGCGGGGTTGGGGCGCCGCTGCTGCTGGTGATGATGCTGGCGATGATGGTCGTGCCATTGCCGCCGCTGGCGTTGGATCTTCTGTTCACGTTCAACATCGCGTTGAGCCTGATAATTCTGCTGGTTGTGGTTTATGTATTACGGCCTCTGGACTTCGCCGCATTTCCTACCATTCTGTTGATCGCGACGTTGCTGCGTCTGGCGCTCAATGTCGCCTCGACACGAATTGTATTGCTCGAGGGGCACACTGGAAGCAGCGCCGCCGGCAAGGTAATCGAGTCTTTCGGCGAGTTCGTTATCGGCGGCAACTACGCGGTGGGTCTGGTGGTCTTCAGTATTCTTGTGATCATCAACTTCGTGGTCGTCACCAAGGGCGCCGGGCGCATATCTGAAGTCACTGCGCGCTTCACACTGGACGCGCTGCCCGGCAAGCAGATGGCCATCGACGCTGATTTGAACTCCGGATTGATTACCCAGGACGAGGCGCGCTCACGACGAGCCGAAGTCGCGCAGGAGGCGGATTTCTACGGATCCATGGACGGCGCGAGTAAGTTTGTGCGCGGCGATGCGGTGGCGGGAATCATTATTCTGTTCATCAACCTGATCGGCGGGCTGGCAATCGGCATGGCGCAGCACGCCCTCGCATTCAGCGACGCGGTGCGTAACTATTCGCTGCTTACCATCGGCGACGGTCTGGTCGCGCAAATACCGTCGCTGGTGTTGTCGACCGCCGCTGCGATCATCATCACACGTGTGTCGACGGCGCAGGACATGGGCGCGCAGGTTGCCCAGCAACTCTTCGAGAATCCCAAGCCGTTGTTCGTTACTGCCGGTGTGCTCGGCGCTCTGGGCGTAATTCCCGGAATGCCCAATCTGGCGTTCCTCACGCTGGCGTCGCTGTTTGCCTTCGGGGCCTGGTACGTCAGCCGGCGACGTGCGGAAGCGGTCGCGGAGAGTATTCCAGAAGTGCTCCCCGAGGCGCCTGCAACGGAGTTGCGCGATCTCAGTTGGGACGACGTGCCGCCGGTGGACGTTATCGGTCTGGAAGTCGGTTACGCGCTCATACCACTGGTGGACAAAGACCAGGGCGGGCAGTTGATGACGCGCATCAAGGGGGTGCGCAAAAAACTCTCGCAGGAACTCGGTTTCCTGGTGCCGGCGGTGCATATCCGCGACAACCTGGAATTGAATCCCAACAGTTATCGTATCAGCCTGCTGGGTGTGCCCGCCGGCGAGGCCGACGTGTTCCCCGGTCTGGAAATGGCGATCGACCCGGGCAACGTCTACGGCACCGTGGAAGGACGCGAGGCCAAGGATCCCGCGTTCGGGCTCGATGCCTGGTGGATCGAGCCCGGCACCAAGGATCACGCACAGACGCTGGGTTACACGGTGGTCGATGCGAGCACCGTGATCGCCACTCACTTGAGTCAAATTCTGCAGAGTAATGCGCAACAACTGTTGGGCCACGAGGAAGTGCAGCAATTGCTCGACGTGCTCGCGCGGAACATGCCCAAGCTGGTTGAGAATCTGGTGCCGGATGTCGTGCCACTCGCGGTGGTGGTGAAGGTTCTGCAAAACCTGTTGCGCGAAGGTGTGCCGATTCGCGACACCCGAACCATCGCCGAAACCTTGGCGGAATACGCGCCAAAGAGTCAAGACCCTGGCGTGTTGACAGCAGCTGTAAGGACGGCGCTTGGGCGGCTGATCGTGCAACACATTAACGGTATGGCGCCCGAACTGCCGGTTATCACTCTGGATCCTTCACTGGAACAGTTATTGCACCAGTCGATGCGGAGTGAATCGGGTGACGGATTTGCGTTTGAGCCAGGAATGGCGGAGCGCTTTTTGCGATCGTTGCAAACGGTTGCCCAGCAACAGGAAGTAAAGGGCGAGGCGGCTGTGCTGCTGGTTTCGCCGGCTTTACGTGCCGGATTGGCGAACTGGTTACGGCACAGCATCGCACGATTGCATGTGCTGAGTTACCAGGAAGTTCCGGACGCCAGGCAGATAAAGATCGTTGCCACGCTTGGCGACCAGCACCCGGGTGATGGTGGCGGTGTGCCGGCAACCTGATCACCGACGCGCAGTAGACGAGGATTGACAAGATGAAAGTAAAGCGCACGTTCGCGCCCGATATAAGACAAGCGATGCGCCGGGTTCGCGAGGAACAAGGTGCTGACGCCGTAATCCTCGGTAACCGCCGGGTGGATGGTGGCATCGAAATAATTTCTGCGGTCGACTACGACGAAGATGTCTTCTACCAGGCAATAGAAAACTCCAGCGAACAATCGAGCCCGAGAAGCACACAGCCCTACGCTGAAGTTGCTGCGAGTGTGGAAGCCTCGGAAAAACCCACCCACGAGCACGTTCTGATGCGCAGCACACGCGCGCCACGTAAACCCGTGAGGCGCCCGCCCGCACAACGCAAACCGGCCACTACGAAACGCGTAGCGTCGGCAAGAGCGACGCACGGGGAGCAACCCGAATCTGGCAATGTGGTCAAGCCGTTGCAGCAGGCAACGCCGTCACGCGAAATCGAACCGCTCGAAAATCTTGCCGACACGCAGATCGCGTCGCTGCGGGAAAGGCGACCCGCGGCAGACACGCCGGCAGCCCGGCCCGCGGCGCGCACCGAAATCAACCATCTGCGCGACGAGTTACGGGCCTTGCGCGGGCTGATGGAAAACCAGTTGCACGTGCTGGAGTGGGACCGGTTGTCGCGCCGCCACCCCAACCGGGTAACCGTGCTGAGCCGGCTCAACGAAATGGACATAGGCACGGAACTCTCGCGCAAACTCGTCGCGGAGCTGCAGGACGACCGCGATCTGGAACGATCATGGCGCAATGTGCTGGCGAACCTGGCGCGCCAGGTGCCGATCTCCGACGATGATTTCATGCAGCGTGGCGGCGTGATCGCGCTGGTGGGTGCCACTGGTGTGGGTAAAACCACGACGGTCGCCAAGCTCGCCGCACGGTTCACTATGCAGCACGGACAGCGCGATGTGGCGCTGGTTACAACCGATACGTACAGAATTGGCGCGAAAGAGCAATTGCTGCACTTTGCGCAGATTATAGGTATTCCTCTGTATGCCGCTAACGATCAGCAGGAGCTGGAAAGGATTCTGGCCAAGTTGTGCGACAAGAAGCTGGTGCTTATCGATACCGCTGGCATGAGCCAGCGTGACATTCGCCTGACCGAGCAGTTTGTCACTTTGCGGGAAGTTTCGCCGTTGTTGAGAAGTTATCTGGTGATATCGGCTAATACGCAGCTCGCGGCGCTCGACGAGGTCGTGCGTACGTTCGGGGGTGCGGAACTGGCTGGCTGCATAGTCACCAAGCTCGATGAGGCAACCAGTCTCGGCAGCGCGATCACCGTATCCATCCGCCACCGTCTGCCCATCGCTTACGTGGGTACCGGGCAGCGTGTTCCGGAGGACCTCAGTCCGGCACGCGCGCATCGGCTGATCGGGCGCGCCGTACCGCTGGCGCGCCGCTACGGCGAGCGGGAGGACGACGACACGCTGGCCGTCAAGTTCGCGGGAATGGGTGGTCATGCAGACCGCTGAATTTCAGGAAGACCAGGCTTCGGGATTGCGCCGCATGTTGAATCCTCAACCGGTGCGCGTGATAGCGGTGTCCAGCGGCAAAGGTGGCGTTGGGAAAACCAACGTGTCTGTAAACCTCGCCGTGGCCATGCAGAACGCCGGGCACGACGTGCTGATCATGGACGGTGATCTGGGTCTCGCAAATGCCGACGTGTTGCTGGGCGTGCAGCCCAGCTACAACCTGTCACATGTGCTCAGCGGCGAGGCGACGCTGGAGGAAACAGTCGTTACTTCGACGAGCGGTGTAAAACTCGTGCCCGCAGCGTCGGGCACCAAAAGCATGACCGAGCTGTCCGAGGCCGAGCACACTGGCGTGGTACGTGCGTTCAGCGAACTGAACATGCCGCTGGATACGCTGATTGTCGACACCGCCGCCGGGATATCGGACGGCGTGGTTTCCTTCGTGCGAGCGGCTCGCGAAGTTCTGGTCGTGGTATGTGACGAGCCGGCATCCATCACCGACGCCTACGCGTTGATAAAAGTGTTGAGCGCCGAATATGGTGTCAATAGATTTCATGTATTGGCGAACATGGCGCAGTCGGCACAGCACGGCCGCCAACTGTTCGCAAAACTGGTAGCTGTTACCGACCGGTTTCTCGACGTGACCTTGACCTTGCTCGGTGTGATCCCGCGAGACGACTACCTGCTCAAGGCGGTGCAGAAACGCAAGCCGGTAGTGGAAGCGTTTCCACGCAGCCGTGCAGCGCTGGCCTTCAGCAAACTGGTTCAGAAAATCGACCGTTGGCCAATACCCGATGCGGCAGCCGGTCATCTCGAGTTTTTTGTCGAACGTCTAATTCAGTACAGCGCTGATCAGGGAGGGCCATATTCGTGAATGCGCACGCCATGTACAGTTCAGTCCAGAATCTGGATAGGGAAAAGCTCGTTGCCGAGCATTCCGATCTGGTGAAACGGATTGCGTTTCACTTGTTGAACCGGTTGCCTCCCAGCGTGCAGGCGGAAGACCTGGTGCAGGCCGGGATGATCGGGTTGCTGGAGGCGGCCAGCCACTACGATCCGTCACGCGGCGCAAGTTTTGAAACCTACGCTGGAATACGCATACGCGGTTCGATGCTTGACGAGATTCGGCGTTCTGACTGGACGCCTCGTTCCGTGCATCGCAAAGCACGCGAAGCGGCGGAAGTGCTGCGGAAAATCGAACAGCGCACCGGGCGCGATGCAAAAGATACGGAAGTCGCCGGGGAAATGGGCATCAGTCTGAAGGAGTATCAGCAGATATTGGCGGAGAGCAATTCGGCACGAATTTTCAGCGTCGATCAGCCCGACGACTCCGTTTCGGAACAGCCGAATTTTGGTTCCAGCAACACCACGGGTCCACTGGAAGAACTGGAAGCAGGTGATTTCCGCGGCGCTTTGGCAAGGGCCATAAGCAGGCTTCCGGGACGCGAGGGCATGGTGATGTCCTTTTACTACGATGAAGAGTTGAACCTGCGCGAAATCGGCGAAATTCTGGGCGTCAGTGAATCCCGGGTATGCCAGATACACGGTCAGGCGTTGATCCGGCTCAGAGCCCGGCTGTCAGACCATCTGGAAGAAATGTAGCGTTGTTGGACCGGCCTACGGAGACGAACTTGGACAGGAACATGAAAATCTTGATCGTGGATGATTTCTCCACGATGCGTAGAATAATCAAAAACCTGCTTCGTGATCTGGGATTCAACAACACACACGAAGCCGACGACGGCAATACTGCGTTACCGATGCTGCGTACGGGTAATTTCGACTTCCTGGTTACGGACTGGAACATGCCGAACATGACCGGCATCGACCTGCTCAGAGCGGTACGTGCCGAAGAACGGCTCGCCTCGATGCCCGTGCTGATGGTGACCGCCGAACAAAAGCGTGAGCAAATCGTAGAGGCGGCAAACGCGGGCGTGAATGGCTACATCGTCAAACCGTTTACTGCCGTCACGCTGAAAGAGAAACTAGAAAAAATATTTGACCGGCTCGAGGCTACGGCTTGAATTCCGCACAGCCCGAAATCCCGCCGGAGGAAGTTTGCAGCGGCGAATACCTGACCCGGGCGCAGGCTCTTGTGGACGCGCTGAAAACGGGTAGCTCGAATGAGGTCGCGCGCCTGGTAGACGAGTTGACGTCACTTCGAGAAACACAGATCTATCAGCGCATCGGTCGCCTGACTCGCGAACTGCACGATTCAATCGCTACCTTTTGCGAAGATACACGAGTCAGCGCGATCGCGCACGAAGAGATGCCCAACGCCCGTGAGCGGCTGCAACACGTTATTACGCTGACACAGGATTCTGCGGATAAAACCCTGACTGCGGTCGAGGAGTGCATACCGCTTGCGCACGGAATTGGAGCGCGCGCACAGATCCTGAGCGAACGGTGGATCGAGTTTCGCGAGCGGCGCCTGACCGTGGAAGAGTTCCGTGCCTTGAGCGCCGAACTCGAGAAATTTCTCGCCAGCACCCGCAACGATGCGGACCGTCTGCATGCCGGTCTGTCCGATGTACTGATGGCGCAGGAATTTCAGGACCTCACCGGACAAATGATTCAGCGTGTGATCAGTCTCGTGGGCGAGG
>JAOTYY010000382.1 GCA_029861595.1 Gammaproteobacteria bacterium
CGGTATCGGCACCCTTGGCGGCAATATCCACCGATTTCATGGCCACGTCCGCAGAGCCGGCCGCATTTTTCGACACCCGCTCCATGGTGTCGGCCATATCGTTGACGGAACTGGTCGCCGAGGCGATCTCTCGCGCCTGCGAGTTACTCGCGTCCGCCAGCTGTTCAGCGTTACCCCGCGACGAATCGGCAGCCGCGTTCACTTCGTCGGTGGTGCGGTTGATGGAGGTGACCAGCGAGCGCAGCGCATCGATCGCGTAGTTCACGGAGTCGGCAATCGCGCCGGTGATATCCTCGCTGACCGTGGCGTGCGTGGTCAGATCACCGTCCGCGAGGTTGGTCAGCTCGTCGAGCAGGCGCAGGATCGCACGCTGGTTGCGGCGGCCCTGTTCGGTCTGTTCCTCCAGACGTTGGCGGGCGTTACGTACCAGAATGAAACCGATCGCCGCCAGACTTATGATCATCGATGCGCCGGCGGCCAGCGCGAGCATGAAAAACAGATCCTGGCGCGATGACAGTGCTGCGAAGGAACTATCCAGACCCACCGTTGCGTCCAGCATCGCGGTCGTTTCCTCGTCGATGCGACGGGCGGCTTCCAGAACGGCGAACAGCTGCGGCGAACTTTCTAAAATCGCACCGATGCTGTCGCTGATGTTGACAAAAATTCCGTTTATGTCGTTCAAAGCGCTGACGATTTCGGGATCTTTGATCGCTTTGACGTTCAGCGCACTAGAACCTTTCAGCAAGCCGTTCAATACCCGCCCGAACAGCGCGGCATCGCGCCCGAAACGGTCGGCTGCCGTTGCCGCGCCTTCGCCGCCCATGGCCATCATGTGCAGGCTGCTGCCGACGCGCTGTGCCAGCATCAACTGACGCGTAGCCAGATACACGACTTCGGGACGCGCGCGTTTTTCCACCATCAACGTGACCGCTTCGTCCGCGATTGCGATAAGTTGCGGAATCATTTCACCGACCTGGATCACCATGCTGCGATTCAACTCGACCGACTGTTCGCCCTCGAGAATCGTATCGATGGATTGCCGGGCAACCTGCCAACTGCCCTGCACCAGGCTCAACTGCGGTCGGAGATCCTCGTGCACCGGTGGCAGACCGCTGGTGGCATTGCCGTTGTCCAACGTGTTAAGCACGCGATCGAAACGGTCTTTGAGCTGCTGCAGGCGACCACCCGCTCCGTCCCGACCGGAAGCAGTTTCCAACGCACTGGTGGCGATGCGCTGGGAAAGCAGCTGTTGCTCGTGGGCCAGCGCCTGATATTCCGTCACGTAGCGATTCCGTATCAACCCATACGCGAAGGCTCCGATCATGGTTATGAAGAACACCACCGCCAGGCTCGATAAGATCAATACTGGAATACCGGACTCGGTTCGTACCACGGCGCTGATTCTGGTAACCGCCATTTACATTAACTCCTGAGACTTAGGACGCTACCGCTTCCAATGCGGGGCCAGACGTTTTGCCGATCTGCAGAAATGCGCGGCTATCGGCAAACAGCGCCAAGCTGAAAACTGGCCACACCTGCTCTCCCTGGCGGAAAGTGCGTTCGATATACGGTTGCAACGATTCGTGCACGTCGGTCTGCTCGTTGCCACTCTCTTCGAGCAAAAACTGTCTGAGACCCAATACATCGTCGACCCTGACGCCGGCTCGTACCCCGTCCTTGTTGTACACGAGCAGACGCGAGTTTCGCGCGTTCGAGGCACGGCCGCTGTGCGCGAACCCGTGCAGATCGGTAACTGGCAACAGGCTGCCCCGCACGTTCGCTATGCCCATGAACCAGGAACGCGTTCCCGGCACCCTGGTGCACTGCGGCGGATCGAGAATTTCTGCCACCTGTTCCATCGGTGCCAGCATCAGATCCTCGCCCAGACGGAATGCAATGCCCGACCAGCGGTCACCGGTCTCGGCATGCCTGGGAAACGAGGACGCGCGCTGGTGTACGCGTCGTTCGTAATCGTAGAGCAGTTCCAGCGGCGACATGTCCGGGTCTCCGTCTCTAATCGCCCAGAATTGCGCTTACGTGTTTGAGCAAAATGTTTTCCTTCACGGGTTTCACGATGTAATCCTTGGCACCTTGGCGCAAACCCCATACCTTGTCGGTCTCCTGGTCCTTGGTGGTAATGATAATGATCGGGATCGTCGCGGTTACATCATTGCGGCTTAGCTCGCGGGTGGCTTGAAAACCGTTCATACCCGGCATTACCACATCCATGAGAATGAGATCCGGGCGCAGTGATTGCGCTTTGGCAATGCCTTCCTCGCCGTTCTCCGCGACTTCCACGCTGTAACCGTGCTTTTTGAGGATACTTTGGTAAACGTGTACCTCAGTGGGTGAATCATCCACTATCAATACCGTTGCCATGGTGGAACTCCGCTGCGATTGCTGTCAGGTGCGGGACTAGTGTCCTGTCCCATAAATAGCCTGCCATTTTGAGCGCGTGTCGCGTTCCATGGCCAGGCGGCGGTGCAGGAAAATCGGGGACAGTTTACTTATTTCACCGCGTTTTCTCGTACTAAGAAACGCCACAATCCTGAAATAAGTAAACTGTCCCCGATTTTCCCGTCGCAACACCGCCATGGGACGCGACACACGCTCCCGTCGTCTATCCATCAATGTGTGGGCGCGCCGCCAGCCGATATTGCA
>JAOTYY010000383.1 GCA_029861595.1 Gammaproteobacteria bacterium
CTGATCATCGACGCCGAGTGACCGGGCAGGATTGATGGTGAGCCAGCGAATCGCGCGCTCGGGCGGGATGTCGATATCGACCCGCGCTGCGGCGCCCATGACCTTCGCCGCTTCCTGGTTCAGTCGCTGAATTTCGATTTGGTTGTCCGAGTGCACGATCGCGCAGGCGCCGGCGCGATCGACGAGTGCGATATTTTCGCGGATACCGTCATACGCCTCCATCTTGAAGCCCCACCAGTCAGCCCACATCGAGGCGCAGGTGCCGCTTGCGGCCAGCAGATCAGCGATTTTGTAGGCCTCGACGGCGTGATGAAACGACGCAATCGAGTAGCCGAACTCGTCGGCAATATCGAGCATCACCGACATCTCGTCGCCACGATAACAGTGATTGTGAACGAGGATCTCGCCGTCGAGCACGCCGGCCAGCGTTTCAAGCTGCAGATCGCGCATGGGCGCTTCGCCCTGGCCTTTACTTGCGGCCGCCATTTTGTCCCGGTAGTCCGCGGCCTTGATCCAGGCCGTGCGATAGCCGGCAACGTTGCCCATGCGTGTTGACGGCGCCAGACCCTTGCCGCCGTAGACACGTTTCGGATTCTCACCGCAGGCCATCTTCATGCCGTGCGGCGCGCCGGGAAACTTCATGTCCTGCACATTGCGGCCGGGAACATTCTTCAGCGTGACACTGCGGCCACCGATCAGGTTGGCCGACCCCGGCAGGATCTGCAACGACGTTACGCCACCCGCAAGCGCGGTCACGAAACCGGGATCATGCGGCCAGACGCTATGTTCGGCCCAGACCTCCGCAGTTACGGGCGCTGTGGCCTCGTTGCCATCCGAGTGCGACACCGTCCCCGGGGATGCATAAACCCCGAGGTGCGAATGCACGTCGATGAGGCCTGGTGTCACCCACTTGCCCTCCGCGTCTATCACGACCGCGCCGTCGCGGCCCAGGCCTTCGCCCACCGACACAATCTTGCCGTCGGCGATCAGGACATCGGCGTTGTCGAGCCGCTCACCGGTTCCAGTGAGAACGGTGGCCCCGGCGATGAGCGTAGTCTCGCTGGGCTGGGGCTGGTAGCGGCTGGCGAATGCGCCGGCTGCGGAGTCGTCCCCCTGCTCACATGCGGTTACCAGAAACAGCACCGCAAGCTGCAGTGCGCGCAATAGAAGTCTCAAGTTAATCCCCGGTCAATTAAGCGATTCTGCTTCGCTATTTATTCTGTGGTGTCAGGCGTTCCACCTCGTTCCAGTTTACTCCCGAGAGCGAGGATTTTCCCGGCATTTTACACTGGCACCGGAGACGGAATATGATCGCGGCTTCCCGGCGCGCTGTTATGGCGGCGCGGGAAACCGACAGGCATGATGCTTCTGGCCATCAGAAGGCATTCCAGGAAGCTGTACCAGCCGGAGCCGTTCATTGACACTAGCATCTGCGATCATACTGTTGTTCCTCGTTATTGACCCGTTTGGCAACGTTCCCTTTTTCGTTTCGGCACTGAAGGACGTCGAACCGGCACGGCGTCGGCGTGTCATTGTGCGCGAGTTGCTGATCGCCTATGCAGTAATGGTCGCATTCCTGTTCGCGGGACAGCCCTTCTTGCAGGTGCTGGGCATTTCCGGCCCGGCATTGACCATAGCAGGCGGAGTGATCCTGTTTCTGATTGCGCTCCGCATGGTGTTCCCGATCCGTGGGCGCACCGCGCAGGAGGAAATCGAGGGCGAACCCTTTATCGTGCCGCTTGCCATTCCGTATGTGGCCGGGCCGTCGGTACTTGCGGTAGAACTGTTGCTGATGAGCGAAGAACCCGCACGCTGGCCAGTCTGGCTGCTCGCGATCACCGCTGCATGGGCTGCCACCTCGATCGTGGTCCTGTTCGGTAACCAGGTTGCTGAGCGTCTCGGTTCACGGGGCCTGATCGCGATCGAGCGCCTGATGGGCATGATCCTGGTTGCCATCGCGATCCAGATGTTCCTGACCGGTTCCGATATGTACTTCGGCCGCGCCGGCTGATTTCCGGCAGCGCGCGTAGCGTGTTATTTGGCTGCGACTATCGCCGGTTGTTCGACGTCTATTGGTTCGAGCTGCGTCACCGTAACGCGGATCGTCGATTGTGCTTCCGCGGCACTCAGGATCGCCCGGTCATTCGCGTCACCGGACGCCAGTGTCAAGATACTGCTGCAGCCGCTCAATGCCGCCAACGCTGCCAACACCATCATTGTTTTGACGATCCCTGTCTTCATTGCGGACCTCCCGGTCAAATGCTGTCCTTGCATGGTCTTTCTAACGCATCTGATTGTTAGTGGTTGACGTCGGCCATCCATATGACACCAACAGGGAGGTTTTTTGAGGGCCTGCCTCACCAGGCCCTGCTCAGACCGTCAGAACGGCCCGTTCACGATCGACGGCGTATGCCAGGAAGCCGCCCAGACAGCCTCGTCGCGCACATAATAGACAGTATCGTTGTGAATAAATGAGCGGTTACGGCCGGCCCAATATGGCGCGGCCGACCCGATTCCCGGCGGGTCGATTGAGCCAACACTGTTTAGCGCAGCGATCGACGGCGTGTTCTTGTCACGAATCTCGAACAGGTACAGCGCCGACCCAAGGAAGTTGTAATTGCCATCGGGACTGTAGATATTCGCGGGGATCGCAATTCG
>JAOTYY010000010.1 GCA_029861595.1 Gammaproteobacteria bacterium
CCCTATCTTGCACGAAGGCGGTGACTTGACATGGTTTTGATTGGTTCGATCAACGCGTGATGGACCGATTACGGGCGCGGTGGGGAGTTACACTTTGTATCTATTCACTATCCAGTATTCCCCCCTGAGAAGCGAACCCCTTGCCCGCGGGGGACGTAAGCAGCGAGCAACATAGTGGCTGGCAGGGAGTTCGTTCCCACCTGCGGCCATCAGGCTCTAGCTTAGCCGACCAACTGGTGGGTTTTCGCAATACGCAAACTAAATCTTCGAACGAATCATTTTCTGAGTTGAACACGAACATTCACTCGACTAAGATCGAAATCGGCAACGTCAATAATACTTAACCAACGCCACATCGGAGGAAATCAAGATGTTACGTAAACTTGCGGTTGCATCCGCGGTCGCTGCGCTGTGCGTTAATTCCGCCGCGTTCGCCGGCCAGGCAGAAGCAGAAAGGTGGGTCAACGACGAATTCCAGCCCTCCACGCTGTCGAAAGCGCAACAGATGGAGGAAATGGCCTGGTTCATCAAAGCGGCAGCGCCGTTCCAGGGCATGGAAATCAACGTCCTGTCCGAGACGATCCCGACGCATACCTACGAATCCGAAGTCCTGACCAAGGCCTTCCAGGAGATTACCGGGATCAAGGTCAATCACCAGCTGCTCGGTGAGGGCGAGGTAGTCCAGGCGGTGCAGACGCAGATGCAGACGCGGCGCAACCTGTACGACGCCTACATCAACGATTCCGACCTGATCGGTACCCACTCGCGATTGCAGTTGGCAGTGAATTTGACTGACTGGATGGCGGGCGACGGCAGCGACGTCACGCTGCCCACGCTGGACGTCGATGACTTTATGGGCAAGTCGTTCACCACCGGCCCTGACGGCAAACTCTATCAGCTACCCGATCAGCAGTTCGCGAACCTGTACTGGTTCCGCTATGACTGGTTTCAACGCCCGGAGCTGAAAAGCAAGTTCAAGCAGATGTATGGCTACGAGCTCGGCGTGCCGGTCAACTGGTCGGCTTACGAGGATATCGCCGAATTTTTCTCGGTACACGTGAAGGAAATCGACGGTGTACGTGTGTACGGCCACATGGACTACGGCAAACGCGCGCCCGATCTCGGCTGGCGCATGACCGATGCCTGGCTGTCGATGGCCGGCGCCGGCAGCAAGGGTCTGCCGAACGGCGTACCCGTCGATGAGTGGGGTATCCGCATGGAATCAGGCACCTGTAACCCTGTCGGTGCATCGGTATCGCGCGGTGGTGCGGCCAACGGCCCGGCCGCGGTTTACGCTATTCGAAAATGGGACGAGTGGTTGCGCAAATATGCACCTCCCGGCGCCGCCAGCTACGACTTCTACCAGTCGCTGCCGGCCTTGTCGACTGGCAACGTAGCGCAGCAGATATTCTGGTACACGGCGTTTACCGCGTCGATGGTCGCGCCGCGCAGCGAGGGCAACAACACCGTCGACGATCAGGGTAACCTGCTGTGGCGCATGGCCCCGTCGCCGCATGGCCCGTACTGGGTGGACGGCCAGAAACTGGGCTATCAGGATGCCGGGTCGTGGACGCTGTTCAAATCGACGCCCGTGGACCGTCGCAAAGCGGCCTGGCTGTATGCGCAGTTCACCGTGTCCAAGACGGTGTCGTTGAAAAAAACCCACGTGGGGTTGACGCCGATTCGCGACAGCGATATCCGCCACGCATCGTTCACCGAGCGGGCGCCGAAGCTGGGCGGATTGGTGGAGTTCTATCGCTCACCCGACCGCGTGCGCTGGTCACCCACCGGTGTTAACGTGCCGGATTACCCGAAGCTCGCACAGATCTGGTGGCAGCAGATCGGTGACGTGAACTCCGGCGCCTTTACCCCTCAGCAGGCGATGGACCGGTTGGCCAGCGAGATGGATCAGGTGATGGCCCGTATGCAAGCTGCCGATGAGAAAGCCAAAACTTACGGCGGTTGCGGACCACGCTTGAACGAGGAGAAGGACCCTGCAGAGTGGCTGGCCAAACCAGGCTCGCCGAAAGCCAAGGTCAACGAAAAGCCGAAAGGCGAAACGGTCGACTACGACGAGTTGGTGAAGCGCTGGAAAAGCTGATTCCGGCGGTTGCCCTGCGACAATACACCCGCGCGGAGGAATGCCTCCGTGCGGGTTTGCCTCCGTGCAGGTTGTAACAATCACTACCAGGTCGAGCAGTGAGAGCGTGCGCAGCACTAATCCTCAGCTGAGCGTTCGGCAGAAGTCTATTCTGGACCACGCGCGAAATCACGGTGAAGTACAGGTGGATCCGCTGGCCGAATCGTTCGACGTAACGCCACAAACTATTCGCCGCGATCTCAATCAATTGTGCCGGTTGCGTTTGCTGCAGCGTGTGCACGGCGGTGCGATGGCGGCCGACGGCGTCGAGAATCTGGGTTACGAGGCACGCAAAAGACTGGCAGCGGACGAAAAAGCCAATATCGGCCGGCGTGCCGCCGAGTTGATTCCGGACGACTCGTCGCTGTTTATCAATATCGGCACGACCACAGAGCAGGTTGCGGAGTTCCTGATCCAGCGGGTCGGATTGCTGGTGATCACCAATAATCTCAATGTGGTTAATAGTTTACGTCGCAGTGAAACTATCGAAGTGATGACAGCGGGTGGTACGGTGCGGCGTGAAGACGGTGCCATCGTCGGCGCCGCTGCGACCGAGTTCATCGAGCGATTCAAGGTTGATTACGCGATCGTGGGCGCTTCCGCCATTGAAGATGACGGTACCGTACTCGACTACGACATTCGCGAAGTGCGTGTGGCGCAAGCGATTATCCGCAATTCCCGCGCCGTTATCCTGGTGGCCGACGGCAATAAGTTTCAGCGCAACGCACCGGTGCGCATCAGCAACATCGCGGAAATTGACTATTTCGTTACAGACCGGCCGCCACCTGCCGCGTTTACACAAACCTGTCGCCAGCATGGCGTGACGATCGAAATTGCTCACGGCGACGGGTCCACACGTTTGTGAGCATGGGAATCGAGTTAAAACAAGTCAGCAAGCGAGTCGGTGCGGAAATACACATCCACCCGACCGATCTCGTGCTGGATGCAGGGGGATTCAACGTCCTGCTGGGAACCACGTTAGCCGGTAAAACGACATTGATGCGTTTGATGGCGGGCCTGGAAGCTCCCAGCGGTGGCGAGGTGTGGTTCGACGGGAAGAATGTCACCGGTATTCCTGTGCAGAAACGCAGCGTGGCGATGGTCTACCAGGCGTTTATCAATTACCCGAGTTTCACCGTGTTCGACAACATCGCCTCACCGCTGCGAGTGGCGAGGGTGGCGAGGGGAGAAATTCGCACACGCGTTGGCAAGATAGCCGAGTTGCTGAGGCTCACACCCATGCTCGATCGCCTGCCCGCCGAACTCTCCGGCGGACAACAGCAACGCACGGCGCTGGCCCGGGCATTGGTCAAGAATGCCCCCCTGGTACTGCTCGACGAGCCGCTCGCAAATCTCGACTACAAGCTTCGTGAGGAACTGCGCGACGAGTTGCCGAAACTGTTCCAAGATACTGGTGCAACGGTCGTGTACGCCACCAGTGAACCGCTGGAAGCGCTGATGCTCGGCGGCCACACCGCCACCGTGCATGAGGGTCGGATCACCCAGTATGGAGCCACTGCACAGGTATATCGGACACCGAATACCCTGTTAACCGCGAGGGTGTTTTCAGACCCGCCGATCAACACCGCGACGGTGGACAAACAGGGTGACACGTTCGTATTCGGCGACGCCGCGCACTGGCCGGTAACGGAGAAATACGCCGTCCTGCCGAACGGTATCTACACTCTCGGCATCCGCCCTCATCATGTCACGGTGACTGGCGAGCACGCAGATGGTGTGGTGGTGAGAGGGATCGTCCAGATCGCCGAGATCAGTGGCTCGGAGAGCATCGTGCGTGTCGAGGTGGCAGGCAACAGCTGGGTATCGCGGTCACACGGTGTGCACCCTTTTGAGGTCGGTGATACCGTCGAACTGCACATGCAGGTTCAGCGATGCCTGTACTTTGATAGCGGCGGAGAACTCGTCGCCAGCTGAGAGACAGTGCCCGAAGAGCAGAACATGGCCAAGATTACACTTCAAAACATCAAACACAGTTATCTCCGCCAACCTGTGGAATCCCAGGACTACGCGTTAAAAGAAGTCGATGCGGTCTGGTCGAACGGCGGTGCCTATGCGTTGTTAGGGCCATCCGGCTGCGGCAAAACCACCTTGCTGAATATCATCTCCGGACTGTTAACGCCGTCTGAGGGGCGCGTATTCTTTGACGATAACGATGTTACCGACATCCCGACCATCGAACGCCGTATCGCCCAGATTTTTCAGTTCCCCGTGGTTTACGACACCATGACGGTTTTCGACAATCTGGCGTTCCCGTTACGCAATCGCGGTGTCGCTGAAGACAAAGTGAAGTTGCGTGTCAACGAGGTCGCAGTAATGCTCGATCTCGAAGATTCGTTGAAGCGCCGTGCATCAGGCTTGACGGCAGACGGTAAGCAAAAGATCTCTCTGGGTCGCGGGCTGGTGCGCGAGGACGTCAATGTAATCATGTTCGATGAGCCGCTCACGGTGATCGATCCGCATTTGAAGTGGTTGTTGCGTTCTAAACTCAAAGAACTGCATCAGCAGCTCGGCATAACCATGATCTACGTTACGCACGATCAAACCGAGGCGCTTACTTTCGCCGATCGCGTGTTGGTCATGTACGACGGTACGGTCGTTCAGGTTGGAACGCCTGTTGATCTGTTCGAGCGTCCGGGGCACACATTTGTCGGGCACTTCATCGGTTCACCCGGAATGAACATATTGCCCTGTGAAATCCGCGACGGGGCAGCAAGCTTTGCCGGTAACGTGTTGCAGACAGCATCCCCGCTGCCAACTGCGGATAACGAACGTGTCGAAGTCGGCGTACGTCCTGAATTCGTGCGCTTCGATGACAGCGGGTTTGCGGTTGAGATCGTCAAGATCGACGATCTGGGGCGTTACAAGATCGTCGTGGTCCGCTGCAACGACAGTACCTTGAAAATGATCGTCGACGAGGATATCCGCATTCCGTCAGAGAGTCCCCGTATCTCGTTCGATCCCGAGTATACGCGGCTGTACACGGACGGCTGGGTTGTCGAGTAGGAGATCACGCGATGCATAAGACTGTGAATCAAAAGGCTTGGCTGTTCGTCGTCCCAGTGGTTGGTCTTGTCGCATTCAATGCGCTGATACCGCTGATGACGGTGGTGAATTACTCGGTGCAGGAAACATTTGGTGATAACGTATTTTTCTGGGAGGGCGTCAAGTGGTTCGAGCAAGTACTGAACTCCGATCGCTTCCACGATTCGTTTTTGCGCCAGTTAGCCTTTACCGGCATGATTTTGGTGATCGAGGTGCCGCTGGGTATCGTCGTCGCGCTGAGCATGCCGCGTAAAGGACCGTGGGTTTCCGTGTGTCTGGTGCTGATGGCTTTGCCGTTGTTGATTCCCTGGAACGTCGTTGGTGCGATGTGGAATATCTTCGCGCTCCCTGACACGGGTCTGCTGGGCCGCATGATCAACGGTCTTGGTATCGAATACAACTTTACGCAACAACCGGTGGCGGCTTGGCTGACGACTGTGCTTATGGACGTTTGGCACTGGACATCACTGGTTGTGCTGCTGGCGTACGCGGGACTGTGCTCTATCCCCGACGCCTACTATCAGGCTGCGAAAATTGACGGTGCCAGCAGCTGGGCAGTGTTTTGGCGTATTCAATTACCCAAGCTGAAGCGCGTGCTGACCATCGCAATTCTGCTGCGCTTCATGGATAGCTTCATGATCTACACCGAGCCGTTCGTGCTCACCGGCGGCGGTCCGGGAAACACCACCACCTTTCTATCCATAGATCTCGTGAAGATTGCTCTCGGACAATTCGACCTGGGACCGGCTGCGGCCATGTCGCTCATTTACTTTCTGATCGTGTTATTGCTGTGCTGGGTGTTCTACACGCTGATGATGCGTGGCGAGGAGCAGTGAGATGAAGAATCAAAAGTGGTTGGTGCCGACGTTCTACATCGTGTTTCTCATGTTGCCTATCTACTGGCTTCTGAACATGTCCTTCAAGACTACGAACGAGATTCTCGGTACGTTTTCAATGTTTCCATTGGAATTTACACTGGACAACTACAAAAAGATCTTCACCGATCCTACCTGGTACAACGGTTACCTGAACTCCATTACCTACGTAGTGATCAACACGTTGATCTCCGTTACAGTTGCCCTGCCTGCCGCGTATGCATTCTCCCGTTATCGTTTCCTCGGGGACAAGCACCTGTTTTTCTGGTTGTTGACCAATCGCATGGCGCCGCCTGCGGTTTTTGCGCTGCCGTTTTTCCAGTTGTACTCGGCGTTCGAATTGTTCGACACTCACATCGCGGTTGCACTCGCGCACTGCCTGTTCAACATTCCGCTGGCGGTCTGGATACTGGAAGGATTCATGTCGGGAGTGCCGAAAGAACTGGATGAGACAGCTTATCTCGACGGCTATTCGTTTTGGCGCTTCTTCGTGCGTATTTTCGTGCCGACGATTGCTGCCGGAATAGGCGTTGCCGCGTTCTTCTGCTTCATGTATTCCTGGGTGGAGTTGCTGCTTGCCAAGACCTTGACATCGGTGGCCGCAAAGCCCATCGCTGCAACTATGACGCGCACCGCCAGCACGGCCGGGTATGAACTCGGGCTTCTTGCGGCAGCTGGTACGCTGACCATCATCCCGGGCGCGGTGGTCATTTATTTTGTGCGTAACTACATTGCCAAGGGCTTCGCCCTTGGGCGTGTCTAAACGGGGGGCGGCTCGTGAGTTTTTCGTGGATGGCGTGGACCTGGCCTACCGCCGTATTTTTCTTGTTCATATTGCTTTGCCTGATTGCCATGGGTGTGTGGGAGCGGTGGCGGCCGGGCGGCGATCCACGCCGCGGCGTTCTCGGCCTGGATACAACACGCGGCGATCGTTTATTCATCACGCTGCTGGGCAGCGCGTTTATATTTCTCGCCTGGTTGTGGGCGTTTGGTACGCCGATGTGGGGTGGATTGGCAATCTCCATTGCTTATGGCGTTGCGGTATTCAAATGGGTTTAACCGGCACTCTGATTCGAGACAGATCCTCAGCATGAACGATGAGGTAGACAATCCCAATCAAGAGAACGTTGAGTTGCCGCAAGTAGACGTGCTGGTTATCGGCGGCGGTATCAACGGTAGTGGAATTGCGAGAGACGCCGCCGGTCGTGGCTTCACTGTCACGCTTTGTGAAAAAGACGATCTTGGGCAGCATACTTCATCTGCCAGCACCAAATTGATTCACGGTGGTTTGCGTTATCTGGAGTACTACGATTTTCTCCTGGTTCGTCATGCTCTTCAGGAACGCGAGGTGTTGCTACGCGCTGCGCCGCATATAATCTGGCCACTGCGGTTTTTACTGCCTCACCACAAAAAAATGCGACCGCGCTGGTTTATCAGGCTTGGATTGTTTCTTTACGATCATCTGGGCGGGCGCAAACTGCTGCCCGGGTGCAAGAGCGTCGATTTGCGTAAACACGTGGCGGGCGAGGCGCTGAAACCGGAGTTCACACGTGGCTTCGAGTATTCGGATTGCTGGGTGCAGGACGCGAGACTGGTGGTGTTGAACGCGCGCGACGCTCGCGATCGCGGTGCAACTGTTCTGACCCGTACAAATTGCAGCGATCTGGAGCGCCGCGGCTCGCACTGGCTGGTCACATTGCAGGATCGCCGCACTGACAAGGTTTCGCAGCTGCGCGCGCGTGTCGTCGTAAATGCAGCGGGTCCCTGGGTGGAGAGTGTGCTGAATTTTGAACAAAGTGCAGCCCACGAGCATGGCGTACGTCTGGTTAAAGGCAGTCATATCGTGGTGAGGAAATTTTTTGATCACCCGTTCCCGTACATATTCCAGCATGGTGATGGCCGAGTGGTATTTGCGATCCCGTACGAGAAGGATTACGCATTACTTGGTACGACAGATGTCGAAATTCATGGCGATCCGCAGAATGTGTCGATTGATGCAGAAGAAATCGAATACATTTGCAACGCGGTGAGCGAATATTTTCGCCAATCGGTCACGCCGAAGGACGTGGTCTGGAGCTATTCGGGTGTGCGTCCGCTATTTGATGACGCTTCTCAGAATGCCAGTAAAGTCACGCGCGATTACGTATTGCAGCTGGACGAAACTGCGGCGCCCATCATTTCAGTGTTCGGTGGAAAAATCACGACCTATCGAAAATTGGCCGAGCAGGTGGTGGATATGCTCAATCGGTTGCTGAATTGTTCTTCACCCGCCTGGACAGCGGAAGCGAGTCTGCCGGGCGGCGAGATTGCCAACGCCGATTTTGCAGGTTTTCTGTCGACTTGCCGGCAACGATTCGCCTGGCTGGATGATGACGTTCTAGTGGATTACGCACGTAATTATGGCAGCGAAATAGACCGGCTTTTGCGTGGTAAGTCGTCGATGCGCGAACTCGGTAAAAACTTTGGCGGCGGCTTGTACGAGTGCGAACTGGAGTATCTGGTCGATCAGGAGTGGGCGGAGAGTGCCGAAGATATTCTCTGGCGCAGAACGAAGAAAGGGTTGCATGGACTGGCCGAGACAGCGTCGAAGGTCGAAGAATGGTTGCAAAAACGCGGAATTCATTCGGCGGCCTAACCCGCATGTTAGGGGCTAGCGGCTACCAAGCAGGAGTGATTTATGGCGCGATTGATTCTCAGCATTGACCAAGGGACAACCAGTTCGCGAGCGATGCTTTTCGACGAGCAGGGCGAGGCATGCTTTACCGCGCAGCGCGAGTTCACCCAGCACTTCCCCGCGGACGGCTGGGTGGAGCACGATGCGGAAGAAATCTGGACGACCACGCTCACGGTAACCCGTGAGGCACTTGCCAGCGCTGCATCGAGCGGCGACACCGTTGCCGCGATCGGCATCACCAATCAGCGTGAAACCACGGTTGCCTGGGACCGCGACACCGGCAAACCCGTGCACCGTGCCATTGTATGGCAGGACCGGCGAACCGCCGAACGATGTGCCGCATTGCGCGATGCCGGGCACGAGCCCGCCGTCAGCGCTAAGACGGGGTTGTTGCTGGATCCGTACTTTTCGGCAACCAAGCTGTCGTGGATTCTGCAAAACGTCGAGGAAGCGGCGAAGCTGGCTGAACGCGATGCGCTGGCGTTCGGCACCATCGACAGTTTTCTGATCTGGCGGCTCACCGGCGGTAGCGAGCATGTCACCGACGCGACCAATGCATCGCGAACCATGTTGTTCAATATCCACGAGCAGAGCTGGGATGACGAACTACTCGAGCTGTTCGGCATACCGCGTTCATGTCTGCCGGATGTAAAAGACAGCGCCGCCGATTTCGGTATGACGGACACGCAAGTGGTGGGTGGTGCGATACCGATTGCCGGCGTCGCAGGCGATCAGCAGGCAGCTCTGGTCGGTCAGGCCTGCTTGCGCCCCGGTATGATCAAGAGCACCTACGGTACTGGCTGTTTCGTGGTGCTGAACACCGGCACCAAGCCGGTCGTGTCGCGGAACAAATTGTTGACTACCGTTGCCTACCGGCTGCAGGGACAACCCAGCTACGCAATCGAAGGATCGATATTCGTCGCGGGTGCCGGCGTGCAGTGGCTGCGTGACAAGCTCGGGTTTATCGAATCGGCGGAGCAGAGCGAGGCGCTGGCCAGTGGATTGGGTTCGAATGCCGGCGTGTACATGATACCGGCGTTTACGGGCCTCGGAGCCCCGTACTGGGATCCGCACGCCCGCGGGGCGATTTTCGGCTTGACCCGGGATACCGGGATTGCGGAAATCGTGCGCGCGACACTGGAGTCGGTTGCCTATCAAACCAGCGATCTGCTGACGGCAATGCAGAATGACGGCGCACAACTCACCGGCCTGCGGGTAGACGGTGGAATGACGCGCAACGACTGGTTGTGCCAGTTTCTCGCAAACGTGCTCGATGTGAGCGTGGAACGACCGGCGCAAACCGAAACCACTGCGCTTGGCGCTGCCTATCTGGCAGGACTGCACTGCGGGATGTTCGACTCGGTAGAGGCTTTGGAGGCCAAGTGGCGCTGCGAGAACGCTTTCCAGCCTGCCATGGAGTCGAACCTGCGTGACCAGCTGCTGCGCGGCTGGTCACAAGCCGTGACGCGTGTGACGGACGGTTGAGCGCGGCGATGCGTGTCGGCCACGGCTTCGATGTGCATGCGTTCGGCGCTGGCGATCACCTAATGCTGTGTGGCGTGCGCGTCGACCACACCCGCGGGGTGCGTGCCCATTCCGATGGCGATGTTGCTCTACATGCACTGTGTGATGCGCTGCTGGGCGCCGCAGGATTGGGTGATATTGGCGAACACTTTCCTGATGACGATACACAATACGCCGGGGTTTCGAGCCGCGTGTTGCTGCGTGAAGTCGTTGCGCTGCTGCAACAGCACGGCTACCGGACGGGCAATGTGGACATCACCCTCGTCGCGCAGACACCGCGGCTGGCAGAACATCGTGTTGCGATGTGTGAAAATGTCGCGAGTGATCTGCATCTGGACACACACTGTGTCAACGTCAAGGCTACTACCACGGAACATCTGGGTTTTGCGGGACGCGAGGAGGGAATTGCCGCCTTTGCCGTAGCGTTGCTGCACAACGACAGTTGACGGTCTCCGGGTGAAAAGTGCGATCCAGTGTTCGATCGGGGGGCAACTGCATCGACAGTGGAGATTGACATGACGCTGGGTCCGCTGATGGTCGACCTCGCCGGCACCGAGCTGCGCGCGGAGGATAACGAGTTGCTGTGCGACCCGCTGGTTGGCGGTGTCGTACTGTTTACCCGCAACTACATCGATCACTGGCAATTGCAGCACCTGTGTGCATCCATTCATGCGCTGCGCGAGCCGCGCCTGCTGGTCGCGGTGGATCAGGAAGGGGGGCGCGTACAACGCTTTCGCGATGACTTCACCCGCTTGCCGCCGATGGCCGCACTGGGGGCGCTGCACGACAGTGATGCCGATCGGGCCCGCAACTTGACCGAGCGGCTGGGCTGGTTGATGGCGAGCGAGTTACTCGCCTGTGGCGTGGACGTGAGTTTCGCGCCGGTGCTCGATCTGCGACGCGGTAAGGCTATCGGCGATCGCGCGTTTCACCGCGATCCAGTTACAGTCGGCGCTCTCGGTTCGTCGCTGATGCGCGGCATGCGCAAGGCCGGCATGGTCGCTACCGGAAAACACTTTCCAGGGCACGGCAGCGTAAATGTAGATTCTCACGTCGCCTCGCCGGTAGACGAACGCGACTACGCCTACCTGGCGAATCACGACCTGCTGCCCTTTACGCACGCGATACGTAACGGCCTGGGTGCGGTGATGGCAGCACATGTCGTGTTTCCTCATGTCGACGCACTGCCAGCATGTTTCTCCAGGGTGTGGCTACAGGACCGCTTGCGGGACACACTCAGATTCGACGGTGCAGTGTTGACCGATGACTTGAGCATGGCCGGCGCCAGTGTAGTTGGTGATACCCTCTCGCGTGTTCAACATGCCCTGGATGCGGGATGCGATGTCGTGTTGGTCTGCAACGATCGTCAGGCCTGCATCGATGTGATCGAAGGTTTGCAGTACGAAGACAATCCGATATCTCAATTGCGCCGTACGCGCCTGCACGGCCTTGTGCAAACCGACTGGGACGGCCTGCACGCACTTGACGAATGGAAAACCGTAAGCGACGCTGTCGCGCGCCTCGATTTCGCACCGGAGTTGGGACTTTGAAGGATCGTCGGGTTTCTGTGAACAGGGATTCGACATGGATGTAAAAGATTTATTTACCGGTCCGGTGAACTTGGCAGGCATCGAATATGCCTGGGTGGTCGAGGTATTCATCGTCGTTCTGCTGGTCGTAACGGCGAATTTTCTGCTCCGGATCTTTCTCAACCGCGTGCATGCGCGGCTGCAGCAAACCGACAATCCCTGGGATGATGCTGTACTCGACGCGGCACGCCGGCCGTTGTCGCTGGCGGTCTGGGTGGTTGGCCTGACGTTCGCTGCCGACATCATATTGCAGGAGACGGGCGCGGCAATATTTTCGGCTGGCGACACGATGCGTGACGTCGGGGTGATCGTCGCACTGACGTGGTTCTTGACGGGCATCGTGGCACGCATGCAGGCCAGGATAATCGAGCGTGCCGAAACCGGGGACGAGCGTGCGGATCGGAGCACCGTGGAGGCGTTTGGAAAGCTGATTCGCCTGTCCATCGTCATCACTGCAGCACTGGTTGTTCTGCAGACACTGGGTTACAGCATTTCCGGGGTACTGGCGTTCGGTGGTATCGGTGGTATCGCGATCGGCTTCGCGGCGAAGGATCTGCTGGCAAACTTCTTCGGTGGACTGATGATCTACCTTGACCGTCCGTTTGCCGTCGGTGACTGGATTCGTTCACCGGACCGCGAACTGGAGGGCACGGTCGAGTATATCGGCTGGCGTCTCACGAGAATCCGTACCTTCGACAAGCGGCCGCTCTACGTGCCGAATTCGATCTTCACCAATATCGCCGTGGAGAATCCGTCGCGGATGTCGCACCGGCGGATCTATGAGACCATCGGCGTTCGTTACGATGATCTTGGCAAAATGAACGCCCTGGTCGCAGACGTAAAAACGCTGTTGCGCGAGCACGACGAAATCGATCAATCGCAGACCCTGATGGTGAATTTCGACAGTTTTGGTGATTCTTCCTGCAACTTCTTCATTTATGCGTTTACCAAAACCACCGTCTGGACGCGTTACCACGAGGTCAAGCACGAGGTGCTCCTGGCGATTGCGGACACGATCGAGAAAGCCGGGGCGGAGATTGCATTTCCGACGACTACTGTGCACATCCCGCAAGGCTTGCAGGTGCAGACCGATCAGGAATCGTAGCGCTTGGCGACGTGTCGTGCGCCGTGGTTGTCGAGCTGCCAGACGCCAGGCTGGGTCCTCCGCGAAGAGCGACCCATAGCGCCCGTGGAAGGACATATGGAAAGCGTTGAGCAGCCGCCGGCCGGCCGGCGGGTCGAAAGACGGGGATGCGTGGAGTCACACTTCGTGCCACAGGCGGGTCAGCGGACCTCATGACGCAACCGCTGGCCGTCGTCGGGGGTACGGGATTCACGGATATCGCCGGATTCTGCGAAGAAGGCCGCGAAACGGTCGTTACTCCCTTTGGGGCTCCGTCAGCGCCACTGGTCTACGGCAGTCTGAGCGGCCGGCCGGTCGTGACGCTGCAGCGCCACGGCGAGCAACGCAATATTCCGCCGCACAAGGTGAATTACCGTGCGAACGTGTGGGCGTTGCTGAAAAGCGGAGCGCGCGATGCGATCGGAGTCGCGGCGGTGGGGGGCATAGCACGTGAAGCACCGCCTGCGCGTGTGGTGATCCCCGAGCAGATCCTCGACTATACCTGCGCGCGCGAGCACACTTTTTTCGGTGCGGGCCCGGATGCCGTGCAGCATATCGATTTCACTAACCCGTACACGGCGTGGTTGCGCGAGCACCTGTTGCGGGCCGCCGCCAGTACCGGCGTGGATGCGCTGGACGGCGGCGTGTATGGTGCCACTCAGGGTCCGCGACTGGAAACTGCCGCGGAAATCGCCAAACTCGAACGTGATGGCTGCACGGTCGTGGGCATGACGGGCATGCCGGAGGCGGCCCTGATGCGCGAGGCAGGCCTGGGCTACGCCTGTTGTGCCGTGGTGGTGAACTGGGCTGCGGGGAAGAGCGACGAAGCGATTACGATGGATATCATTCACGCCAATCTGCAGATAGGGATGCAGCGCGTCGACGGTATGCTCACGGCGTTCGCGAGCGAATACCCGACGGATGACGTGTGATGGAAATTAAGGCAGGATCATGGCGGGCCAGCACGAGCTGCGCACGATCGAGGGATACCGGGGAGCATTGCTGATGGAGCGTTGGTTATTGGGATTGATGCTGCTTGCGCTGTTCCCAGCGCAGGTGTTCGCGCAGGGGGGCCGCCACTACGTGTTGCTCGAGTTCGCCAGTGGCGGCGATGAACTCGTGAATCCCGATTCCGGTCGGTCACTGCGCGCCGGCGAACTACTGCAGATTTCCTACGGCTACAAGTTTTTCAGCGAAGACCTGCCCCAGTGGCGCGTCGATCTGCGCGCGGGATCCAAGCTTACGATGATCGACGTCGATGGTGGCGATGCCGTCTTCTATCGTTTCCCGCTTGAGCTGGCTTTCCATCGCAAGCTGGGGGATAAGTTCGCTCTCGGTTTTGGCGCTGCCTATCATCTGACTCCCAATTACCGGCTGGAGACCGGCCCGGTGGACGACAGCATCGATTTCGACGGCGCGTTCGGTGGATTCCTGCATCTGGAGTACCAGGCCACGGAAAAATTCGGCTTCGGTCTGCGCTATTTGAAGATTGACTACGAGAAAGAAGACAATGCGTTTCAGTTGCCTAACGGTGAACTCACCGACAAAGTTGATGGTAGCTCCGTCGGTGGTTACGTGACCTACACGTTCTAGCCCTGCGGCGGCACTGTCGTCATATTTCAGCGTCGGCTACTGGGTCAGCTCGCTTGCGTCGGCCTCCACCGGCGTCACCAGGATCAGGATTCCCAGCAGCGGGTGATCGATATAGTGCAGTTCTTTGCTGCGCATACGCCGGTGATAGCGCAACGGGAATGACTGCATCGACAACGCTTCCGGCACCAGTCCGAACGCGCCGCTGCCCACTTCAATCGTCGCTTGAACCGGGTGGCCCAGCGGCCGCTGTCGAATTGCATGCGCCAGCGTGTCGCTGGGTATGGTGTAGATCAAATCGGTGTACACGTGCAGAAAACGGCTTCGGACCAGCGTCAAGGTGCCGTCCAACGTGTGGGTAATGAACTTCGTGACTGCGGCGAGATTGCCGTCAGTTGCCACTGCGGCGGCAGGTCGCTGTCCCGCATCGGCCGGCTGTGGCGCTATAGATTGCTGCTGAGCGACGGGTTGCGGTGACGACGCCGTCCGCGGAATCTGAACGCCACCGTCCGCGTGCGGTTCGCTGGGACTGGCTGAGAACGGCACGTTCCAGGACGCAGACTTTTGCTCGACCAACGGCTCATCCAGCCGGCCGGCATTCAGCCTGATCGCAAGCGCCGCATCGTTTTCGAAACCCGGTTGCCGCCATGCCCGGTGCAACAGCACTTTGAAATTGCTCAGCTTGCCGAGTTTTGCGGCGTGTTCCAGCAGCCGCTGCGGTTCGCTGGGCGTGACGACTTCCTCGAGGTTGAGCAGTGTTTCGGGCTGGGAAAAGTCCAGCGCGCCGCCGAGATTGGCGGCGATGGTTTGCGAAGTCCACTGCTCCGAGGATATCAACGGGCGCAGATAGCGAAATACCACCAGCTCAATATCGTATACCGGCAATACCTCCGCCTGTACGTTCTGCGCCCGGGTGCCGGCAGCACTGCCCGCCAGCAGCAAAGCGGTCAGGATTGCAGTTGCGCCTTTCATAACGCGATTCCCTGAATGTCTGTCGAGTCTGCCTGCAAGGTGTCCAATAGTGCTTCCACGAATTCAAAGCGCGCCTGTTCGTCGCCCAGGTCGCTTTTGAAGCGCAGACTGTCGGCGCCGCCGAACGCGTAAGTTTCGGATTGCGATTGTACCAACGCGACGACGTTGCTTGGATTAACCTTTGGTTGGGAAGCGAATACGATGCGCCCGCCCGCCGGGTTCGCTTCGATCTTCACAATGCCGGACTCGAGTGCGCGAATCTTGATCTCAGTGACGCGCATCAGGTTACGCGTAGCGTCGGGAAGTAAGCCGAAGCGGTCGATCAATTCTACCTGCATCTCGCGCAATGCCGCCGCATCCGCACAATTGGCAATGCGTTTGTAGAGAATCAGCCGCGCGTGCACGTCCGGGACATAGCTGTCCGGAATCAGTGCGGCGAGGCGCATATCGACTTCGCAAGTGTCGGTGAGTGGGATCTCCGCATTCATTTCGCCTGCTTTGAGAGCTCGCACCGCGCGCTCCAGCAATTCCGTATACAGTGTAAAACCGACCTCCTGTATCTGCCCACTTTGCTCTTCGCCGAGCAATTCGCCGGCGCCGCGTATCTCCATGTCGTGGGTGGCCAGGGTAAATCCCATGCCCAGGTCTTCGAGTGATTCCACCGCCTCTAATCGTTTCTGTGCATCCGCTGTGAGTAGATTTGCCGGCGGTGCAAACAAATAGGCGTAGGCACGATGGTGCGAACGGCCGACGCGCCCACGCAATTGATGCAGCTGTGCCATGCCGAGTTTATCGGCGCGATTGATGATAATGGTATTGGCGCTTGGCACGTCGATACCGCTTTCGATGATGGTGGTACAGGCCAGTACGTTGAAACGCTGGTGATAGAAATCCAACATCACCTGCTCCAGTTCGCGTTCCGGCAGCTGTCCATGTGCGATGCGCACAGTCGCCTCGGGAACGACTTCGGTTATCTGCCGAGCGACGCGCTCGATGCTTTTCACTTCGTTATGCACAACGTAGATCTGTCCGCCGCGCGCCAGCTCGCGCTGCAGAGCTTCGCGAACCAGTACGTCGCTCCATTCGCTGACAAATGTCTTGATCGCGTGCCGGTGCGCAGGCGGCGTGGCGATTATCGACAAGTCCCGCAGCCCGGCGAGGCTCATGTTCAAGGTACGCGGAATCGGTGTGGCAGTCAGCGTCAACAGGTCGACTTCCGCGCGTAACGCTTTCAGCTGTTCCTTGTGGCGGACGCCGAAACGATGCTCCTCGTCGACGATGACCAGTCCGAGGCTTTTAAAAGCGATCGATTTCTGCAGCAATTTGTGCGTTCCGATCACTATGTCCACTTTGCCTTCGGCCAACGCCGCAACGATTTCCTGGTGCCGTTTGTTGCCCTGAAAACGCGACAAAGCTTCGATACGCACCGGCCAGTCCGCGAAACGGTCGCGAAAATTCTGGTAGTGCTGCTGTGCCAGCAGCGTGGTCGGCACCAGCAGAGCCACCTGCGTGTTGGCTTCGACGGCGACAAAGGCGGCCCGCATAGCGACTTCCGTCTTGCCGAATCCGACGTCCCCGCAAACTACGCGATCCATCGTTCGCGATGCGCTGAGATCGTCAATCGTGGCGTCGATTGCCTGCGCCTGATCCGGTGTTTCCTCGAAGGGAAACCCCGCGGCAAATGCTTGCAGATCGGCAGTGTCGGCGGTCAGGGAACGCCCCGAACGAGCCGCCCTGCGTGCGTGAATGTCGAGCAGTTCCGCCGCGACGTCGCGCGCTTTGCGCGCCGCGCGGCTCTTGATTTTCTGCCATTGCTCGCCACCGAGTTTGTGCAACGGCGCGTTGTCGGAATCGGTTCCCGTATAGCGGCTTACCAGATGCAGCGATGCGACAGGCACGTACAGCTTGTCGTTGTCGGCGTAACGCAGGGTGAGAAACTCGGTTTCCACATCCGCGATCGTCAGCGTCGTCATCCCGGCGTAACGCCCGATTCCGTGATCGATGTGCACCACCGGCGCACCTTGATGTAGATCGGTGAGGTTGGCGATGACCGCTTGTGCATCGCGAGTTGCCTGTCGCCGCCGGCGGCTTTGACGTACCCGGTCGCCGAAAATCTGTTGTTCGGTGACTACCGCGAGCTTCGCTTCGGGCAGCAGGCAGCCGTGTTCGATAAGATCCACTGTAATGGCCAGACGCTGATCGCCCGCGACAAACGCCGCCCAGTCGTCGACCGGTTCTGGACGAATGTCGTTGCCGTGCAATAAGTCGAACAGCGCTTCGCGCCGGCCGCGGGATTCGGCGACAAACAGCACCCGGTAGTCGTGCCCGTCGATGAATTGCTGCAGTTCCGCCAGCGGGTGCTCGACGCGTGCGTTGATAGGGAATCTCGGCGGCTGCTGCGTGCCGAAGTTGCTGATTGCCGAGGCGCCGGGCAGCTGTTCGGTACTGCGCAGCTCGATTGCCGCCAAGCCGTCCAACGCAGCCAGTGCCTGTGGTGGTGGCAGGAACAGCGCCTGCGGTGGCAGCAGGGGATGCTGCAGATCGTGCCTGCGGTCCTCGTAGCGTTCTTCCACCTGCTGCCAGAAAACATCCATCGCTTCCGGAACGGCGCCGCCCACGAAACACTGCACGCCCGTGGGCAGGTAGTCGAACAGGGTAGCTACTTCGTCGAAGAACAGCGGCAGGTAGTACTCCAGCCCGGCAGGCGCGAGGCCGTTGCTCACGTCCCGGTAGATGGGGCTTTGACGGCTGCCGGATTCGAAAATGTCGCGGAATGCCTGGCGAAATCGAGTAATCGCCGCGGCGTGCAGAGGGTATTCGCGGGCCGGCAGCAGCTCGATACGATCGACGGTTTCAAGTGTGCGTTGATCGTTGCTGTCGAACGTGCGCAGGGTTTCGATTTCGTCATCGAACAGGTCGATGCGGTACGGCACCGGACTGCCCGGAGGAAACAGGTCGATCAGATTGCCGCGTACGGCGAACTCACCATGCTCCATTACCTGGCTCGCATGGCGGTAGCCGCTTTGCACCAGGCGCTCGCGAAAGGCTGCCGGGTCGAGCCGGTCACCGGCCGCCAGCAACAGCACGTGACGGTGCAGGTATGATGGTGGGCTGAGCCGCTGCAGACAGGTGCTCACCGGTGTGATCAACACACCGCCTGCGGTGTTCGGCAGGCGGTACAAGGTACTCAGGCGCTCGGCAACGATGTCCTGATGCGGAGAAAATTTGTCGTAAGGGAGCGTTTCCCAGTCGGGCATGCTGAGTACCGGCAAGGATTCGCCGGCGAGATAGAAACGAATTTCGCGTTCTAGGGTCAATGCCTCGCGCGTGCTGGCGGTGACCACCAGAACCAGTCCGCGGCGCTGGCGCGCGGTCTGTGCAATCGCCAGGCCACGGGCACTGCCGTACAGTTGCCCCCAGAATCGTGTGCTCAGGGCACCGGTTACAAAATCCAGCACTCGGTGATCGTTCTCGCGACTCGTTGAAGCGTGCATCTTACATAAAGGGCCGCTTCTTCGGGAAAGTGTCGCGAGCTGCGTTGAGGATGACTGGGACAGGGTACGCGTTGGTCATGTCACCCGCTGACGCAGCAGGCGGGCTACGCTGATCGAGTGCTGGTCCCTGCGGGCAGCGCGCCCTGACCCGCGGGGCGAAGCGCTGCTCGCCCCGGGGCAGGACCCGCGCAACAAGGCGGTTACGGCTTTGCGGTGCTGAACCCCAGGTTGGACCAGTTCTGCATACCGCCGCGATACCACTTGATCTTGTGTGAGGGATAGCCGAAACGTAACAGGTTCTTGATATTGTTCGGCGATTGACCGCACCACATGCCGTTGCAGAACATCACCAATGTTTTGGCATTGCTGTAGTCCCACAATCCCTCCTGTTCGATGACGCCGAATTTTTCCGTGAGGATTTCACCGATCGAAATCGGGTCTGCGCCTTTGGCGGGATTGAGCAACGTCCATGGAATGTTTACCGCGCCGGGAATCGTTCCCTTGCTGACCCAATCGGGCGTGCGTGAGTCGATCACCAAGATAGATGCGTCGCCGTTGCTCATGCGCTGCAGATAGTCGAGCACCTCGGTTTCGCCCAGGGTCTCCACACCGGGCGCCAGCATGATGGGTTGGACGCAGAACGGCGGACAGGGACGTGAGGTTTTGGCGAACGCCGGGTTGACGGTCGCCTTGTTGTCCTGATCACGCTTGATTTCCACTTTCTGACCGTTATGCATCACCGTAACGCTCATCAGATCCGGTGTTATGCCGACTGGTTTGGCGAGCAGGGTAGCGCTCGTTGCAATACTGATAGTTGCCACTGCCGCAGCGGCTAGGCACGTTGACTTCATCTGGTGTCCTCCTGTGATCGCTTGGGCTCGCCCGCTAGTCGCAATCAGGTTCTTCCTCTTGTTCCTCTTCGGCGTCACCGGTACTCTCGGATTGGCATAGTTGCCGCTCCTCGGGTATCGCGTGAGCGATCGGCGGACTGGCGGCCGGCAAGGCGAGCAGGATAGGAACAACAATGCGCAGTTTCATCGCTCGAGTTCCTGGTGAACGTCCGCGTGAGGTAACCGTAGCGATACCGGTCAGGATGCAATATACCGCATCGGCGATACAGACCCCAACCGATAGTTATAGACTGCAATCCGCGCCCGCGCGAGGATGATTAGTTTGCGCCTACCGGATGACCGGTGTGACGGGTGCGCACTACCGGGTGGATGACGAACTGGTGTTCGAAATAGACGGTGAAATCGGGGTACACCCAGCGGGTGATCGGTGGTTCGCCAACCGCATCGAGGACCCGGGCGGGTGCACCGAACTGTTCTTCCACGACGTCCATGCTGAGGCCGCGTCCCGGCAACTCGGCACCGGCAGCTCTGGCATCCGGCATGCTCACCGTTTCAGCTTGTGCGCCGAACGAGGCCATGACCAGCAGTGCGCCAGGCAGTATATGTCGAATCACGATGCTGCCTCCTGCGAGTGCATAATGGCGTAATTCTAGCATCAGCCACCGGTTTAACAAAGCGCGCTAGATTACTGATGCTTAAACGTTTTGTGATCTGGCGCAAATTCACGAATATTAGTGGTGCCCGGACCCGCAAGTTACCGCGCGGTAATTCGCGCCGCACCGTGCAAGCGCCCGAATATGGTTTAATGCGCGTCCATGTTCCGACCCTTTGAAGCGTTCATCGGTTTGCGTTATACGCGTGCCAAACGCCGTAACCACTTCATTTCGTTCATTTCGTTCATTTCGATCATCGGCATCGCGCTCGGCGTAACTGCGTTGATCACCGTGCTGTCGGTAATGAACGGTTTCGAGAAGGAATTGCGCGAGCGCATACTCGGCATGGCGTCGCACGCAACCATTTCGGCGCTCGCCGGGCCGCTGCGCAACTGGCAGCAGGTTGCGGCTGACGCGGACCGGCACCCGGATGTCGTGGGTGCGGCGCCCTACATCGAGGGTCAGGCCATGCTGGTCAACGGTCGTCTGGTGAGCGGCGTTCTGATCCGCGGCGTGCTGCCCGAAGCCGAGCCCCGGGTTTCCGAAGTCAGCGAACGCATGGTCTCGGGTGCACTGGATACGTTGAGCGACGGTGATTTCGGCATCGTTCTCGGGCGCGAGCTGTCGCAGTTCCTCGGCGTGTATCGTGGCGACCGGGTGACGCTGATCACGCCGGAAGCGTCGGTGACGCCCGTCGGCGTGCTGCCGCGCATACGCCGGTTCACGGTGGTCGGCGTGTACGAGGTCGGCATGTACGAGTACGATCGCACCATGGCGTTCATGCACATCGGCGATGCGGCGCGCCTGTTCCGCCAGGGCGACGGAGTCACCGGCGTGCGTTTGCGGCTGCAGGATATGTTCGAGGCACGGCGGGTGGCGCGCGAACTGGCGCACAATCAGAAAGAACTGTGGGTCAGCGACTGGACGCGCAAGCATGCGAATTTTTTCCGTGCCGTGCAGACTGAAAAGACAGTGATGTTCGTAATCCTGACCCTGATCGTCGCAGTCGCCGCGTTCAATATCGTCTCCACGCTGGTCATGGTGGTGACCGACAAGCAGGCCGACATCGCAATACTGCGTACGCTGGGTGCGTCGCCGCGCAGCATCATGTGGATCTTTCTCATTCAGGGCGGTGCAATCGGGGTGCTCGGCACTTTGCTCGGGGTCGCGGGCGGGGTTACTCTGTCGCTGAACGTGACCAATCTCGTTCCGGCACTGGAGTCGTTGTTCGGAATCAAGTTTCTGTCCCCGGACGTGTATTACATAAGCGACCTGCCTTCGGACATGCACCTCGTCGACGTGCTGCGCATCGCGGCGTTGTCCTTCGTGCTGACGCTTGCCGCTACGATTTATCCGGCGCGGCGCGCGGCGCGCACTGACCCGGCCGAGGCACTGCGCTATGAATGAATCTGCGGGTGCTGTCATCGAATGCCGGGGGCTAGTGAAACGCTTCGACCAGGGTGCGCTCGATGTGCTGGTTCTGCAAGACATCGATCTGCGGGTGGAGGCGGGGCAGTTGCTGGCAGTCGTCGGTGCATCCGGCAGCGGTAAAAGCACGCTACTGCATCTGCTCGGCGGTCTGGATCACCCGAGCGCCGGCGAGATCGAACTGGATGGGCGGGCGCTGGCGCAATTGTCGCCGAAAGCCAGCGGGCGGCTGCGCAATCGTACCCTGGGCTTCGTATATCAGTTTCATCATTTACTGCCGGAATTCACCTGTGTGGAAAATGTCGCCATGCCACTGCTGCTGCGCCGCGATCCACCCAGGCCGGCGCTGGCCCGGGCCGCGCAGCTTTTGCAGCGCGTGGGCCTGGGCGAACGGCTGGCCCACAAACCGGGGGAACTGTCCGGTGGCGAGCGCCAGCGCGCGGCGATCGCGCGTGCCCTGGTCGCTAACCCCAAAGCGGTGCTGGCCGACGAGCCGACCGGGAATCTCGACGAACGCACTGCGAGGGAAGTCGCGGATCTGTTGCTCGCATTGAATCGCGAGCTTGGCACCGCTCTGGTTATAGTCACGCACGATTCGCGTCTGTCGTCACGCATGGACGCCGTCGTGAAACTTTCCGATCATCGTCTCCACCGGGAACGCTGAGAAAAGGGGACATTCTTCTTTTCTTGTCGGGAGAAAAGAAGAATGTCCCCTTTTCTCCCGCCCCTTTTCTCCCGACGGTTGCTGCATCGGCGGCCGCGCAGCGTTAACATTAGCGCCTGACATCGGGACGATGGAATCATGTTCGGGGCAGGGATCGCCTTTCTCATCGGTGTTTGTTGCGTGCTGTACGCGCCCGCGCTGGCGTACGCCTGTGTTTGTCTCGGGGTGTCGGTCGTATTACTCTGGACACTGCGCCGCTGCAGCCAGCGCAAACTGCTGGCAGCGTTCTGCTGTGGGTGTGCCTGGATGTTATGGCACGCGCACCTGCGGCTGGCCGACGCGCTGCCTGACGATTTGCAGGGCCGCGACCTCCAGGTCCAGGGAAGTATCGTCGATGTGCCCGTGACCCGCGGTGAATTCACCCGCTTCGCGTTCGACATCGATGCGGGCAGCACCGCCCATACGCTGCCGCGGCGCGTGCGCCTGAGCTGGTACGACAACCCGCCGGCGCTTGCTTACGGGGAGCGCTGGCATCTCACCGTGCGTTTGAAACGGCCTCACGGGCTGCGCAATCCCGGCAGTTTCGACTACGAGACCTGGCTGGTTCAGCACGCGATTCGCGCACTGGGTTACGTGCGCGACGCTCCGGGTAACCGTCGTATCGCACCGCCCACCGGTGCCTGGCTGAGCGCTACGCGCCAGCATGCCGCCACGGCGCTCGAAAACGTCGGCTATCGACATGGCGCGTTACTCAGCGCGATCACTACTGGACTCCGGGACGGCATGTCGGACGCGCAGTGGCGCGTATTGCGCGCTACCGGCACCTCGCATCTGTTTGCGATATCCGGCTTGCATGTCGGTTTGGTGGCGATGCTTGGGCACCTGTTATGCAGCGTCTGCTGGCGCTTCGGCAATGTATTCACAGAGTCTGTTTCGCGGGCACGGTTCGCGGCCTGCGGGGCATTGTCGAGCGCATTCTGCTACGCTGCGCTGGCAGGCTTCAGTGTGCCGACCCAGCGGGCACTGATAATGCTGACTGTGCTATTGCTGGGTGTCTTTGCTGCCAGGGGCGTACGCCCTGGCGCGAGTCTCGGAGCGGCCCTGATCGCCGTGCTGAGCGTGGATCCCTGGTCGCCCCTTGGCAGCGGGTTCTGGTTATCGTTCGGCGCAGTCGCGGCTATCGCGTGGTTGCTTTCCGGGCGGGTGAGCGGGCACGGAAAAGCGGTTGCTTTCGCGCGTGTGCAGTGCGGACTGGCGCTGCTGCTGGCGCCGTTAACGCTGTGGTTCTTTCAACAGGCACCCTTGCTGGGTGCCGCTGCTAATGCGCTGGCGGTACCGGTGGTAAGCCTGATCACGGTGCCGAGTGCCCTGGGCGGGTTGGCGTGGGCGGGCGTTTTTTCGCAATTCGACAATCCGCTGCTGCAACTCGCCGACACCAGTCTGGAATTTCTCTGGATGCTGTTGACGCCCGCGTCCGGGTGGTCCCATGCGCAGTGGGCACCGCCAGCTGCGTCGTGGACGGCGATCACATTGGCGGCGTCAGGCGCAGTGCTGCTTACCGCCCCGCGGTGTCCACTGCCGCGCTATCTGGGAGTCTTCTTGCTGACGCCCCTGCTTTTCCCGGTACTGCAACGTCCCCCGCACGCGGCATTTGACATAACCGTGCTGGATGTCGGGCAGGGACTGGCCGTGGTGGTCGAAACGCGACATCACGTGTTGCTCTACGATGCCGGTGTGTATTTGTCTCCGACCTACGATATGGGCCGCGACGTGGTTTTACCATTTCTGCGCCGGCGCGGCTGGCGCAGTGTGGATAAGTTGCTGGTATCCCACGCCGACAATGATCACGCGGGCGGGGCGGCAGCTGTTGCGGCTGCCCTGGAGGTGAGCGAAATTCTCACCAGCGTGCCGGGTTCTCTTGCGTCGCTGCACGCAGCCCGCAAATGTGTTGCAGGCAACCGCTGGCATTGGGACGGTGTTCTGTTCGAGGTTCTGCACCCTCCCTCCGGATGGCCGGGTGGGCGGAACGACAAGTCGTGTGTGCTGCGGATCAGTACCGGCGCGCGGTCAGTGCTGATTCCTGGTGACATCGAGCGACCGGCCGAACGGCTGCTGGCCGGTTCGCCGGCAACGTTGCGGGCGGATGTTCTACTGGTCCCGCACCACGGCAGCGCTACGTCAACGTCTGCGCAACTCCTGGCGCAGGTGCGGCCAGAGTACGCGGTAATATCGGCGGGGTACCGCAACCGGTTTCGTTTTCCCCACCGCCAGGTTTGCGCACGGCTGCGTGCGCGGGGAATCGGTATTCTCTCCACTGCAACTTCCGGGGCGGTCGCGTTCCGCGTCGATCCGGTTGCCGTCTCGGCGCCGGTGCGCTATCGGCAACTCAGACGAAGATTTTGGCACCATGCGCCCCAGGGCGAGCTGTGCACTACGCAATAAGCCAAAATCGAGTATCATCCAGCGCGCCACCCTCGTGGTCCGCCGCGCGCATCCGAAGCCGCGGGGAAGCGCCGGGGATGGAACCCGGTACCCGTCTTGCGCGCCGGCCGAAATGTGCCACAGGTGGATTAGGCAGAGAGTAGACAAGTTCTGTGTTTGAGATTGTCAAAGCGGGCGGCTGGCTGATGCTGCCGATCATCGCTTGTTCCGTGGTGGCGCTGGCGATAGTGGCCGAGCGACTCTGGGTATTGCGCGAAAAGCGGGTAATCCCGCGAAATCTGGTTGCGCAGATCTGGCAGTGGGCGCGCGACGGCGAACTCAATGAAACCCGTATTCGCGCGCTGCAGCAGAGTTCGCCGCTGGGCAAAATACTCGCGGTCGGCCTGATCAACCGTCACCATGAACGCGAAGTGATGAAAGAGAGCATCGAAGAGGCCGGGCGCGCGGTGGTGCACGATCTGGAGCGTTTCCTGAACCCGTTGGGCACCATTGCCGCCGTGACGCCGCTGCTGGGCCTGTTAGGCACGGTTATCGGCATGATTGCGGTATTTACTACGATCACTACCGTCGGCGTGGGCAACCCGAGTGAACTTGCCGGGGGGATTTCGCAGGCGTTGATCACGACCGCGAGCGGTCTCTCGGTTGCGATCCCGAGTTTGATTTTCCACCGCTATTTCCGTGGGAAAATCGATGCGCTGGTGGTGAGCATGGAGCAGGAGACCATCAAGCTGGTGGAGGTGCTGCACGGCAAGCGCGAAGGCGACTACGTGGTAAAACGCGCCCGCAGTAAACGATGAATTTCCAAAGTGAACGGCACGACGAAGTCGAGCTCAACATAACGCCGCTCATCGATGTGGTGTTTCTGCTGCTGATCTTTTTCATGGTATCCACAACGTTTCAGCGAGAAACCGAACTCAGTGTGCAACTCCCCGAAGCCGCGGCGCCGGAATCCGCCGTCGAGGACACCGTTATCGAGATCGTTATCAACCGGCGTGGAGAATATTTTCTCAACGGCCGCGAACTGGTCAACAACAAACTCGTTACTCTGCGCGCGGCTCTGGCCAGATTGAGCAGTGGGCGCAAAGACACACCGTTGGTAATTCGTGCCGATGCGCGTACGCCACACCAGGCAGTGGTCACTGCGATGGACGCGGCGCGTCAACTTGGACTGTTGCGGCTTTCGATAGCCACCGCGCAGTCGGCGGAATAGCCGCTTTGCACCGGCCGGCAGATGTTTTAAAAGTCGTGCTGCTTTTTGACGCACGCCGTCGAACGACCGCACATACACCGCGGGACGACTGACTGGGCTTGTGAAAGAGCAAACTGCACCCCTTACAGCCAACACATCGGGCATTCGCACGTACTCACGTTTGTTGCTCTACACCAAGCGCTATTGGTTGTTGTTCATGCTGTCCGTTGTCGGCAACATTTTTTATGCCGCTACCGAACCAGCGTTTGCCTGGCTGATGAAGCCGATGGTCGATGGAAGTTTTGTCGACAAAGATCCTGCAACAATCAAATTCGTGCCGCTGGCGCTGCTGGCGATATTCATCGTCCGCGGTGTGGCCGGATTCGTCTCTAATTACTACATGGCGTGGATCGGCTGGCAGATCGTTGCCGCCATGCGCCGCGAGATGTTCGGTCACCTGTTGCGCATGCCCACGGCTATTTTTGATCAATCGACTACCGGCGAATTGATTTCGAAGTTGACGTTTAATGTCGAGCGGGTGTCCGGTGCGGCCACCAATGCGTTCACGATTGTCGTGCGCGACAGTATGACGGTCCTCGGTTTGCTGGCATTGTTGTTCTACTACGATGTGGTCTTATCGCTGGTGTTTCTGGTGGTCGGCCCGGTGATCGGAATATTGGTGGTGCTAATAACGCGCCAGTTCCGTCGTACCAGTGGCAAGATCCAAGGGTCCATGGGTAAGGTCACTCACGTTGTGCAGGAAGCCATAGAAGGGCACCGCGTGGTGAAGATTTTCGGTGGCCAGTCCTATGAAGACGAACAGTTCGAGCAGGTGAACGAGCGTAATCGTCGCCTGCGTATGCGCATGATCGTGGCCGAAGCCACCAGTGTTCCCATCGTCCAGTTGCTGGTCGCCGCGGCGCTGGCGCTGATCGTATATCTGGCTTCGATCAAGTCGGTCGTGGACTCGTTCAGTGCCGGTACGTTCATTTCGTTCATCATAGCAATGCTGATGCTGTTCGGCCCGCTGAAACGGTTGACAACGGTGAACGCGAAACTGCAAGAGGGCATAGCCGCCAGCGAGAGCGTTTTCGAACTCATCGATGCCGAGTCCGAGCCGGACTCGGGGAGCCGCGTCCTGCAGCGGCCGGGTGTGATCGAGTATCGCGACGTTTCTTTTGCTTACGATTCGAGCGAAAGCAAGGTATTGGA
Organism: Gammaproteobacteria bacterium; assembly: GCA_029861595.1. Classification (GTDB taxonomy): domain Bacteria; phylum Pseudomonadota; class Gammaproteobacteria; order JAHELT01; family JAHELT01; genus JAHELT01. The sequence continues at coordinate 27,484 of JAOTYY010000010.1, forward strand.
CTCAGTGAATATTAAGGTAGCGCCGGAACAGACCGTGGCCTTCGTCGGTCGCTCCGGAGCGGGAAAGACCACCCTGGTGAATCTGCTGGCGCGGTTCTACGAACTCCGCGAAGGCAGTATCCTCATCGACGATGTGGACATACGCGAGTTCACGCTCAACAGCTTGCGCGATCACATCGCCTACGTAGGCCAGAATGTGACGTTGTTTAACGATACCGTGTTCAACAACATCGCCTACGGCAAGCTGGGTGAGGCGAGTGAGGCGGATGTGAAACGTGCCGCAGAAGCGGCGCACGCCGATGAATTCATTCGCGAATTACCCGAACAGTACGACACGTTGGTAGGCGAGAACGGTGTGCTGCTGTCCGGCGGTCAGCGGCAGCGCCTGGCGATTGCCCGCGCACTGCTCAAGGATGCACCGTTGCTGATTCTCGACGAAGCAACGTCTGCGCTTGACAGCGAGTCGGAAAAACATGTGCAAGCGGGGTTGAGCGCGCTGGTTGAGAATCGCACCACCTTCGTAATTGCGCATCGGCTGTCTACGATCGAAGGTGCGGATCTGATCGTGGTATTGGATGGCGGGCGCATCGTCGAGGCAGGGAGTCACGCCGAGTTGCTGGACAGGGGCGGCTACTATGCCACCCTGTACAACATTCAATTCGGTGAAGTCGGAACCGACGCGCCGGTGACATTGAGTCATTAGCCCGCATGTTTCACCCTGCTTGCGTCTCCTTGGGGAAAGGCGGTCGTGCGAAATGTGGACTGGCAGGCTATTTCAGTGCGTTGGATATGGTTTTGGGCGTTGCGCCAGCGTGACACTTTTTACCTATTTCCTTTCAGGAAAAATCTGGCGTCGCACATCGGACGATCGTCCTTGAACCATAGGGCAGGGCTGTGCTCCTGCGGTCGATCGTCGAATCTGCCTAGCCACATTTTCTCTGGGAAACAAATTCCTGGTGAACCACCAGTCCCAACCATGGTCTGCGCGCAACGCACGCTGCATTTTCAAGCAGGATCACGATGACTGGTGTTCGGGTGTTGGTTGCGCTGGGAGCGGAATGGCGGGCCTTCCTGACATATACGGGCTAGTCGTCGCATAACATGGCAATACAGGATCACTGGTACCGCCGGACGTGGCTGAGCGTGCTGTTGTTGCCGTTGGCGTGGTTGTTCGGTGTCATCACATCGTGTCGGCGTGCTTTATACCGCAGCGGTTCCTTGCGTTCGTACCGCGCTCCGGTTCCAGTAATCGTCGTCGGCAATCTCAGCGTCGGCGGCACGGGCAAAACACCCCTGGTTGTATATCTCGCCAGAGTGCTGGATGAAAGCGGGTACCGCGTAGGTGTGGTGAGCCGAGGCTATGGAGGCAGCGCCACGCGGGCACAGGAGGTGTTGGCGGATTCCCAAGCGGCGGCGGTGGGCGATGAAGCGCTCCTGATCGCGCGTAATTCCAACGCCAGGGTCTGGGTGGGCAGGCAACGACCGCGGGCAGTGGTGCAAATGCTGGCTCAGTACCCGTGCGATGTCGTGCTCAGCGACGATGGGCTGCAACACTACGCGTTGCGGCGCGACGTTGAAATTGTCGTTATCGATGGCGCCCGGGGCTTCGGCAACGGATGGCTGCTGCCCGCGGGGCCGTTACGCGAGCAGCGATCTCGATTGCGCCAGGCACATATGGTGGTTGAGAACGGTGGCGGGAAGGACAATGGCTTCGCGTTCCAGTTGCACATCGAACAAGCCGTCAATCTGGCGAGCAGCGAGTCCCGCAGTCTCTCCGACTTTCGCGAAACCAGCGTGCACGCGGTGGGCGGCATTGGCAACCCGGCGCGATTTTTCGCGCAGCTGCGTGGTCTCGGCATCGTCTGCCGCGAGCATGCGTTTCCCGATCATCACCGTTTCCGCAAAGCCGACCTCGCGTTTGCCGACGAACTGCCGGTATTGATGACAGAGAAAGATGCGGTGAAGTGTGCCGGGTTCGGTGATCCGCGCCTCTGGTATGTGCCGGCCGTACTGGTGGATCGCGAATCGCGCATCGCCAATGAGGTGAAACGCCTGCTGAGTGAGAGGACAGCGCATTGAAAAAGCACCGGATTCTGGATAAACGCATCGTCTATGACGGCTACTTTTCGATGGAAAAGTACCGCCTGGAGCACACCCTGTTCGAGGGCGGCTGGGGTACGCCGATCGAACGCGAAGTGTTCGAACGCGGCAGCGCCGCCGCAGTGTTGCCTTACGATCCGTCAACCGACCGTGTGCTGCTGATCGAACAGTTTCGTATCGGCGCGATAAAGTCCTACCAGCCTCCCTGGATGCTCGAAGTGATCGCTGGCGTGCTCGAGCCGGGTGAGCAGGCTGCTGACCTGGTGCGCCGTGAGGCGGCGGAAGAGGCGGGTTGTGAATTGCAGGCGTTGCGTCCGATCGGAGAATTTCTGGTCAGTCCGGGCAGCGCGACGGAGCACATCGAACTGTTTTGCGGGCGCGCCGATCTGACGGGCGCAGGCGGCGTGCACGGTCTCGTGGAGGAAGGCGAAAACATTCTGGTTCACACGTTTTCCGCAGCCGAGGCCGTGGCATTGTGTGAGCGGGGCGAAATCCGCAATGCCATTGCGATCATCGCCTTGCAGTGGCTGGCGATCCAGCGCCTGCGCGGCGAGACGATTTTCTGAGTTCGATACCCTGCGCGCTATATGTGCAGCAGGCGGAATTCGGGATCGGCAGAGCTTATGTTCCAGATTTCATTGAACACTTCGTCGAGACGCTGTGCTTTCGAGGGGGAATTGAAGTTCACCACGCCTTCGTAGGTTAAATAACTCTTGCGGTACATGAAGCCGACTTTGTCGGCGAGCAGGAATTCATCGGGGGCCAGCAGATAGTCGTCGCTGACCCGGCGCACCTTGATGTAACTGGTTAACTGCTGGCACAGCTCGATCAACAGATGGTTGCTGTTGATCGCCGGTTTCGGATCCTGTACCAGAATCTGCACTTCCGATGTCGGCGTGCGGCGTGCCACGAACGACAGGGCGCGTACGAAGCGTTGGTTGTCGTAGACGTCGCTGTCCAACTCCCGAGTGAAGATCTGAACGATGCGCCGCGACTGCTCCGCCAGGGTAATCACTGCGTCACTGGCTTCTTCCGGCAGCTCGATCGGAAAGTCGCCTTCGAGTTTGCCGAGGGTGAATCTCTCCTGAAAGTTCGAGAATGATTGGGGCTCTTTCCTCTCGCGGCTCATCATCGCTCCAGTTTCAGCAGCATCGCGTGGTGTGGCATGCCGGCGTCCATGAATTCCTTGCCGTGCAGGCGAAACCCGGCTTTCCGGTAGAACTCGATCGCGTGCACCTGAGCGTTCAAGTGTACTTCAACAAAGCCCTTGCGATGCGCTTCGCCAATCAATGCGCGCAGAATTGCGCCACCCACGCCGTTCCCCCGCCACTCGGGCCGCACTGCCATCCGGCCGACATGCCCATCGGTCAACAGACGACCGGTGCCTATTGCGTGGTTATCGGCATCATGAGCCAACACGTGAGTGCATTCGGTGTCGCGTCCATCCCACTCCAGCTGTGGGTCAACGTGTTGTTCGTCCACGAACACACTTTTTCGCACGGCGAATATGGCGGCCTCGTCCGAGGCCCAATCGGCAGTACTTACAGTATATGCGGGCTGGGTGGTCAATGATGAGCCAGAGCGGATTATTGTTGCCTGAGCCTGGCGCATTCACGCAGCAGCTCATCCACCTGGCGCGCGGCCAGACCCGTGTAGTTGGTCGGTGTCAACGCCAGCAACGCCTGCCTGGCGGTCTCGGGAACTTCTAGGCCGCCGATGAAGCTGTGCAACGCCTCCGCGTCGATCCGCCGGCCGCGTGTTATCGCCTTCAGCTGTTCGTAAGGATTGGCGACGCCGTAGCGGCGCATTACTGTCTGCACGGCTTCCGCCAGCACTTCCCAACACTCCACGATGTCCGCGTGCACGCGCTGTTCGTCCACCTCGAGCTTGTGGATGCCGCTTTCGACGGCGCGATACGCGATCAGCGAATTGGCCACGCCGACACCGATATTGCGCATAACCGTAGAATCGCTGAGATCGCGCTGCCAGCGCGAGATCGGCAGCTTGTCGGCCAGGTGCTGCAAAACCGCGTTCGCCAGTCCCAGGTTGCCTTCGGCGTTTTCGAAATCGATGGGGTTGATCTTGTGCGGCATGGTCGAGGAACCGACTTCACCGGCCACGGCCTTCTGGCGAAAATATCCCAACGAAACGTACCCCCACACATCACGGCAGAAATCCAGCAGTACGTTGTTGAAGCGTAGCATCGCGTGATTGAACTCGGCGATGAAGTCGTGCGGTTCGATTTGCGTGGTGTACGGATTGTGCGTGAGACCGAGGTCATCGACAAAGCGCGCGCAGAATGCAGGCCAGTTCACGTCGGGATAGGCCGCGACGTGTGCGTTGTAGTTGCCGACCGCGCCGTTCATTTTACCCAGCAGCTGTACGTCTGCGAACATGTGCTTCTGGCGTGCAAGACGATAGGCGAAATTGGCCATCTCTTTACCCAGTGTGGTCGGCGATGCCGGTTGGCCATGCGTGCGGCTGAGCATGGAGAGATCCCTGTGGGCCTGCGCCAGATCAGTGATCGAGTCCACGAGCACGCCCATCGACGGCAGCACCACTTCTTCCCGGGCCGTTCGCAGCATCAGTGCGTAAGCCAGGTTGTTGATGTCTTCGGAGGTGCAGGCGAAATGCACGAACTCCTGGGCGGCGCGCAGCCCCTCGTGGTCGCGGATGCATTCCTTGACGTAGTACTCGACCGCCTTGACGTCGTGGTTGGTTTCCCTTTCGATTGCCTTGATGCGTTCGGCCGCGTGCCCATCGAAATCCGCCACCAGCGAATCCAGCAAGGCGTAAGCCGAAGCGTCCAGCGGCGCCAGATCGGTGATCGTGGGCTCGGCGGCCAGGGCTTTTAACCACGCGCACTCGACCTGCACACGGCGTTTGATCAATGCCTGTTCGCTGAAGAATTCACGCAGCGGCAGGCTTTTGCCGGCGTATCTGCCATCCACCGGGCTGACGGCGTTCAATGGGGATAAGTTCATAGACACTGCATGTCGATCTGCGAGAATAAGGAAATTATATCATTGCCGGTGTTACCTACCTCGGGTAACACGTGCGGTAAATAACCGTGCAGGTGCCAGGATTCGTGCGCTTGCACACAACGCGACGGGGTTCTATGAACGGCATTGGCCACCGGCGTAATTCGCTTTTTCTAGTCTGGCTGATCTGGTTCGGCGTGCTGTTGTTCGCGGTGGCATTCGTCTGGCAGCGGGGACTGTTCGCGTTGCTGCTGCAGGGTGACCCCAGTTACCTGTCGGGGGTGATTCTCGGCGCCTTTGCGTTGGCTAACTTGCATGTCGCGCGGCGGACCCTGTCATTGTCCCGCGACATCGACGCCGCACTGCGCGTGCGCAGCAACTTCGAGGCGCATCCCGACGAGCCGCTGTTTGCCGAGCAGGGTCCACAGTTTCGCAACCAGGCCGTACCTCCGTCGCTGATCATGCGCCATTTTCAGAACCTGTTCGTGCGGGCCATGCGCGAACCCTCGGGTCACGACCTGGGTCAACGGGAATTGCTGGAAGCCCTCACGTTACGCCTGAAGAGCGGCATTCACGGCGGCTGGCTGGTAGCCGACACCATGCTGAAGCTAGGTTTGCTGGGGACGGTGATCGGTTTCATTGTCATGCTGGGCGCCATAGCCTCGCTCGAGAACTATGACCTGACCACCATGCAGGGCCTGCTGACGTCGATGAGCGGCGGCATGCGAATTGCGCTCTACACGACACTCAGCGGTATGACCGCGGCGCTTTTGCTGGCAGTGCAGTATCAGTATCTGGAACGCCGCGCCGATGGGCTGATTGCCGATATCGAGGAACTGACAGCGGTGTACTACGTGTCGGCGTTGCGCCGCCACCTGGATAAACGGCAGCCGGATCATGCGCCCTAGCGGCTACTCCACCGACGCGTTTACCGACCTGCTGTTCAACGCGCTGCTCGGTTTCACGTTGCTGTTCTTTATCACCATCCTGTTCATGAATCCGATCGCCAAGCTGGGTAACGCGACACTGAAGGCCGAATTCATCATTTCCGTGATCTGGCCCGAACACCGCCCGGACGATGTCGACGTATGGGTGGAGGACCCCAACGGTCAAATCGTCTCCTATCTGCGCAAGGACGCCGGGTGGCTGCATCTCGACCGCGACGATCAAGGTGTGGTGAACGACACCATCGTGATCGACGGGCGCGAGGTGATTCACCCGATCAATCAGGAACTGGTGACTATCCGCGGCATCGTCGGCGGTGAGTACGTGGTCAATTTGTACAACTATGCCAATCGCAGCCGCGAGCCGGTGCCGGTCACGGTGCGCATCGAGAAAGTGAATCCGAGTCTGACCACGGTATTCGTGGACCGGGTAGTACTGGAACGCGAGAACGATGAGTTGACCGTGGTTCGTTTCACCCTGGCAGGCGACGGCGCATTGGTGCGCATGAACAGGCTGCCAAAAACCCTCACGCCCTATGCGCTGGAAGGGGGCTGATGCAGACGTTCACACTGCTGCTGTTACTCGGGTATGTGCTGCTCGGTGTGTTGCTGCTGAGTCTCAATCTGCGTGCCCGCTGGCACTGGTCGGTCAAGGCCTTAGCCATCGCCGTGACCAGCGCGTTCTATTTCCTCACCTGGTGGGGTCTGCGCGAGAGCGAAGGCTGGCCGACCCGCGCCGATCCCCTGGCCGAGTTCGAGCTGCTCGCCTACGACGTGCGGCAACCCGACAAGCGCGACGACTCACCGGGCGCGATATTCCTTTGGGTGCGCTCGGCGCACGCCGTGGAAGGCACGCCACGGGCGCACCGTATGGCCTACAGCGAGGCCTTGCACCAGGCGGTGCTCGAAGCGGGCGAGCGACTCAGCCGTGGACGGCGCCAGCGGGGTGAAAGGCGCCCGGGGTCGTCCGAGCGCACCGATGCGCGGGGCGCGGCGTTGCTGTTCCGGGACATGATCCTGCCCACGCTGCCGGAGAAACGCGGCGAATAATTGACCGTCGGAGCGGGGCTATGGTAGCTTCTCGCGCCTCATAACAGGCGCGTAGCTCAGCTGGTTAGAGCACCACCTTGACATGGTGGGGGTCGTTGGTTCAACTCCAATCGCGCCTACCAGCACCCGAAGGGCTCGCCTGCGCGAGCCCTTCGGCATTCCGGGGACAGTACACATATTCCGGATCACCTCACTTATTTCTCAATCCAGGACGAAAGTCGAAATAAGTATACCGTCCTCGTTGCTAATCCCTTGAGAATAAGGGATTTCGCACCTACAATTCCCCAGCTCAGGACTTTGCGCGTTAGCTGCGCTGTTTTTGCGTAGGCCGCAGGTGTCGCCGGACCCCAAGGGCCGGCAGTTACTGCGGCTTTGTTATTGTTGGAGGGTTTGCATATCGCTGCAGAAAAATCGGTTCGCCGGAACGACGAAATCACCACGCCGGTGGTGAGACTGATCGGCTCGGATGGCGAGCAAGTCGGAGTTATCTCGAAAGACGAAGCGCAGGCGACTGCGGATGCCGAGGGGCTGGATCTGGTCGAAATCGTGCCCACGGCGGAGCCGCCGGTGTGCCGCATCATGGACTACGGCAAATACCGCTTCGAGCAGACGAAGAAACACAGTTCGGCGAAGAAGAAGCAGCGCCAAACACACTTGAAGGAGGTCAAGTTCCGCCCGGGCACGGAAGAGGGCGACTACCAGGTGAAGCTGAGGAACCTGAAGCGGTTTCTCGAGCAGGGCGACAAAACCAAGGTCACGCTGCGTTTCCGCGGCCGTGAGATGGCACACCGGGATCTGGCGGCACAGCTGCTGAACCGTGTCGAAGCCGACCTGGAAGAGCTGGGTACAGTGGAGCAGTACCCGAAGATGGAAGGACGCCAGATGATCATGGTTTTAGCGCCGAAAAAGCGCAACTGAGGGGAGCGGACGCAGCAAGTCCGGATCGCCGAGCCCGCGCCGCAGCACAACTCCGGCTCGGCCGGGCAACTAGTGTAAACACGGTCAGCGGTGGCAACGCCCGGCCGATCAACGGGAGTAACCGATGCCTAAGTTAAAGACGAACCGAGGAGCGGCGAAACGGTTCAAGCAGACAGCGTCCGGGCGCTTCAAGCGTCACCAGTCGCACCGCCGCCACAT
>JAOTYY010000385.1 GCA_029861595.1 Gammaproteobacteria bacterium
GGCCGTCCCGCGTTGACTGGCACGCCCCTGGTTGCGCTGGTGCTGGCCTGGTTGCTGGGACGGCTGGCCATGACGCTGGGCGCGTGGTTGCCGACGCCGGCCATGGTCACGCTCGATATGCTGTTCCCGCTGCTACTCTGCCTGCTTGTCGGCCGGGAGGTATTTGGCGGCGGCAGCCGGCGCAATTACCCGGTCGTTGCCGTGCTCCTGGCGCTGGCGTTGCTGAATCTCGCCTATCACACGGTTGAGCCGCGCGTCGCGCTGTACCTGCTGGTACACACGATATTGCTGTTGATCACATTGATCGCCGGCCGCATCGTGCCGAGCTTTACGGCGAATTGGTTGCGCAGCCGGGGCGAGCAGCGCCTGCCGAGTTCGAGTGTGCTCATCGATGGAATAACGTTCGCGCTGACGGCTGCCGTCGGCGTGCTGGCCAGCATCGCCCCGTCAAATTTGCTTACGGCCATTGCCGCGTTTTCGGCGGCGATTGTCCATGCCGTTCGACTTGCTCGCTGGCGGGGATTGGCGACACGTTCGGAGCCATTGCTGTTCGTGTTGCATGCCGCTTACCTGTGGTTGCCGGTTGGCTACGCCCTGTTAGGCTGTGCTGCTGTGGACTGGGTCTTTCCTTACTCCGTCGCAATGCACGCCTTAATGATGGGTGCTGTCGCCGGCATGATCATCGCCGTGTCGACACGTGTTGCGCTCGGTCACACCGGCCGCGCATTGCACGCTGCGCGTCCGACCGTCGCAGCGTACGTTATTTTTACGCTTGCTGTTTTGCTGCGTGTGCTGAGCGCTTTCGGTGGCAGCGCCTACGCGATGCTGATCGATCTTGCGGCCACCGGCTGGATAATCAGCTTCGCAATCTTGATGTGGGTGTACGCGCCAATGCTTATCCGGGCACGACTCGAACAAACCTAGTCACTGATCCCGCGCAACAGTGTGTTCGGCAAGTACGCATTGTCCCATTGCGGAGATTTCGGTGGTGGTCCGCCGAGGCGCAGCGCGATAAGGTTTCTGGACGGCGCCATGAACACCACCTGGTTCGAGTTGCCGTCGAACAGAAACAGGTCCGGATCGAGATACGCTTCGCTGTGGTACGCGCGCCCGATTTCGACTTCGGGATTCGCGGCACCGCGCCACTCGACGTAGTCACCCGCGATGTACACGCCCATTCCCGCGTGCGGGTTGGCCGGGGTCGGTGTTTGCATCGCTTGCACGAAACCTTCGGGCAACAGGCGTCGACCCTCCCAGACGCCGTCCTGAATCAGCAGAATGGCCAGGCGCAGCCAGGTTTCTGCCGGTAGCAGGATGCAGCAACCGGCGTGTTCGACGCCATCTTCCCGATTGATCCAGACCGCGCCGCCCAGCGCACCGAGCGGCTGCAGCACTTCGCGCGACACCCAATCTGCATAGCTCATGCCTGTTGCGCGCCGTATCAACGGCGACACCAGTTCGGAATTTGCATTGGAATATTCGTAGCGTGTTCCGGGCTCGTGTGTCAGCGGATACTCGTTGATGATGATTTCATCGTGTCGCGGATGCAGGTAGGCACGATTGAGCATGCTGTCCACGTCGACATCGAATGCTTGCGGTAATAAACCGCTGCGCATGTCGAGCAGGTAGCGGATTTTGATATCCGCTTTCGGTGTGCTGCGCCATTCGGTAATGAAGTCGGCGACTGGCTGGTCGATAGACTTGATGTAGCCGGTCTGGACAGCACGAGCAACTGCGATGACACCCAGCGGCTTGGCCAGCGAACGCGAGACGAGCGGAGTTTCGCGCGCGACATCGCCGAAATAATCGACGGTTTCCAGTTTCTGGTTGCGCCAGACTATAAACGCTGTCGAGTTGTTGGCAGCGGCGTAATCCCGTGCGTCTGATAGTGCTGCCGCGCTTATCGTGCTTTCTTCCGCACCCGCCACAGGAAGCGGTGCGGCGTCGGGGGCGCCGGCGACATCCCGCACGATGTCATAGCCGCCGAGTCCCTCGCCGCGCGGAGCGTCTTTGAACAGCTGTTCAAAACGCTTTAGATAGAGTGCCTCGTCTTCCGCGGTGTAAGGCTGCGCAACGCCCTCCGTGCTGGGCTGGCACCCGGCGATGCACAGTGCAGCGAGAAGCATTGCGCTGCGCGCGCGAGTCGTCACCAAGGTATCTCGGTGCCCGTGTGTGAGACGAAAGTGCCTGTCATATCGAAACCATATTGGTCGATCACGTTGATCACAGCCTCGGCGCTTTGCTGCGTCGTTAGCAGCTTGAACTTCACGCCGGCGCGATCGAGTGCAAGGTTCATCATGTCTGTGTCGACAGCGCCCGGCGAGACAATCGCAACCGTTATGTCGCGGTCTTTCAGTGCCCGCGAATTCGAGCGCATGCCCATATTCAATGCGGCCTTGCTGATGTTGTAGAAAACGAGCGATCCGCTGCGTACGCTGCCAATCGAACCCTGGGTGCTGGTGATGGCGACGATTTTTTTCTGTTCACTCTTTTCCACGCTGTCTGCGAATGCTTCGGCCATTTTCATTGGGCCTTTCACGTTCACGGCCAGCACCTGGTCCATCAGCGCGTAGTCTCGATCGCCAAAATTCTGGTCATTCGGCTCGCCGAGTATCGCCGCGTTATTCAGCAACACGTCGATCGGTGTGT
>JAOTYY010000384.1 GCA_029861595.1 Gammaproteobacteria bacterium
ACTCTCTCGCAGAGGGACTAGTGCTGCTCACGCGGCGTTCGTAATAGCGGCGTGCAACAGATCCGGCAGCACGCGTTGTCGAGTGACGTTTGCTTACGGCGTCGTCTTGGGCATCGATTGTCTCGATCGGCTGTACAGGGCCAAGCCTAGCCTGCATGTTGCATGCAGAGTTTTCGCTTCTCGGAAGCGTTTCGATTCAACGTGACGCTTCGCGATCGTTTACGGTCTTTCCCACGAGTCCACGTAGGCGGTGAACAACATGCAGGTGACTACAATGCCGGTCCTGGCTCTATTCGCGTGCCGTCACTGAAGCGTGATAAGCGGAAGCGGTGCAGATCGTGCACCGGCGGGCGTCCCAGCACCAGGTCCGCCACCACCCGGCCGGCCCCGGGGCCAATGCCGAAGCCGTGGCCGCTGAAACCGGCAGCCACGAAATAGCCGCGCTGTGAGGGCGATTCGTCTATCACCGGCACGATATCAGGTGTCACGTCGATCATGCCGGCCCAGGTCTCGGCAAACTCAAGTTTTGCCAACGCCGGCAGGCGCCTTGCCAATCGCGCACGTATCTGCGCGATGGCCCAGGGGCAGGGCGCAGGATTCAGGACACGCGTCCGTTCAAACGGTGCGCGCTCGTCGCCCTGCCAGCGCGCCGGCGGGAAACGCTGCAGGATGCCCCCGCGCAGGCGCACTCGTGTATCCCGCCACGACCGGCGTAGCGAGGGTAGAAACTTTGACAGGTACCGAAAACTGTCCGCGCTCAGGCAGTGCTCCTGATAGTTACCCAGAGCGACCGTATAGCCACGGTCCATACGGCGGCGAAAAGCGACGTCGCTGGCAGCCGCATTGCCGTTGTAGATGTCGGGCGCCGGCACGGTGCGCGCCACCGTCGAGCGTACCGCGAGCTGCGGAAAATCGACCCCGGCATTGCGCGAAAACAGCGACGACCAGACACCGGCGGCGCAGACTACCGCCTGCGCTTTTACAGGCCCGTGTTCGGTGATCACACCGCATACCGCACCAGCCTGGGTCTCGATCACGCGTACGGCGCAATTTTCGACAATTCTGCAACCGCTGCGCTGCGCAGCACGCGCCAACCCGGGGACTGCCTGAAAGGGCTCCGCGCGCCCGTCGCTCGGTGTGTACAGGGCCCCGCGCCATTGTCGCTTGCCCTCCGGGATCATCGCGTCGAGCTGAGCTGCGCTCAGCATCTGCGTATCGAGCTGGTGCTGTCGGGCGATCTCCAGCCACTGCTCGTAGCGCGCCAGTTCCGCATCGGTATCGGCGAGGTAAAGCACGCCGTGACGCGCGAAGCCGAGATCTTCACCGGTCTGCTCGGCGAGCGTCGCCCAGATGCGCATGCTATCCATCATGATGGGCAGTTCCGCAGGATCGCGCCCCTGCTGGCGTACCCAGCCCCAGTTGCGGCTCGACTGTTCACCGGCCACGCGACCTTTTTCACACACCAGGACATCGAGTCCCGCGCGGGTCAGGAACCATGCGGTCGACATGCCGATAACGCCCGCGCCTATCACTACGACATCGACCGATTTCGGCAGCGGGTCCTGGAACGCGATGGGTGTCTGCTCGTTGATCATTGTGAGTCCGGAAACGTGTTGCGCAGTTAAGCAAATCGTCCCGCGCTGGTAAAGTTGGCGACTGGCTTCATTCGGCAGAACCGGCATGCCCGCATCCTTGACGTTTACTTATCTGAACCATCACGATATCCAGGCTTTGCAAATGACGGCGGAGGAAGAAGGCTTGCGTGCGCAGGGCAATGGCGAGACGGTTATCGAACCGCGCGTGCACCTGGTGCCGGAGTCTTCCGCACACGGCCACTTCAACGTGCTACGCGGCTACATCCGGCCACTGCAACTGGCGGGCATCAAAGTAGTGCCGGATTTTTACCACAACTTCGAAAAAGGCCTGCCTTCGGAACTCGCCGTGCTCAATCTGCTGGATGCGCAAACCGGCGCGATGCGCGCGTTTCTGGATGCCGCGGAGACAACCGACATGCGCACCGGTGCAATGACTGCGCTGGGCGCAAAATACCTGGCGCGCGGCGACAGCAGGATTCTCGCCAACGTGGGAGCGCGCGGCAGTTCATACTGGAACGTGCGATTGCTGGACTCGCTGTTCGCCTTCGAGGAGATCCGGGTGCATTCGCGTCGGCCGGAAAGCCGCGAGGGTTTTGCAGCGCGCCTGAGCGAGGATCTGGGCAAGGACGTGCGCGCCGTGGCCGACTGGCGATCCACCGTGGAGGGTGCTGACATCGTAGTCGAGGCGTCGCGTCTGCAAATCCCGCAACCGTTGCTCGAAACTGCATGGATCAAGCCCTCGGCGTGTGTGATTCCGTACGGTACGATGTCGGCGGTGGAGTTCTCGCTCACGGATATCATGGATAAAGTGGTGGTCGACGACTGGGGACAGTGCGGCCCCGGCCGCCCCTTCGGCGCACTGCGCGAACACGTGGATGCCGGCAAGCTCAACGCCGACAATCTGCACGCCGAACTGTGTCAGATCGTGACCGGTGCCAGGCCAGGCCGTGAAAACGACGCCGAGACGACACTTTTTTGGCATCGCGGTCTGAGTATTTCGGACATGGCCTTGGGCAACGCAATGCTGGAGAAAGCGCGAGCCCTGGGCGTTGGA
>JAOTYY010000164.1 GCA_029861595.1 Gammaproteobacteria bacterium
CGAGGCGGCCGAATGCAGCCCGGACGGAATGCATTCGGCCGCCTCGGCATCCAGGTCGTCTATGTGCAGGGCCTGTTCGGCCTTGGTAGCGAACACACGCCACAGCGTCAGCAGGTTTTCGCGGCGGGTCGACTCATCGAACGAGATGCCCAGATGATCGGCATCCACCACGCGCAGGTTGATGCGCGATTCCAGAGCCCGGGCGGCGATGCGGTTCGCCTGTCCGGGTGTATGCACCGTGAGCGTATCGAAAAACTCGTTGAATACGATCTCGTAGCCCAGCCGCTGCAGCCCAGCCGCGAGGATCTGAGTCATACGGTGTACCTTTCCGGCAATGGTGCGCAGCCCCTCCGGGCCATGGTATATCGCATACAACGCCGCGATGATCGCCAGTAGAACCTGCGCGGTGCAGATATTGCTCGTAGCTTTCTCGCGCCGGATGTGTTGCTCGCGAGTCTGCAGTGCCATGCGCAGCGCCGGCCTGCCCTGGGCATCCACCGACACGCCGATAATACGCCCCGGCGTGGAACGCTTGTAGGCATCGCGAGTGGCAAAAAATGCCGCGTGCGGGCCGCCGTAGCCCATCGGCACACCGAAGCGCTGCGCGCTGCCCACGACGATGTCCGCGCCCATCTCGCCCGGCGGGGTCAGCAGGCAAAGTGCCAGTAGATCGGACGCTACGGTAACGATTGCCTGCTGCGCATGGGCCTGCTCGATCACCGGGCGTATGTCGCGTACCACCCCGCTGGAGCCAGGGTACTGCATCAGCACGCCGAACACTTCGTGGTTCTGCAACTCACTGTGCTCGTCTCCGACCACTACCTCAAATTTCATGGAACGGGCGCGAGTGCGCACCACGGCGATCGTCTGCGGATGACAATCACGGGATACGAAAAACACCGAGGACTTGCTCTTCGCCGTGCGCTTGGCCATGGCCATGGCTTCCGCCGCAGCCGTAGCTTCGTCCAGCAACGATGCGTTGGCGAGTTCCATGCCGGTTAAATCGATCACCATCTGTTGGAAATTGAGCAGTACCTCCAGACGTCCCTGGCTGACCTCGGCCTGGTACGGCGTGTAGGCCGTGTACCAACCCGGGTTTTCCAACACGTTGCGCTTGATTACCTGCGGCAGCATGGTGCCGTAGTAACCCATGCCGATCATGGAAACCAGGATCTTGTTGCGTTCGCGCATACGGCGCGTCGCCGTGATGGTTGCACGCTCGCTCCGGGGACGCTCGAGATCCAGCTCCCGCGTGTCTCGGATCGACTCGGGCACCGTCTGCTCAACCAGTTCGTCCAGGGAATCAACGCCCAGGGTCTGCAACATCTGCCGGATCTCCGGTTCACCGGGCCCGATGTGCCGGCGGATGAAGTCGCCGCGCATTTCGAGTTGTTCGAGCGATGTTTTTGTCTCTGGCATGCTAACTCCTCGTCAGATCTACAAGTTCGGGTGCGCTGCAATTTGGAGAGTCGCCGGGGCGAATCGTTCCCGCACACGGTTGTTACGCCGGCGAGCTACCCGCGATGGTATCGGTGCGGTGTGAACGGCAGTTTCACCACTTCTGCGGGCAGCCGTTTGCCACGCACTTCCGCCTGCAGCAGCGTACCAACGACGGCCTGTTCCGCATTGACATAACCCATGGCAACGGGGCGTTCGATGCTCGGCCCGAACCCCCCGCTGGTTACCTGCCCGATCGGCTCACCGGTGACCGCGTACAACACCACGGTTTCGCGCAACGGCGCGCGTCCCTCTGGCTGGATGCCGACACGGCGATGCGCGGCACCGTCGCGCATCTGCGCTAACACGCGATCCGCACCCGGGAATCCACCAGCACGAGTACCGCCAGTTCGCCGCGCTTTGGAGATCGCCCAGCTGAGCGCTGCTTCTATCGGTGTGGTGTGGTCGCCAATATCGTGCCCGTACAGGCACAAGCCCGCTTCCAGGCGCAGCGAATCACGCGCACCCAGACCGATCAGGGCGACTTCGGACTCATGCAGCAGCCGTTCGGCCAGCTCCGCCGCACGCGCGGCCGACACCCCGATTTCGTAGCCGTCTTCGCCCGTGTAACCGGAACGCGACACACGGCAATCGATGCCCGCAACGGTGATTTCGACATTGTCCATGAAAGCCATCCGCGCAGCTTCCGCGCAGACGCGCTGCATGACTTCCGCCGCGCTCGGTCCTTGCAGCGCCAGCAATGCATGGTCTTCTAACAGTGTTACCTCGCAATCCGTCATGTGTTGCTGCAAATGCGCGACATCGGCATGCTTGCATGCCGCATTGACCACCAGGAACAGATGATCGCCGGCGTTGCTGATCATCAGATCGTCGAGAATCCCGCCCTGCTCGTTGGTGAACAAGGCGTAACGTTGTTTGCCGGCCGGCAGGTCCAGCACGTCGACGGGCACCAGCGCTTCCAGGCGTTCAGCCCGCGCGGAGCCATGCACACTGACCTGGCCCATATGCGACACATCGAACAGGCCGGCAGCCGCACGCGTGTGCAGATGCTCCTTGAGAATGCCAAGCGGGTACTGCACCGGCATCGCATAGCCTGCGAACGGAACCATTTTTGCGGCGTGCTGCACATGCAGGTCATACAACGGGGTTTTCAACAGGGCGTCGACATCGGCCATCGGGTCAGAGCTCTTGTTGGTACTCGGGCTTATCCGGTAACCCGCAGCAGCGGGTTGCAGCAAGTCTATATCCTAAAGGAAAACGACTGACCGGCCTATTGCCTGCAACCAAAGGGCAATCTCCGGCTAGCAGGCAGGAATCTTGGTATCGATGATCAGACTGCGCAACGCACCCTTGGAACGCGTCTGCAAACCGGGATCCAGAACTTCACGCGTCAAGTGCGGCGCGAACAGTCCCCGAGGGTCGGGTTTTACTCACCGCACCGTCGCTTCCCCCTGCTCCCCCCGAGGGGAGAAGGGACGGTGATGAGGGACGGCGGCTGCAAACGGGCTAGTGTGCTATCCCGCAAATAACATGTAATTCTGAGCGCGTGTCGCGTTCCAGGGCAAGGCGTCGACGGTGCAGAAATAGTTCCTCATATTTCAAACCGTCGCAACGCAGTCATGGGACGCGACACACGCTCCCGTCATCTACGAAAATCAATCGGTTGGGCGAGCCACCAAGGGGCCTGCGGTGTTACGCGCTTGAGCAATAGCAGGCTATTCCTCTGCACACGGTGCCTAGCATCTGACCCCTTGGCGGCACGCAGAATTACGCGTTATTTACGGGACAGCACACTAGTTGGGCACCGTAATGGTCTGTGGTGCGGCACACCTGCCGATCAGGAATCCACTCAACAGCCCCAGTTCCGCCGACAGGCTGGGCTCGAAGCCGCTGGTTTTGTCTACACCGCAAAAGTGAATGGTGTAGTCGCCGGCAACGCTGAACACATCCACGCCGAGCACATCCGTACCACCGGTTTTCAGGCGCGCCCACTTCGAACCATTGAACTCGGGGTGAGCAAAGTCGAAGTTCTGGTAGACGGTGACGTCGTTTGCATCCGTGACGCGCAACAGCCCGAAGCGCGTCACAGGCGTCCAGGTAATCGTCGCGGTATCACCGGCAAACTGCGGTGCGGTGACAATGGTGAAATTCACGTCGCCGGACAGCGCAGTCATCACCGCGACGAAATTGCCGCCGGAAACCTGTTGCGCCGTCTCATCGTCCAGATCGAACCGAAACTGGTAGGTCTGGTTTTGCTGATATGTCAGTTCAGCGTTCGTAGCACTGTCCATGACGTAGTGTCCGTTGCCGGTGTGCATCAGGCCGACAAACACACCACCGGGTACACGCACCTGCACGTTGTCGGCCGTATCGACGAATTCATGCGGAGTGACCGAAGTACTGATCAACACCAGTTCCGCTTCCACGCTGCCGTCATTCTTCTCCACCAGCGTGGTCACCGCCTGAACCGGCGAAAGCAACGTCGTGTTTTGTTGCTCTTCACAGCCGCTCAGGCCAACAGTCAACATCAACGCCAGTAAAAGCGCACCATGGCGTCGAAAAGTGCTGAAATTCCGCTGCAACATGGCAGTCGCCTCCGTAAGCAGGGGCGGAGCAGACCGGCATCGCTAACACCTGCCGCCGGCCTGCACCACCTGTGATTTCACGCCTCCAAACCACACCGGCTTGAAGCCGTCACCTGCTGTCGAGGAGACGCACAGTTTGCGCGGAGTTGAAAAAATATCGAAGAAACGCGAACAAAAAAACGGGGGCCGAACGGAAAGGGCCGGGGTGGTTATGGAAGCGTTCCTTCTATAACCACCCCGGCCCCTTGTCTTCTTCAGCAGTTGGACCAGCCGAAAGCGTAAACGCAGCCGTCACCGGTGCCGCCCACGCCGCCGCCGGCGATGTTGCTGTAGTGGCTCCAGTCGCCGTCGGCATTCCATTCGCCGCTGCCATAGCGCGAGGTGTATGCGCCGTTACTGCCCCCACCCCCACCGCAGCCCTGCTGGCCGGTGCTGAGATTGGCCCAGCAACCGCTTTGATAATCGACTATATAGCTGCCTGGCGAGACGCGCGTACCAAGTTGCATTTCCAGCGCGGCAAGCTGCTGCTGCGAGAGAACTTGTCCATTGATCGCCACGTAGCTCTGCTGCGCCGCAGCCGTAGCCGAAACCAGTGCCAGAGCGATGGCGGCGATAAATCTGTGTTTCATGGTTCTCTCCCCTGCGATGTGTGTTCCATAGTTGGCACCATAATTCTTCCTGAGCCGACTGGGCGGTACGGCCTGTCACAACCGGGAAGTGACATATTTACTTCAACGCAGAGCCACCAAGTGGCGCGGTTTTCGCTAGACTTTCCTGCGGCCGAGCCGAAATCAGAATGGGGCGAAAAGTAAGTCGGCGATGGATAAATTGTCCGAGCAAGCGATCGAGCTTTATCTCGACGAGTTGCACAGCAGCTATCTGGCAGGCGACAGGTTCCAGTTGCTGGCCGCCATGCGTTTTTGTGCACGGCACGAAAGGGAAATGCCCAAATGGGTCGTGGACGCGTTTCACAGTGCCACGGTCAAATGGTACTCGTTGCAGAGTAAGACGCTGGACGAGGCGCTGGGCATAGCGTGGCCGAGTGGTAAGGCGCTGCAGGCGGCGCGCAAAAAACGCCGCGAACAGATCACAGTTTACAACAGGGTTATCGAACTGCTCGATTCCGGGCGCGGTATCGACGATTCCCTGCTCGCCGAAGTGGGCGCGAAATACCGGCTCAGCAATGACACCGTGGCGGACTATTACTACACGGTAAAGCGCTTTTTCGAGCCCGACAGCGTTGCGATCGCTATCGATGCGCTGCTGGAACGCTATGGCCCGGACGAAGAATGATTAACAGCCGAGCCCCGGCACCGCACCGTCAGTTTCTCCGACGCACCCGTTCCGCTGATTGCTCGAAACCGCGATAGAGCGGTCGAAAGCCCCTTTCAGCGCGGCTCGCGTGTCGATGTGCTGCCTGTTGTGAGTTGTGCACCCGCCGATCCAGGCGCTCTGGCGTCCGCCGACGATGCGTGCGATCCTGTCTCGTCCCGCAGTGCCATGCGCCAGGAAGCTGCGATTTCCCGGTCGGTTTCACTCAGGATCTCGGCAACGCTCTCGGCGATAATGCGCTGCAGTCCGGCTTTGAATTTTCGGTGGTTCGGGTATTCCCTGGTGGTCATTGCTGTTGCTCTCTGCTCCGTGAAGGCCCCGCGATTAGCCCTGAGGGGCATCGGGGATGTACCCAAGTTAGCGCTTGCGACAGCAGCTGGCTGTGAACTATTCACCTTTTCAGTTTTCGGCAACGAAATTCCGATAATCAGCAACCACTTCCGGGACGACCGTGTGCAGTAATTCGGCGCCGGCCTCGGGTGTCGCCAGGGATGGATCAGAACCGATGCGCCCGTCGGGGAATTCACGCCGGTGATGCTCGGCATCGTAGTGGCGGTCATTGCTGAAATTGCGGTAGTAGTCGTCGTGCAGTGACGGCGGTTTATCCAGCGACATCTCGCGGCGCGAATCCGGATACACGTGCTGGGTGATGGCTACCTCGCTGGGTGTCGCGTGCAGACCCTCCCACTCGCCATACAAACGGTCGCGCAATGCGCCGACCTGCGGGTACTCCCACCAACTGCGCAGACGGCAACGCACACCACGGTGGTTGCCGCGGCTGGCCGCGTAACTGCGCTCGGCATACAAGTCCTGAAATGCCGCATTGCCAGGCGCCACATTGCCGCCGTGCCCATTGACGAAGAAGAACCGCTCGAAACCCTGGCTCGCCAGCGATCGGACATAATCGCAGATGACGTGGATCAACGTTGCGGCGCGCATACCTACCGTCTCCGGGAAATCCAGGTTGAACTGCGCCGCACCAAGTTCGATCACCGGCCCCACCAGGATGTCGGCCTGCGCTCCCGCGCGCCGTGCGATCTCCGCGGCGCAAATCGCATCAGTGCCGAGCAACCCGCTCGGTCCGTGCTGTTCCATCGATCCGATGGGCACGAGAATACCGGTGGAGCGCGCAAGGTAGGCCTCGATTTCGGGCCAGGTGCTTAATCGTAACTGCATCGCCAACCTCATGCCTGTCGCCGTCGCACTCTATTCTGTGGTGGCAGCGATTGCCGCTGCAACCTCGAAAGGGGACAATTCGCACGGCTGCACACGATCGCCTGCCACCAACCGGAGGAATTCCCAATGCGCCGTATACCGCTGATCATTCTGCTGGGCCTTGCGACGCTCGGGCTGGCGCGTGCCGACGAACTGGCGCGTACCATCAGCGTTGCCGGACAAGGTAAAGTCAGCGCGCCTCCGGACATCGTGTTCATACGCACCGGCGTGACGACCGAATCGGCCGAAGCGCAGACGGCGCTCGCGGAAAACAACGCGGCCATGAATCGTGTTCTGGCCTTGCTGCAACGGCTGGGCGTTGCCGAATACGACATCAACACCACCAACTTCAACGTGGCGCCTGTCACCAAGCGTAACAAGCTCGACTCCGACGCGGTGTTCGTCGGTTATCGTGTCGGCAATCAGCTTCGAGTACGCCTGACAGACGTGGCACAGCTCGGCGAGATCCTGGATGCGCTGGTGGCCGCCGGCAGCAATCGGGTAGCCGGTATCGAGTTCGCTTTGGACGATCCCGGCATTGCGCTCGAACAAGCGCGTAAGCTGGCGATTGCCGATGCGCGAGCGCGCGCCCAGGTGTACGCGGATGCGGCCGGCGTGAGAATCGGCAGTGTGATTTCCATCAGTGAGCAGGGCGCGCAGGTGCCGCGACCCCAACGTATCGCGCGCACCATGGCTGTCGAGCAGGCGAGCGCGGTGCCGATCGCCCCCGGCGCACAGGAAATACGGGCAAACGTTACGGTCATCTATACGTTGTTGGACTGAGCAATCGGCGCAGTTGACGACAGCCGGATAAGGCGCACTCGAATCCTGCGCCCCGGCGTTCCCCGGCTGCCCGCGCTGTCGCCATTTAACCCGGCGGCGTCGCATTTTCCTAACCACACGCTGAGCAGGAAGTGGACAATTCGCCCATAATGCAGCGCAGCAACTAAACCCGCCGCGCCGGCAAATCACCACTTCACAACAGGACCGCAACCTATGCACACATATATCGTGGATCACAAGCTATTGCAGCGCCTGAGTCCTGCGGCACGAAGAGAACTGCTCACCCTGCTGACCGACGACCTGCAGGAAACCAAAGCCCAGTTCAAAGACTACAACTGGAATCCCGAAGGCCAGGAATCGTACCCGCTGAGTGTGGAAGAGGCGAACGTGCTGGTCAGTGGCATGCCCGAAGAAGCACTCAATGCGATGCGCGTGTTCATCGACAACATCGATGGCGACTGGGGGTATGCGACCATCGAACAGTTGCTGGAGGCAACCGGCCACAGTAAATACGAGAACGTGTTGAAGCACTTGTCGTGGCTGCTGCTGCGTTTGCGCACGGTAACCGGCAACCCCAATGCCTGGCTGGTGAACTGGCACACCAGTGACTGGGAATGGGATGAGGCAAAGAAGACCTATACCAAGGGCAGGTATTTCGTTTCAAGCGATGCGCTGATGTCGCTGAAAGAGGCAATGGCGAGACTCGGGTAACATCGCTCGTCGCAGCGCGGAGCGGTCAATGCCTGTCGTGCATCCCTGCGGCCCACCCTGGCTGGAGCAAAAACTGGGGGCCGGCGAGACAATCATTATTGATGGCGCCATGGGCACGGAATTGCAGGCCCGCGACGTTGCAATGCACCCGCAGGTGTGGAGCGCAACGGCCGCCTTCAGCGACCCGGAAAAAGTGCAGGCGGCGCACGGCGATTACATTCGTGCGGGCGCCCAAGTCATAATCGCCAACACGTTCGCCTGCGGCCGGCATATGCTCGAACCGGCCGGGTTGGGTGACATCGTCGGCGGTCTCAATGCGCGTGCCGTGCAGCTTGCAGGACGGGCCCGCGATGAATCCGCACAGCAGCCGGTAGCAGTCGCCGGCTCGATCTGCGAATGGGTTCGCGCCGACAGCGGCTGGACAACCAGCCAACTGCGTGATTCCTTCGAAGAGCAGACAGAGTTGCTGGCTCGGTGCGGCGTCGACCTGCTTGTGGTGGAAATGGCGCAGCATCCGCAACACTCGCCGATGGCGGTCGCAGCAGCACTGCAAACCGGGTTGCCCGTGTGGGCAGGTCTGAGTTGCCGACGCGACGGCGAGGCGCTGGTGGGATTCGATGCACCGCACCATCCGTTCGACGCTATCGTCGCCAGCGTCGCCGGGCTGGACATCGGGCTTATCAGCGTAATGCATTCGCCCATTGCGAATACCCGGGACGCACTGGCCGCGGTACGGTCGCAATGGTCCGGACCGCTGGGCGCCTACCCGGAATCGGGTCATTTCAAAATGCCCGACTGGCAGTTCATCGACATCATCGCGCCCCCGGATCTGGTCGAGGAAGCGCGTGTCTGGGTCGCCGACGGCGTGCAGGTCGTCGGTGGATGCTGCGGGCTCTCAGTACCCCATATCGCTGCATTGAAACACGCACTCGCGTGAGGGTGGCCGGGAGGAATTTAGTGTCCTGGATCAAGACAATTGCCTATGCGGACGCGGCCGGCCGGCTGCGGCAACTCTACGACCGTGTGAAGGGCCCTGACGACAATGTCGACAACATCATGCTGGCACACAGCCTGCGGCCGCATACGATGGAAGGCCATATGGCCATCTACAAACACGTGCTGCACAACTCGGCGAATTCCGTGCCGAAATGGTTTCTGGAGACGGTTGGCGTGTGGGTCAGTTCGCTGAACGACTGCACTTATTGCGTGGAACATCATTTTGCGGGGTTGCGGCGCCTGTTGAACGACGATGCGCAGGCCGGGGCGCTGCGCAGTGCGATCGAAACTCGCGATATTCAGAGTGCGCCCCTGGAGGAGAAGTATAAAAAAGCGCTGGCCTACGCGGAGACACTGACGCGTTCGCCCGGGGCAGTCACACATGCGAGCGTAGTTGCAATGCGCGACGCCGGGTTCACGGATGGAGAAATTCTCGAAGTGAATCAGGTGGCAGCTTATTTCAGTTATGCGAACCGCACCGTTCTCGGACTCGGCTGCTCAGCCGAAGGCGATATCCTCGGCCTGTCACCTAACAACTCCGACAACCCCGATGACTGGTCGCATACTTGACTCCCTGATCCCAACCCTTCCCCTCCCCCCGGGGGAGAAGGGCTTTATATTGTATTTAGGCTGCTAGCCCCTCTTGGCCCTCTCTCCCCTCGGGAGCGCCGGGGGTGAGGGCTCTTGCGCCCCTCTCCCCCTGGGAGAGTGCCGGGGGTGAGGGCTCTT
>JAOTYY010000165.1 GCA_029861595.1 Gammaproteobacteria bacterium
CGACCATGCAGCCGGGCACGAAGCTACCATGAAACAGATCGCCAGCGCTAACCCGCGTGCCCCCGCCCAGCACTACCTGGTCGAATCCCGAATGCGAGACCGCCGGGCTGATGCCCTGGTAGAAACCCGTCAGCACAACGACCACCGGATGCACCGGCACCACCCACCACAGCAGGAGCAGCGAAAAGTAGATCAAATGTTCCAGCGGGTGCATGGAGATCCCGGTCCACGGTCCGGTGTTGACATTGCGATGATGCAGTGCGTGCGCCACGTGATACAACGGCGGCCAGCGAAGCAACCGGTGGTTGAGATAGAAGTGAAAAGTCAATCAGAAAAACACCGCCAGCATCATCACCGCAAGGTACAGCGGTGCATCGTGCCAATCGACATGCGGGATGCGTCCGTTCGCATAAGCCCATAGGGTAAACGACTCATACAAAGTCCACACTGTGCAGCCGCTGACCAGACTCCAGAACATGTTGTCCCTTACCTGGTTACACCACAGGAACTTACCACTGTCGGTGGCGGGCCAGCGGCCGTCGAATTTGTACTCGCAGCCCTGGCTTCGGCGTACGTAGAGCCACCAGTGCAACCCCCCGGCAATCAGCGTAAGCAACGCTGCATTACGCAACCAGATGAGCGCCATCCACCAGGGCTCCAGCGTTACCATAGCTGTCATGCTGGGCGTGAGGTAGTTCCACGCCACCACCGCCAGCGCGATGAATATCAATCCCCACGGAAACAGCAGGCCGGCGGCGACCCGGCGCAGCGTTGCCGGCGGGCGAGGCGGCCACGCGTAGAGCGGCGGTACATCGATAGGATCCGGCGGCTGATAACCGGCCCGTAACGGTGGCGAAGTATCCGACATTTACTCCTCCGACAGCTGTATCGAGCGGCCTTGGAAAAGCGGCTTGTAATGCTTTTCTGTCGTCGATGCAATAGTCGCCGGCCATCGATTAACCAGAGTCATGGCTCGCTCCGACGTCCGCTCTCACGATTGCGCGGCAAGCCCCAGATGCGCGCCGCGTTAGCGTGGAACAAGTTCGCTTTTTCGTCCGTCGAAGCGCCCTGCACAAGCGTGAGGGTCGCTGCGACCCAGCTCGCCAGCGGTCCGCCCAGGGTGCACATCGGCGAATCGCTACCCCGCTGGACCGGGGTGTTGCGCCACGGTCTTAACAAAGCATACTGGGTCATCGAGGAGGGACTGAACGGCCGCCGATCCAAGGGAACAAAAGCGGCAAAACCTACCTGGCACTGTGCCTGGATACCCACCAGCCGTTCGACCTGATCATCCTGGTGCTGGGGACCAACGACACCAAGCAGCGTTTCTCGCTCGCTGCGGCCGATATAGCCGCCGGCAATGGAGACGCTGGTGAAAATGATCAAGCAAAGCGGCAGCGGACCGGACGGCGCCGCGCCTGCTGGGGCGTCTTTACGAGCAGGTCGCCGCAGCCCACGGCTGCCACTTCCTCGATACGTCCGAGGTTATCGCATCCAGCGACGTGGACGCCATCCACTTCGAACAGAACCAGCACCAGGCCCTGGGTGAAGCGCTGGTACCGAAGGTCCGGCCGATCCTGGCCGATTGAGCAGACCACTACGGTTTGTGCGGTGCATCATGATCGTTCGCAGGCACGACCACAGCGCCTTCAGAACCTGACGAGAAGCCCTTGACGTATCCCCTATGGCAGTCGAAAGAGCCGCGAGGCATTCTTTCCGCAGCCTTGTCGACCGCGAAACTTCCTTATAGCTGGCTCAGCTCGTTATAACACCCACCGCCACCAGCACCAGAAACGCGGCAACGATAAACATCCACGAACGGTTTTTCTTGATTTCGATCTTGGCTTCAGACATGCGACAACCTCCAATTGACAAACAGCAGGGCTATAATTTTGTGCGATGCAATAAAAACGCAAACGTCGTGCCAGCCCTGCGAGGGCGTGACCACGCAGTCAGCTGGCATAGCGGAAGGTGCAGTAGATCGTGGTCGGCGAGCGTTCCAGCCACTTCCCGGCCACCGCATCCGTGTTGCCCGCAGCCGAGACACACAGGCCGCCGTGTAGTTCCGTAACAGCGGTGCTGGGGTGATAGGTAACGTTTGGCCGCCGTGGGGTTTGTTCGACGCGCAATCCGGAATCTGTCAGCAATCAGCCGAGCCGTGCACGATCATGCGGCAGCGCGTAGTCCAGCAACGGCCCGCGCGGCACGATTCCGCTCGGATTGATGCTCTCGTGGCTGCCGTAGTAGTGGCGCTTGATGTGGTCCATGTTGACCGTCGCGGCGATTCCCGGCTGCTGATAGAGATCGCGCATGTACCCGGAAAGGTTGCGGTAGTCGACGATGCGTTTCAGGTTGCACTTGAAGTGGCTGAAATACACCGGATCGAAGCGCACCAGCGTTGTGAACAGCCGCCAGTCGGCTTCGGTGCGGGTCGCGCCAGTCAGATACCGCTGCCCGGACAGGCGATCCTCGAGGAACTCCAGCGTTTCGAATAACGGCACCACCGCCTCATCGTAGGCTTCCTGAGTGCGGGCAAATCCGCATTTGTAGACGCCGTTGTTCAGCGTGCCGTAAATGCGCGCGTTCAATGCGTCGATTTCGTCGCGCAGCGGCGGCGGATAGTAGTCGCCGGGCCGGGCGCCAAGACCGTCAAAGGCTGCGTTGAACATACGGATGATCTCCGATGATTCATTGTTGACGATCGTCTGCTCGCGCGTATCCCACAGCACCGGCACTGTTACCCGTCCGGTATAGCCGGGTTCTGCCAGGGTATAGATATCTTTCAGGTAGGCGGCACCATTGACCATGTCGGGAATCGTGCCGTCGCCGGGTTCGAACGCCCAACCGTCCTCGCCCATGAACCAGTGCACAACAGACACGGAGATCATGTCCTCGAGCCCTTTCAGCACGCGCAAAATCAGCGTGCGGTGAGCCCAGGGGCAGGCCAGCGACACGTACAGATGATAACGGCCCGCTTCCGCCTTGAAGCCACGCGTGCCGCTACTGCCGGCATCGCCTGTCGGCGTGATCCAGTTGCGGAACTGCGTTTCGCCGCGCACGAATCGTCCATCCTTGATGTTCGCTGCATGCCGGAATTCCAGATCAGGATTGGTTGGTAGCTGCATAGCAGGACTCCGGTTCCTACATCGATGAGTTGCGCTGAGCGACAGGATGACAATCATGACGGTACAGGGGTCGGTAAGGGAAGCATTCCGTCTGTCCGGCGCGTCGCTGCTACAACGTCTTTCCCCCGCAGCCTCCAACGGCGTAGTATTCCCTCGTTGCGGCGACGTGTCGCGGCAGGGTGCCGATGACACGGCAGCCTTACTTCAAGGAAGACAGGAGAGATCATATGGAACTCGCCAGATCGATTGAGATCGTGCACGCCCTTTCCCAGGGTATCGACCCGCTGACGGGGGAGGCATTACCGCCCAGCTCGCCTTACGAACAACCGGAAATCATCCGTGCGCTGCACACGCTGCTCGTTCACGCCAACTCGCCTGCCCGCCGGGGCAAGCTCATGCCCGAGCAGAAACAGGCGGCGAACCTGCAAAAAGGTCTGCCGCGAAACGCGGGCCTGGCCTGGACCGACGAGGCGCGTGTGCAACTGGGTGAGGGATTTCGCGAGAATGCCGACATCGGCGCGCTCGCGGCCCGGTTCGAGCGGACCCGCGGATCCATCATTGCGGAGCTGCAGCGCCAGGGATTGATCAACCTCGGCGAGGCGCGCACGCTGCAGGTAAAAGACTGAGGCGCTCGTTTTGTCGGTGCCCCTCATCGCAACCCTTCTCGCCGAGGGAGAGAAGGGTTTTTTCGTTTGCGCGATCAACCGGCGCGCGGCAATGCATCCAGTCTGACAACGATACCTTCGAGATCTTTGCTCGGTGCCTCGTATTGCGCCATCACCAACGGATCGTGCCCCGGCACGATGAGACGCGGATCGTCCGCCAGTTCGCGCAAGCGCTGCCAGCCGTCCACCATTCGCCCGACGTCGAACACGACGGGGAAAGGCCTGCCCTCGTTCATATTCGCGTGCAGGTGGCAAGCATCGGACGCCAGTACCAGCCAGCCCACTCGCGTCCACACGCGCACCACTTGCAGGCCCTTGGTGTGCCCGCCGATATGGTGTAACGACAGCCCGTCCACGAGTTCGGCGTCGCCGTCGTGGAATTCGACACGCCCCGCGTAGACGTTGCGCACCATCGCAACGATCTCATCGGGCTCGAAACTGCGGGCGAAAAACGGCTGCGCCATGTAACGCCCCGTCGCGAACGCCATCTCGTCGTCCTGCAGATGGAAATGCGCGCTGGGGAACAGATCGAAGTTGCCGATATGGTCGTAGTGCAAATGCGTAACGATCAGGTCGCTCACTTCGTTCGCGTCGACACCGAGCAGGCTCAAGCCCTCCACGGGTGAGCGCAGGAATTCACGGCCGCGCTTCCTGGCCATGGGTTCGTTGAACCCCGAATCGATCACGAACGTGTGCGAGGGACTTCTGGCAAGCCAGACGTAATAATCCAGGCGCGATGCGGCCTCATGCGGGTCGGCACCGATAAAATTCTCCGCGCCTGTACGGGCCATCGTTGCGTAGCGGATGGCATACACCTCGAACGGCTCCGGTTGCGTCACGTTGGTTCTTCCAGCAGTGATTCGAGATATTTCACGACTTCGGTATGGTCGGCCTGCGGGCCGAGCCGTTGCTCGGCCGCGTCCCAGAGCTTGCTCAATGCCCGCAGCATGGCCGACGGAGAGCCGCCGGAGGCGGCGACGTCGAGCGCGAGGCGCAGGTCTTTGGCCATCAGGCCCGTGGCAAAACCGGAGTCGAAGCCGCGTGACAGAATGAACGTCGGGTACTTGTACTCCGTCGTGTTACTACGTCCGGTGGATACGTTGAGAATGTCGAGCATGGTCTTCGCATCGAGACCGAAGCGGGTCCCGGCGAGTATCGCCTCGGCGGTAAGCGTTAATGTGCCCGCAGACAGATAGTTGTTCAGCGCCTTCATCGCATGACCGGATCCCTGGACACCGGTCAGGTGCACGGTGCCCATCACCTCCAGAATGCCGCGCACGCTTTCGATCACTTCCCCATCGCCGCCGGCCATGATTGCCAGTGTGCCGTCTATGGCCCGGCGCACACCCCCGGAAACCGGCGCGTCGACCAGGTGTATCTGTCGCTTCGAGAGATCCGTGGCGAGCTCACGCGTGCCCACGGGCGAGGATGACGACATGTCGATCACCACGGCATCGGGCTGCAGCGCGCGGGCAAAGCCGTCCTCATCCAGCAACACCTGGCGCACCGCGTGGCCGTCCGGAAGCATCGTGATTGCCACCTGGCACTGCTCCCCCAGCATACGCAACGCGCCGGGCTGTTCGCATTGCACGCGCTCGGCGAAGCGTTGCAGCGCCGTGGGACTCGCGTCGGCAACGACGAGCCTGTAGCCGGCGTCGGCCAGCAACCCGGCCATCGGCGAACCCATGTTGCCAAGTCCGATAAAACCTATTCGTTCGGGTGGTTCGTGTGCATTCGTCATATCGTGTGCTCTGTACTACCCTCGGGTAAACGCAGGCCTGAAGCCACCCGGGAGATGAGTATACTGTCCCGGGTTTTGTATGCGCGAGGTGGCAGCGATGCTTTTCCGGCAGCTTTTCGATTTCGACTCCTGCACCTATACCTATCTGCTGGCGAGTCGTCCGGGCGGGGAAGCGCTGATTATCGATCCGGTGCTGGATCGGGTGGACCACTACATGCGGCTGCTGGAGGAACTCGAACTCGATCTCATCAAGGTTGCCGACACCCATGTGCATGCCGATCACATCACCGCGATGGGAGCGCTTCGCGATAGAACGAAATGCGTTACCGTGATGGGCGAGCAAAGCAGCGTCGACGTGGTCTCCATGCGGGTCACGGAGGGTGACAGCATCGCTATCGAAGGGCTCGCGCTCGAGGTCATCTACTCCCCCGGTCACACCGACGACTCGTATTGCTTCAGGATGACCGACCGGGTGTTCACCGGCGATACGCTGTTGATTCGCGGCACCGGGCGAACCGATTTCCAGGGCGGCAGCGCCCGCGCCCAGTATGACTCGATTTTCAACAAGCTCCTGAAGCTGCCCGAGGAAACACTCGTTTACCCGGGCCACGACTACAAGGGCGATACCGTCAGCACCATCGGCGAAGAAATCCGCTTCAATCCGCGTTTGCAGGTAAGTTCGGCCGAAGAATATGCCGAAATCATGGACAACCTGAACCTGAGCAACCCGAAAATGATGGATGTGGCGGTACCGGCCAACCAGCTCATGGGTACCGGGCAGGGGCTTGACGAGCACGCGCCGTGGGCGCTGACGACGAAACAGGTGAGGCAGCAGTGCGAGGGCGAGGACTGCGTTCTCGTCGATTTGCGCGAGAGTTCCGAGCGTGAGGCGCACGGCATTATTCCGGGTTCCGTCTACGCACCCTATGGACGTCTCGACGAGTTCGTAAAACCGGGCGGCCTGTTGCGCGAGATGGCGGAACGCGACCGCAAGCGGCTGATTTACTATTGCGCTTACGGCGAGCGTTCGGCGCTTGCCGTGCAGACCTCGCAGGGCATGGGCATCAAGTCCGTGTATCATCTGGTGGGCGGCGTTGACGCCTGGGCCAGGGCCGGCGGCGCGTTGGAAACAAAATCACACGATGGCAATACCATCAGCGGCGATAAGAGAAAACCTTAGGAGGAATGCAGACATGATCAAGCGATTCGGGATCGCGAACGGTATCGGCTCCGTTAACTTCAGGTGCCACCCTGCGCCCTCAATTCGTCACGTTGCCTGTCAAGCTGCGGATTGGGGCTCCCCGCTATACGGTGCGAGGAAATATTCCACGACAACGTGATTCTGGGAACCGCGCCGGTATAAGGATTCACGTAGTGGATCGCTTCGCTGGGGAAAACTATCATCATGCCGGGAACCATGTCGGGCATCACCGAATTGGTTACCCTGCCCGGCTCGTCAACACAGCAGGATCGCATCCGCGGATCGGCGAAACACAGGCGGCCGCCGAGCGGATTCTCATCGTCGGTATCGCCCGCGCATAACAGGTAGACAACGCTGGCTTCGGTACGCCTGTGGCTGTGCGGCACACAGTAGTCACCGTTGCGGTAGACGTTGGCCCAGGAAATATCGCACACCGGATCCTCGACACCCAGAACCGCGCTGCACAACGCCAGCGCACGCTGATGGATGAGATTGGCCGCGGGCAGCTTCCAGCGATCGACATGGTGCACCTTCACACCACACGCGCCTCGGAACAGTCTCAGCCCATACTGGGGATCGTTTTCGCGCTCGAGAATCGCCCGCTGCAGGGCCGTGTGGTAGTGCTCGATGTCGTCGAACACGATCGAATGAATCGACTTTTCGCCAACCGGCACGAGCGCCGGCTTGCCCGGCCAAACGGCGATTCGTTTAGCGTCTATCTGCAGCGTTTTACGCTGCCACTTTTTCATCTGCTTCATACGGAACGTCGAGGGTAGTATGCCCGCCTCTATTGGTGCCGGATTTCGGGTCCGGCGCCAGCCGAAAGCTTCACGGGCTGTCCGTGGGGGGTGTTCAAATAAGCGCGGCGCCAAGTCTCGACCCGATCGGCCAGACGCTCGGCGACAATGCGGCCATCGGCAGCAAGCAGGGTTTCCAGTGCAGCGAGCGCCGATCGATAGTATGTCTGTGGATCATCGGGCTCGCGGCGCGCCAGCGCATGTTTGAGTTCCGCACCGAGCGCATCGGACCATTGGCCGGCGCTGAATACATCCTGCGCAATGAGATTGAACGCCAGCGCCAGTACCTGGGCCTGCCAGGGCTCGTCGAACACCGGTTCATCGTCGCGTCGCGCGAGCGGACCCAATGCCTGCGATTCAGAGAGGCTCAAGGTAACTCTCCCACAGATTCAGATACACGGTTGCGTTCTGCCGCTGAGCTTCGGCCCAAAGTTCTGACGACGGGAATCCTACCGTGTACAGATGTTCGAAGCGCTTCTCGCCGAGCGCGTTGGCGTCCGGGAACACGTGCGCGCCGTGGTGGCGCAGGATTTGTCCCGCGTGACCACGAACATAGGCGGGCAGCCTGGTATGCCCCGGGATTCCATGGCTTTTAGCACGAACCGAATCGTTCACCGAGTAGGCGGGGCCCACGTCGATCTCCCGGTCATAGCGCTTGGCGCCCGGCCGCGCGCTCTTCACTGCGGCTGCCCGCATGGGAGCGGGCATGCCGCTGACCGGCGCCACTGACTTGCCGCTCGCCAACTCCTCCACCGTCGCAACTTCGGAGTTCACGAGCATTGCGCAATAAGTCTGCACCCACTGGTCAAAATACGGTCGACTGAGATAATCCGCCGGGTCGAGGAGTTCGCGGCAATGCCGGAACCAGTCCAGATTCCAGTCGGCCGCTCCACTCATGGCGTTGACGATGCCACGCACACGCGCTTCCCAGGGCTCGTGAAACTGCTCGTCCGACTCGTCCACATCGATCTCGCCGAATCCCTGGCGCCCACCGAGATCGTGAATACCGTCCACTACGTATCTGCCGCAGCGCGGGCTGACAGATCGCGCTCGGTGCCGATCATGGCGTTTCGCGTTACCAGACTGGCAAGCGCCGCCTCGTCCCAGCCATCGGTACCGGCAGGTCGCTGCGGAATGACGATGTAGCGAAGCTCGGCGGTGCTGTCCCAGACACGAATCTCGACCTGCTCATCGAGCGCAACGCCGAATTCCGCCAGCACGCCAAGTGGATCACGGACTGCGCGCGAACGATACGCAGCCATTTTATACCAGTTCGGCGGCATCCCCAGCAGCGCTGTCGGATAACACGAGCAAAGCGTGCATACGACGAGGTTATGCACGTCCGGCGTATTCTCGACGGCGATGAGGTGACTCTGTTCGTAGCCGAGTTCCTTTACCGCCCGTGCGGCGTCGTCGAGCATGCGTTGTTTGAGGTCCGGATCGATCCAGCAGCGAGCGACGATGCGCGCCCCGTTTTTCGGCCCGATGTCTTCGGAATACGCACCGACCCAGGCATCGACAGCAGCCGGATCGATCATGCCTTTTTCCACCAGCAGGCTTTCCAACGCCTTCGCGCGCAGCGCGGGTTCCGACGGCAGGTGACTATGGAGCTCGCGATGGATCGCCGCAATGGTGTCCGAGTCGTGTTTGGTCATCAGCGATTCCCCTAATGTCCCGGTGAATCAGTTTACAGGCAACTACCTAGTGTGCTGTCATCCCAACTGGACGATCTTCTCCTCGACCAGTTCATCAACCTCGGTTGCGCTGTAGCCGAGCAGGTCCTCGAGCACTTCACGCGTGTGCTGACCGAGCGCAGGCGCAGGCCGTGAAGGCAGCTCCGGGCTGGCGGAAAGATGCGGTGGGGTGCGGGCGAACCGATACTCCCCGACTTCGGGGTCGTCGACCGGCATCAGCATGCCGCGCGCCGCTACCTGCGGACAGGCGAAAACGTCCTCGGCGGTGTGCACCGGACCGGCGGGTACGCCCGCCTCGTTCAGCTGATCGATGGCTTCGGACCGGGTGAGCGGCCCCAGCCACGCGGCAATAGCCGTATCGACCAACGCCCGGTTTTCCACCCGCGCGGGGCCGGAGTCGGTGCGCGGGTCCGTTGCCAGCTCTGCGCGGCCCATGATCTCGGCAAGCCGCTGCCAGATCCGTTCATCCGGAACGTTCAGTGCGATGTAGCCGTCCTTGGCCGGATAAGCGCCGCGCGGATAAGCATTGCGCGGGCGGCCGCGGTGAGGTGATTGGCCTGCGCAGGCGTGCAGCGTCACC
>JAOTYY010000166.1 GCA_029861595.1 Gammaproteobacteria bacterium
TTGACACACTTTATATAACAAGGCAGGTTGGTGACTCAATGAGCGTTTTCGAACAAAAACAATACACAATTTATAATTATTAATTATGTTTATATTAGTAACCGCATTGCCACAGTAATGAACAAACGCGATATAAGTCGGGTGTTCCGGGCGCGGCTGCTGGAATCTATAGAGCGCAGTCGGCTCAGCCGTGCACAGTTGGCAGAGCGTGCCGGTGTAGACCGTTCCACGCTGACACAATTGCTGACTGGTGACGGCACGCGCCTGCCGCGGGCGGACACGGTTGCCGCGGTCGCTTCGGTGTTACAGGTAAGCCTCGACTGGCTGCTTGGATTGAGCGGCGAAGAACGTCTGGGTGCCGTAGTGCTGGAGGAATCTCTGCAGATCACACCGCGCGCCAGCAGCCCTGTCGATGAAGACCTGGCGCGCTGGCACGAGGAGGCCGCCGGTTACAAGATCCGCTACGTGCCCAGCAGCTTGCCCGATCTGCTCAAAATCGAAGAAATCATGCGCCATGAGTACCGCGACTACACGGCGAAGACCGCCGACCAGGCGATCGCTGCAAGTCACGACAAACTGGACTACGCCAGGTTGCCCGAAACCGATGTAGAAATTTGCCTGGCGCTGCAGGCGCTGGAAGATTTTGCGCGCGGCAGCGGCATCTGGGTAGGGCTCGGTCGGGAGGTGCGCCGTAAACAGTTACTGCATATGAGCGAAGTACTGAGCGCGCAGTATCCGTCACTGCGCTTGTACCTGTTCGACGGTCGAGAATACTACTCCGTCCCTTACACTGTTTTTGGACCGCTGCGCGCCTCGATTTTCGTCGGGCAGATGTATTTTGTCTTCAACACGACCGAGCATATCCGTGCCCTGGCCCGCCATTTCGACGATCTGATCAAGGCGGCGGTGGTGCAGGCCAGCGATGCCAGCGGTTTCATGCGTGAGCTGTGCGACCGGGAGTTTCCCGAATAGAGCCCTGCCGCTGATACACTAACCTGCATGTTGCACGAAGCAGGTAGGCTATGCAGCGGCAGGCGGCGATCGTGACTGCAGCTCGCGACCTTCAACGGCGCAGCGACAACGCCGGTATCAAGCAACTGGCACTGCACGCCGGCTTGCTGCTGGCTGGCGCCTGGGCGGTGTCGATCGTACCGCAGCCATGGTGGATTGCGGCATTTGCGGGTTACGCAGTAACACTGGTATTTCTGTTTGCGCCGCTGCACGAGTGTATCCACCGCACCGCGTTCAGAAGTCGCTGGCTGAACGAATGCTGCGCGCACCTGTGTGGATTCGTGCTGCTGTTGCCGCCGCGCTACTTTCGTTGTTTTCATCTGGCGCACCACCGCCACACTCAGTTACCCGGCAGGGATCCCGAGCTGATGCAGCCGAGTCCGGCGACGTTTGCCGCGTACCTGTGGCGCATGTCGGGTTGGCCCTACTGGCGCGACCGCGTACGCAGCTTGTGCAGACACGCCGCGGGTTCGGTGGACGAGGCGTTCATCGAACCCGCAAAGCGAACCGCCGTCACCCGTGAAGCCCGCCTGTTCATCACCGGCTATGCGGCGGTGCTCGGCTTGGCGGGGGCCGGCCTCGGGGGCGCGCTGCTGATCTACTGGTGGCTGCCAGCGGTATTCGGTATGCCGGTGTTGCGTGGGTATCTGCTGGCGGAGCACAGCGGTTGCGTGCAGAGCGCGGAGATGCTCCGCAACTCCCGCACGGTACATAGCAATCGACTGCTGCGTTTACTGGCGTGGAATATGCCCTACCACACGGCCCATCACTGCCAGCCGGCGGTTCCCTTTCACGCTTTGCCGCGGTTGCATGCGCGACTGCACCCCGCGCCGCTGGTGCAGTCGCGGGGTTATCTGCAGTTCCACGTCGAAACAATCGCAAGGTTGCAGCGCCGCCGCGCGCCGGCGGCCGAGGCGCGACGGCGATGAGATGGTTCGAGCGCATAGCGGTCAGCGCGCTGGCGGCCGGTTTCGGGGCGCTCATCACGCTGCTATGGCTCGGGGATGCGGGAATCGGGCGCGACGTCGCCGAGCCTCCGATGCGGGACGCCGCTCCCGCTGCGCCACCTCGGCTGGCTCAGCTGGAAGACGAACTCGCAGCGCAGGCCGAACTGCTTACGCAACTCAGTGCCGACAATGCCGAGCTGACGGTGCGGCTGCGGGATCTCGAACGGGTGGCGCCCGGCGCTGCGCGAACCCAGGCAGGCGACGACCCGTCGTCGTCCACCGTTGCGGACGCAGGCGCCGGGGAGCAACCGGAGCCCGAGGAGCCGCCAGACTTGCCACAGGCGCAGCTGCTGGTGCGCTCGGGTATCGAACCCTCGCTTGCGGACGCCATACAGCAGCGTATCTCGGCGCTGGAAATGGAGCGTCTGTACCTGCGCGATCAGGCCACGCGCGAGGGTTGGCGCAACAGTGAGCGGTTCTCTGCAGCGATGAACGAACTGCTGAGACCGCAGGACGTATTGCGCGAGGAGTTCGGCGATGATGTTTACGACCGGTACCTGTACGCCATGGGCCAGGGCAACAGAGTGCTCGTAGCGAGCACGTTACAGGATTCGCCCGCCGACGTTGCCGGAATCCGCGCCGGCGACACGGTTCTGAGTTACGCCGGCAAACGCGTGTACAGCGTCGGCGATCTGCAGTCGGCGACGGCCGCGGGAGAGCCCGGCGCTTCAGTGGTGGTGGAATTGCTCAGGGACGGTGTGCGCTGGTACGCCACCGTGCCGAGAGGGCCGCTCGGGGTGCGCCTGGACGTGACCCGCCGTGCGCCATCGTCGGGGTAACGGCTAGTGTCCTGTCTGACTAATTCGTGCCATTTCAGCGTGACCACAAGCGATCAGCCGCTAGGCTCGCCGAGGAGGAATAGCCGTCGCTATTGCGACGAGGTGCAACAACGCGGATGGCGCTTGTGGCGGCGCCCGTAGGGAGTCCCACACTGACGCCAATGCGGCGTTGCCGTTCTTGACAAGGGCACGCCATTGCCGGCGAACGGCGCCTTGCCATGACGCCAGTGTGGGACTCTGAAACGGTACGAATTAGTCGGACAGGATACTAGTGAACTCCGCTCGGTGAGCGGGGAATGCAGGGTGGAGGAGAAAATCCGTGCCGCCGTCAGTAACCGTTGACGGCGGTTTCTATGCCCAGTTCTTCGGCGACATACAATTCTGCCGGCGCCCAGTCGTCTGCGTCGAAATCGCCGGCCTCGTCTTCCATCACGTCGACCACGTTGCTCAGTTCGTTGGCCATCGACATGCATTCTTCGCACAGGCTGAGGTCGTTGCGCCAGTAGCCCACTTCGAATTCGCTGCCGCAGTGATCGCAAATCTCGATGTCGTAGGTTGTGCTCATTGTCTGCTCCTTGGCGCGCCGCGGGCACATACGCCGGCCTGAGCCGCGCCGGTTCAAGTAACGCCGCTCAGGCGTTGGCCCCTTGTTGCTCGTTGTATGTGGCTCGTTGCATTGGTGACCACTTTAGAAGAGAGGTGCAACGGCGGAAGTGATTTATAGCGCGGGGGTGCTGTGATCTATTCACCGGCGGGGTAAGCGCTGTGTCACAAATTCCGTGGAAAACGTGAACCAGGTCGCGTTACGCGGCCGCGGCCGGACTCGCCGGGATCAGCTTCGACTGCTGACGAATAACGGCGTCAGGCCCCGGTCGAGCGATGTGACCCTATTGCCTGTTGATTGCGACCACGCTCTTGCGCTATACGTGTGCCTACCACCGTTTATCCAGAGAACCACATGACAAAGCTCGACGCCACCTTAGACATTCTTGGGGCAGTGGCGCTGTTTTCCGGGCTCACCCGCGACGAGCTGGAGGCGTTGGCGCAGACGCGGGTGGTGCGCAAGTACCCGCGCAACGCGACGATCATCAACGACGGCGACACCACCAACGCGATCTACATCGTCAATCGCGGCAAGGTGAAAGTGTGCAAGACCAGTGAAACCGGCAAAGAAGTGGTAATCGCAGTGCTCGACGAGGGCGAGCATTTTGGTGAAATGTCATTGATCGACGATAAGCCCCGCTCGGCGTCCATCGTCACCAAGGAACCCTGTGAGTTCACGATCATCAACAAAGCGGATTTCGACCGCATTCTGATGGGCAACCCCAAGCTCGCGATGAGTGTGATGAAAGGCCTGTGCGAACGTCTGCGCCAGGCCGATCGCAGCATCGAAAGCCTGGCGTTGATGGATGTCTACGGGCGCATCGCACGTGTGCTGCTGGACATGGCCGAAGAGGACGAGCAAGGCGAAATGACGGTCAACGAGCCGCTTACGCACAAGGATATCGCGCAGATGGTCGGTTCGTCCCGCGAAATGGTCAGCCGCATATTCAAGGACCTGGTCAATGGCGGCTACATCGCGGTGGAGCAGAAGCGTATCACTATCAAAACGGCGCTGCCCAGCGGCTGGTGAGCGCCGGCGCCGGCCTGCCGCGCTCAGCCCGCTTTGCCCTCTCCCCTCGGGGAGAGGGTCAGGGGGGACAACAAACGAAGAATCCTCACCCCAGCCCCTCTCCCTCAGAGGGAGGGGGGAGCAAGAGGGGCTCCATCACCACTTATGCAAAGGTTTCCCCGAGCATAGGGGATAACTGATTCCACCGAGGGGGCGCACGTGCGTTACCCGAACAGCAGTGGCACCAC
This sequence comes from Gammaproteobacteria bacterium, assembly GCA_029861595.1. Lineage (GTDB taxonomy): Bacteria > Pseudomonadota > Gammaproteobacteria > JAHELT01 > JAHELT01 > JAHELT01. Next base: position 4,658 of record JAOTYY010000166.1, read on the forward strand.
CGCCGGGAATTCGCTCACGAAGTGCACGCGCAGGCCCGCCTGCAGGTGGGCGGGCAACTCTTCGAAATCGCCGCGATTGGCTTCCGGCAGTATCAGTTCTTTCAGCCCGGCGCGTTTCGCCGCGACCACTTTTTCCTGAATGCCGCCAACCGGCAATACCAGACCGGTAAGCGTCAGCTCGCCGGTCATGGCAAGCGTGCGTAACGGCTTGCGTCCTCTCGCCAGTGACAGCAGGGCGCTGGCCATGGTGATCCCCGCACTGGGCCCGTCTTTGGGGGTGGCACCGGCCGGCACGTGCAGGTGTAGAAAAGACTCGTCGAAGAAGTCTTTGCGTGCTCCCCATTGGTGGCCGTTTGCCATGATGTAGCTGTAGGCGATCTCCGCCGATTCCCGCATCACGTCGCCCAATTGCCCGGTCAGCTTGAAACCTCGATTGCGCGTATGAATGCGGGTGGCTTCGATATGCAATATCGCGCCGCCCAGCGCGGTCCAGGCGAGCCCGGTGACGATCCCTACCGCCGAGCGCGGCCGTTCCGCGACGAACGGCGCTTTGCCCAGATAAGCCTCGATATCGCCGGCGCGCACCCGGATCGGCGCTTTTTCGCCGCGCAGTAAGCGCAGCGCCGCTTTTCGCGCCACGCTGCCCAGGTGCTTGTCCAGGCGGCGCACACCGGCCTCGCGTGCGTAGCCGTCGATGATGCGGCGCAATGCGGATTTGTCCACCGTCACCTGGCCGCGTTTTTTCAACCCGGTGCGCTGCAGTTGGCGGGGCCACAAGTGATTGCGTGCTATGGCCAGTTTCTCTTCCGCCAGGTAACCGGACAGCTTGATTGTTTCCATGCGATCGAGCAGTGGTCCCGGAATCGTGTCCAGCTGATTCGCAGTGCAGATGAACAGTACCTTGGACAAGTCGAAACGCACGTCCAGGTAGTGATCGAGAAAATCACTGTTCTGTTCGGGATCCAGGACCTCCAGCAGGGCGCTGGCGGGGTCGCCTCGGAACGAGGCGCCGATTTTGTCGATTTCGTCGAGCATGATAACCGGATTGGCCGAGCCGGCGTCCTTGATCGCCTGCACGAACTTGCCCGGCATCGCGCCGATATAGGTGCGCCGGTGGCCCTTTATTTCCGCCTCATCGCGCATGCCGCCCAGCGAAAAACGGTAGAACTTGCGGTTCAGCGCACCGGCGATGGAGCGCCCCAGCGAGGTTTTACCAACCCCCGGCGGACCGACCAGCAGCATAATCGAGCCGGACACTTCGCCTTTCATGATGCCGACGCCGATGAATTCCAGAATGCGTTCCTTGACGTCTTCCAGACCGTCGTGGTCGGCGTCCAGTATGTCGCGGGCGCGGCTCAGATCCAGCGAATCCTGCGTGTATCTGCCCCACGGCATCAGCGTCAGCCAGTCGAGGTAGTTACGGGTTACGGCGTACTCGGGCGAGCCGGTCTCCAGCAGCGCCAGCTTCTGCAGTTCCTCGTCGATGCGTTTGCGGGTGTCGTCGCGCAGCGTCAGCTCGGCAAGGCGTTCGCGGAACCGGTCGAGTTCCGCCGTGCGGTCGTCCTTGGAAATGCCCAGTTCCTTCTGGATGGCTTTGAGCTGCTCACGCAGGAACACTTCGCGCTGCCGCGACTGCAATTCTTCTTCCACCTGTTTACGGATGCGCATCTGTGCCTTGGCGACTTCCAGCTCCTTGTGCACCAGCAGCAGCACTTTCTGCAGACGCGCCAGCAGCCCCGGGGTTTCCAGCACCTCCTGCAGCTCTTCGCGTGTCGCGGTGGTGAGACTGGCGGAAAAATCCGCCAGTCGCGACGGTTCGTTGGGATGGAAGTGCTCGAGAAAGATCTTCAGCTCTTCGCCATACAGCGGGTTCAGCGGCAGCAGTTCCTTGATGGCATTGATTATTGCCACCGCGTACGCTTTGACCTCAGCGTTTTCGGTGTACAGCGCTTCCGGCTGATACTTGACGCGCGCCACCAGCGGTAATTTGTGACTGATCCAGTCCTGGATATCGAAACGCTGCAGTCCCTCCAGCAGCACCTGCAGCTTGTCTTCGTTCTTTTGCACGCGATGGATGCGGCACGCGGTACCAACGTTGTACAACTGCAGGTCGTCGGCTGTGCCGTCAGAGCGTGTCAGGACCACGCCGAGGATGTCGCGGTAGTTCTCGTGCGCGAGACGTATGGTCGCTTCCCACGGCTCCGCATCGAGCACCAGAGGAATAGCCTGACCCGGAAACAGCGGGCGGTTCTGTTGCGCGAGCAGTGGGATGGCCGCAGGCAGAACATCCGTTGCCCGCACCAACTCACTGCCCGCATCCGCGGTGGCTGGATCGCCGTTCTGTTCAATATCTATCTGCGGTCCTCCGTCGCGCTATGCAGCGCTCTCCGTGGCTGCATGGTTGAACCGTGCATTGTGTGGCCGGCCAGGGATATTTCAATGCCGCCGCCAGCATGCGTCGTGTGGCTTCGGCGTCACCGGTGACGGTGTTGCTGCTCTATAATAGAGCGCTTCCATTCCCTGTAAGGATAGTCCCACCTATGGCCCTGGCGACGAACGGAGCACCGTCCTCCACCCATACCGCGTTCGAGTGGTTGCGCAGCGAGCACATCGAATCCCTGAATGTGACCGTGGAGGAGTACCGGCACAAGGCCACCGGCGCGCGGCACTATCATCTGGCCGCCGACAATGAGGAGAATGTGTTCATTGTCGCGCTGCGCACTGTTCCCATGGACTCCACCGGTGTTGCTCACATTCTCGAGCACACCGCGCTGTGCGGCAGCGAGCGCTATCCGGTGCGCGATCCGTTTTTCATGATGATTCGGCGCTCGTTGAACACCTTCATGAACGCTTTTACCAGTAGCGACTGGACCGCGTACCCGTTCGCCAGCCAGAACCGCAAGGATTTCTACAATCTCATGGACGTCTATCTGGACGCGGTGTTCTTCTCGCGCCTGCACGAGCTCGATTTCGCGCAGGAGGGACATCGCCTGGAGTTCGCCGACCCGCAGGACGGCAACAGCGAGCTGACCTACAAAGGGGTGGTGTTCAACGAAATGAAAGGCGCCATGAGCGCGCCCACCAGCGTGTTGTGGCAGACGTTCAGTAAATACCTGTTTCCCACCACGACTTATCACTACAACAGCGGCGGTGATCCGGAAGCGATTCCCGATCTGAGCTATGCGGAGCTCAAGCATTTTTACGAGACGCACTATCACCCGTCGAATGCCGTATTCATGACTTACGGCGATCTTCCGGTTGCCGAGCATCACGAACGGTTCGAGGAGTATGCCCTGAAACGTTTCCAGCGCCTGGATGTGCATATCGGCGTAGGCGACGAAAAACGTTATCTGGCGCCGCTGAATGTGGAAGAGAGTTACGCCGTGGCTGAAGACGCTGGCGACGAAGATCAGACGCACATCGTTCTCGGCTGGCTGCTGGGGCGCAGTACCGATCTCGAGGCACAGCTCGAGGCGCACCTGCTCTCGGGCGTGCTGCTGGACGACAGCGCTTCGCCGCTGCGCCAGGCGCTGGAGACCACCGATCTCGGCTCTGCGCCTTCGCCGCTGTGTGGCCTGGAAGATTCGAACCGGGAAATGAGTTTCATCTGCGGTATCGAGGGATCGCGTCCAGAGCGCGCGCAGGCGCTGGAATCCCTGGTAATCGAGGTGCTGGGGCGTGTCGCGAACGAAGGCATCGCGACGGAACGCGTCGCCGCGGTACTGCATCAGCTGGAACTGAGTCAGCGGGAAGTCGGCGGTGACGGATTTCCTTATGGGTTGCAGCTGGCGTTGCAGGGCCTGTCGAGCGCCACGCATCGCGGCGATCCGGTCGCGGCGCTGAATCTCGACCCGGTGCTGGAGCGCCTGCGCGAGGACATCAAAGACCCGCAGTTCATCAAACGCCTGGTGAGCGAACGGTTGCTGCAGAACCAGCATCGCGTGCGCCTGACGTTGAAACCGGACAAACAACTCGCCGCGCGCCGCGAACAAGCGGAAAAGCAGCGCCTCGCGGTCATTGCCGCCGGGCTGACCGAATCCGAGCGCCAGTGCCTGATCGAACGCGCGCGGCAACTGGCGGAGCGCCAGGAGCAGGCGGACGATCCCGAGGTGTTGCCCAAGGTAGGTCTCGAGGACATACCGTCGCAACTGAAAGTCATTCCCGGCCGGACCATCGACGGGGTACCGCCGATCAATCTTTTCGATCAAGGCACCAACGGGCTGGTGTATCAGCAGAGCGTGTCGCGGCTGCCGGAACTCGAGGACGATGACATCGCGTTGCTGCCCACGCTCTGCACGCTGGTTACCGAGGTGGGCATTGGCGAGCAGGACTACCTGGCAGTGCAGATGCGCCAGTCCAGCGTTACCGGCGGCGTTAGCGCGGCAGTGTCGGTGCGCAGCGCCGTGGACGACGCGGCAACGCTGCGAGGTCACTACGTGGTCTCAGGAAAAGCGCTGGCACGCAATCAGCAGCATCTCGCCGAGCTGGTGAAGGATACGCTGCAGCGGGCGCGCTTCGACGAACACGCCAGATTGCGCGAAATCGTTGCTCAGGAGCGTGCACACAAAGAGCAAAGTGTCACCGGCAGCGGGCATATGCTGGCCATGACGGCGGCCGCCGGTGGCGTGTCGTGTGCGGCAAGCCTCACCCATCGACTGGGCGGTCTGGCGGGTATCCAGCGTCTCAAGGCGCTGGATCAGACGCTGGACGAAGCCGCATCGCTCGACGGCCTCGCCACCCGGCTGACGAGCCTGTATGGGCGTTTGAAAGACGTCCCGTTACAGTTGCTGGTTATCGGGGAGCGGCTGAACAACGACGAGAGCGTCACCCACCTGCAGGAATTGTGGGCGGCACAAGCCGGCGAAACCGAGACCAACGGACTCATCGACGGCGGGTTCCAGCCACACGCCGGACAGCTGTGGACCACCAATACCCAGGTGAATTTCTGCGCGCGTGCATACCCTACCGTGAGCTTTGCACACCCGGACGCGCCAGCGTTGACGGTGCTGGGTGTGGTACTGCGCAATGGATTTCTGCACCGCGCTGTACGTGAACAAGGGGGTGCCTACGGGGGCGGGGCGAGCCACGATTCCGAC
>JAOTYY010000167.1 GCA_029861595.1 Gammaproteobacteria bacterium
CACTGCAGGGCGATAACGAGGACGTGTCCGCGACGTTGGGCGAAGTGCTCCAAGACGCGGCGGACTGCCTGGAGGCAATGATCGATGCATTGCTCGGGCATGCGGAACCGCCCGGCAACGCGATCGAGGTGCTGCAGAAAATTCTCGATTGTGCCCTTACCCGGAAATCCCCTGCCAGCGTGAGCAACGAAGAGAATCGGCACACAAAGGCGATCGCCGAACCCTCCGTGCCGGATCCCCATCCAGCGACGTCGGATGCCGCAAGTTACATGCGCGTCGCCACGGATACTGTCGATGAAATGTTCCGCATGGCCGGCGAAGTGACAATCGGCATGGCGCAGATCCAGGACCGCATACAACGCCTGTTGCGGGAAGGCGCGAACCTGCGGGACCAGGATCTGGTATTGCAGAAAGCGCGGCTGGAACTGGAGAACCAGGTCGGTGTGCGCGGCATTGCCGCGGCGCAACGCCGAACGGACACCCCGGGGCAGGACGGTTTCGATTCGCTGGAGATGGATCGCTACGACGCGCTGTACGGAAGCGCTCACGCGTTTATCGAATCGGCGGTGGATTTGCGCGAAATGAGCATGGATCTGCAGAGCCAGCTGCAACAACTAGACTCACTGTTCGGTAACCAGCAGCGTTTGAACAGTGAACTGCAGGAGGTGATACTCGGTACGCGCATGGTGCCGGTGAGCACCATCACCGGGCGGCTGCAACGAACCGTGCGCCAGGCCGGGCGCACCCTGGGACGCGTCGTCGAGTTTACTGTGAGCGGTGACGACCTGCTGCTGGACAACGACGTGCTGCGTGCTATCGCCGACCCGTTAATGCATGTTCTGCGCAATGCGGTCGATCATGGCATCGAAGCGCCCGACGAACGTGAAGGCGCGGGCAAACAAGCGGCCGGACAATTGCAGCTTTCCTACCGCCAGGAAGGCAATCACGTGCTCGCGCGGATCCGCGATGACGGGCGTGGTATCGATTATGCGGCGCTGCGCGAAACCGCGATTGCACGCGGACTCATTAACGCCCAGACCACCTATGAACCCGCGCAGTTGCGGCGGCTCATGCTGCTTCCCGGGTTTTCCACGCGCGCTTCCGTCACGCAGGTTTCCGGTCGGGGCGTCGGCATGGACGTAGTGTACGCCGCCGTAACCGCGCTCAAAGGATCTCTGGATATTCTTGACAATGACACACACGGTTGCACCGTGGAGTTGCGGCTGCCGGTGACCCTGATCGCCAACCACTGCCTGTTGGTGGAAGTTGCGGGCCAACGTCTGGCAGTGCCCTCTTATACGCTTGAGCGCATCATCTCGCCCGGTGTGGGCGAGCTCTCGACGCTCAGTCAAGCGCTGAGATACAAGCTCGGTAACGACGTGTACCCCGCGAGACACATGCACGACCTTCTGATGCATAGCAACTACCCTGGAGCGACGAACGCCACGATGGCGGTGGTACTGGTCAGCGTCGATCAGGATGTCATTGCGGTGACAATCGAGCGGGTACTGGAAAGCCGCGAGTTGGTGGTCAAGGGCATGGGCAAGTACGTAAAGTCGGTGCCGGGCGTCGCGGGCGTGTCCGTTTTGGGCGACGGTTCGGTCGTACCGGTGCTGGATCTGCCTGCTTTATTAAGGAAGCCCGTGGCAGCAGCGGTTGCGGTCCCGAAGTCAGCGCATGGCGACGCCGGGATACGTGCGCGCAGCGTGTTGATCGTCGACGATTCTCTCAGCGTTCGCCGCGCGCTGGCGACTCTCGCGGAAGATGCGGGCTACACCGCCTACACCGCTCGCGACGGTCTGGAGGCGATCAAAGTGCTCGAAGAGCGCACCGCGGACATCGTGCTTGCGGATCTGGAAATGCCGCGCGTGAACGGACTGGAGCTCACGCAGTACATCCGCGCCGATGCAAATCTATGCGACCTGCCGGTCGTAATGATCACCTCGCGCGGCATGGGCAAGCACCGGCGCAGTGCCGAAACGGCCGGTGTGAATGTTTACCTGAACAAGCCGGTTTCCAACGACGACCTTCTGGAACTGATAGACAACCTGGTTGAACAACGGCATGTCGATGCAAGCGCCGCCTGAACACAGCGTGGTCAGCCTGAAGTGCGCGGCCGGCAGCCTGTTGATTCCTCAAGCGCTGGTGCAAGGCATCGCCCCGGCACTGGACGCGGAGGTGGGCGAAGGCGGCATCGGCGAAGTCAGCATGGGCGCAGACCGCTGGCCCCTGTTCGTGCTGAATCATGACCTGCAGCCGACTTCGCAACATGGGGATTTTCGTTTTTGCGTGTGTTTGCGCGACGCTGAAGGCAGCGCGTTTGCGCTGGCGTGCGACGCTTTCGATCTGCTCACCGTGAGCGAAGTGAACGTGCGTCCGCTACCCGCCTGCATGCGCAATGACGGCACCCCTTTCGACTCACTGACACGCATCGCCGATGAGGCAGGGCTGTTTCTGAATCTCACTGCATTGCGCCGTCACTTAGAGAAGTTGGGCTAGTAATGGAACGCTATCCGGCCTGGCTGCTGTCCGCGGCGGGAGGTGTAACGTTTGCTGTAACGCAACACGAAATGATCGAATACCTCACGCATGCGCGTTGCCAGCGGGTTCCCCTCACCAACCCCCATTGCCAGTATCTGGCATTGTGGCGGGACAGGCTCGTCCCGGTGCTGGATTTCGCCCCGCTGTTTGCCCGCGGCAAGGGAACTGCGCAGCGCGCGTCGTTGAGCATCGTCGCCTATCAGCCGAACCCGCGGCAACCGCTCGACTATCTGGGTATCTGGATTGACGAGGCGCCGAGCAGAATCACCGTCAGCGATGATCAGGCCTGCGACCTGCCGCCCGACTGGTGCGACGAGCGCCTGCAGAAACTTGCCTTGTCCTGTTTTTTACACGCGGAACAGCCCGTGCCGATACTGAATGTAGCCAATCTGGCGTGCATTTCCAGCTAGCGCCTTACCCGGCGCGGCGACACGCAGTCGCTGTATAATGATTCCTTCGCGACGCGTGGGGATGTCTTCATGGCCTCTGCACCGCTGCGCCGACGCACGAGCGCCGGCCGTGTAAACGCCATTGGGCCGAGCTACGGCGAGTGGTGGAACGAACGTCCCTGGATCGCGCGCGCGCGCGTTGCAGCGGTGCTGCTGGCGCTGGCGCTGGCGGTGCTGGTGCCCGTGGTTCTCAAATACACCAACACCGGTCCGGAATTGTTCGCTGCCCTGAAACGTGGCGACACGGCAGCGGTACGAGCCTTGCTGCAGCAGGGCGCACCTGCCGGGGTCCGCGATTACGACGGCAACACGCCGCTGCACTGGGCGATCGAACTCGGCCAACACGATTTGCTCGAGACACTGATCGAACACGGCGCGGACCTCGACACCACCGATCGCCACGGTGTGACCGCGCTGCACAGGGCTGTCACTCTGGGGAGCCGGGATAGCGTCGCGCTGCTCCTGCAACTTGGCGCCGATCCCGACATTCGCAGCGCACGGTATGGATACCCGCTGCACTGGGCATCGCGCACGGGCAATCTGGTTATCGTGGATCTGCTCCTCGAGCATGGCGCGTTCGTGGACGTTCGGGACTACTGGCAGCGCACCCCTCTGCAGCAGGCCATGCTTTTCGGTCACTGGCACCTGGCCGCGATGTTCATCAAGCATGGCGCCGACATCGACGCACGCGATGCCGATGAGAGAAACCTGCTGCACTGGGCAGCGATCAGCGATCAGCCGGATATGATCACGTTTCTGCTTACCGCAGGCGCCGCCCCGGATGCCACCGACGCCAAAGGAAACACGGTTCTGCACCACGCGGCACGCCTGGGCAACCTGTATGCGGCGGCTCAGCTTATCGCGGCGGACGCCGACGTAAATGCCAGTACGCCATTCCTCGGAGTTACACCGTTACATCTGGCGGTGCGCGAGAATCACCAGGAAGTCGTAACGCTGTTGTTGCAGCAGGGCGCGCAACCCGATCCCTACAGCAGGCTTTACGGCACACCCCTGCACTGGGCGGCGCAAGGCGGGGTGCAACGTATCGCCATGCTGCTCGTGGCTTACGGCGCGCGCGCCGATACGCCGGACGATCACCAGCTCACACCGGTGCAGCGCGCCGAGGCGAGTGGCCATTACGATCTCGCTGCGCAACTGAGTGCCGCACAGGTGGGCGACTCGGCGTCCAGACGCTTGCGTACAGCTGAATCCGCCGGCGACGCCTGCGTCTTTCCCAGGCATCTGCACGATGCGAGCCGCGTGTTCCTGGACAACTACATCGACGGTGAGTTGTCGACGGTCGAGTTCAGGCGGCGGTTTTCATTGCCCAATTCGAAATACCTGGACCTCAGCAAGTGCCTGGTTGACGTGCACGACTAACAGGGCGGCGGAGTGTCGGTCCTCGGAAAGGACAGAATCTGTTTTCGTCGTCTCAACGGCTCCGGTGAATCCGAATTCGCACCCCGCCAGCAACTCATTTACTGGCGGGGTTCTCGGAGCGCCTTCCTACCAGCGGTTATTTCACCGGCAGGGTCTGCGCGTAAGCGAGCAAATCGGCGAGATCATCCAGTGGCAGTGTGATAAGGGAGATCATCGGAACGCCCGGCTGGCCGAAACGCGCCTTGTGTAGAAATTCCCAAGGGTTCTTCTGCGCGACGGTGCCGACGTACTCAGGCTTCTCCGCGTCATGGAAGTTGATCGTCTTACCGTCGAAGCCGTGGCAAACAGCGCAGATGGTCTGGTAGTAGCGTGCGCCGCGCTCGGCGTCACCACGGGATTTGCTGGTGGCCCGGTTAACGTAGAGATCCATGTCCATCTGGCCGAGACTCACAAACAATGCCAGGTTATTCAATTCTTTATCCGGAATCATGTCCCTCGTCAAGCCGTGCGGTTCCGCTCGCAGCGCTTTCGCAATTGCTGCTGGATCCTTACCGACGTTGGACCGAATCCCTTTGATACCCGAGAAGTGCGAACCCTTGGCGTAGGCGCCTTCCGCACCCCGGTAGTCCCAACCGTGGCATTCTTTGCAACGCCAGGTCGCGTCGCCTTTCTGCTTCCCAGCAGCCGGATAGGCTGCATGAGTCTTTGCGGGCTTTTCGCGGCCGATGACGGCCCACCACTTGTCGTACAGCTGCCCGCCCCGTGCCACGGACCAGATTTCCGAGCGATCGTCGTCGCCGTCTGCTACGGCAATCTGTGAATGGAACAACAGAATACTCACCACCAGAACGCTCAATGCGTGCGTAACCAGGTTCGGCAGTGAAAATTTCGAGTCGTGCTTCATAGGCCTATCTCCCACGCGGTATAATTATTTCCAGTTTGCGTTTCGCAGCATGCGCCGCAAAACGGACCGCGCCTTGACCCTCGTCAAGCGCTGGACAAAGGTATCACCGTCAGCGTTGTTGTTCGGTAACGCCTTATTCGGTCACCGAATCCGATTACAGGGCGCGATGTCACACGAGCGAAGCGACAAACTCGCCGACTCCCGGTACGCCCTGCTCGTCCAGGACGCGCAGCGATTGCGTTCCGACGACCGCGATGTCTGCCTTACCGCGCAGGAAATCCACGTCGCCGGCTTCCTTGACCCCAAACCCGACCGCCAGCGGGAGTTCGGTTGCCGCACGGCAGCGCTGCAGGTAACCGCCCAGGCCGCGGGAGAACTCCGTCGCGGAGCCGGTAACGCCTTTGCGCGCCACGCAGTATACGAATCCTCTGGCGTAATCGGCTATGTAGGCAAGCCGCTCGTCGGTCGTGTTCGGCGAAAAAATAAATATGGGGTCGAGATCCTGTGACCCCATCGCATCAAGATAGTCGTGCGCCTCCTCCGGCGGGAGATCCGGCACAATCGAGCCTCGCAACCCGATGTCCGCCATGCGTTTCACAAAGGCTTCGGTGCCGTAGCGATACACGATGTTGTAGTAGGACATGAACAAAAACGGTATATCGAAGCGGCGGCTCGCCCGGGCGGCGAATTCGAAACACTGTTCGACAGTCACGCCGGCGGCCAGTGCTTTCTGATTGGCGTGAAGAATTACCGGTCCGTCGGCAATCGGCTCGGAAAACGGAATCTGCAGCTCCATCAGATCGACACCGCCCTCGACCATGGCCTGCACGGTGCGCATGGACTCTTCGAGATCCGGGTAACCGATCACGATATGCGTCATCAACAGCACGTCGCGCTGTTCGCGTCTTTCGCGTATATAACTCTCAAGCACTGTACTGCTCCGCTTTGTCTTTGATGAACTGGCGCCAACCCGGATCATCGAACGCATCCGCCACCGTGAAGATATCCTTGTCCGCTCGGCCGGATTGATTGATGATTACCACATCGTCGCGCGACAGGTCCGGCAATTCCTTGAACGCCTGCGCGAATCCGTGCGCCGACTCCAGTGCCGGAATCAATCCTTCACGGCGTATGGTCAGTGCCAGCGCCGCGACTACCTCTTCATCGGTCACTGCTTCGAAACGGGCGCGGCCGGTGCTTTGCAGATGGGACAGAATCGGCGATACCCCGATGTAGTCCAGTCCGGCCGCGACGCTGTGCGTTTCGCGCATCTGCCCGTCGCCGTTCTGTAGAAAATAGGTTTTGTATCCCTGAGCGATACCTATCGAACCGTCCTCGCTGGCCAGGCGCGATGCGTGCATGCCAGTGTGCAATCCGTGGCCCCCGGCCTCCGCGCCCACCAGTTCCACCGGGTCGTCGAGAAACCCGCTGAAAATACCCATCGCATTCGAGCCGCCGCCCACGCAGGCGTAGACGCGCTTCGGCAACTTGCCGGCCTGCTGTAGAACCTGCGCGCGCGCTTCTTTGCCGATGATCGACTGGAAATAGGTCACCATTTCCGGAAACGGGTGCGGCCCGCACGCGGTGCCCAGCACGTAATGCGTGGTGTCCATGTTCGTCACCCAGTCTCGGAACGCCTCGTTGATCGCATCCTTCAAGGTACGCGATCCTTCGGCCACCGGAACCACGGTCGCCCCCAGGCGTTCCATCCAGAAAACGTTGGGGCGTTGGCGCGCGACATCCACCTCGCCCATGTAAATGGTGCAGTCGAAACCGAACTTGGCCGCCATGGTGGCAGTCGCCACGCCGTGCTGCCCTGCCCCGGTTTCCGCGATGACGCGCTTCTTGCCCATGCGCTGCACCAGCAATCCCTGCCCCATCACGTTGTTCGCTTTGTGAGCACCGGTGTGATTCAAATCCTCACGCTTGATGTACACCTGCGCGCCGCCGAAGTGTTCGCTGAGATTCTCGGCGGGGGTCAGCGGAGTTGCGCGCCCGGAATAGCTGGCCATTAGCTGCTCGTACGATTGCCAGAATTCAGGGTCGCCTTTCGCTGCATCGTAATGCTCTACCAGTTCATCGAAGGTGGCGACCAGTATTTCCGGAATGTAGGCTCCGCCAAATTGTGAGTAATAACCGCGGTTACGCATGTTGAATTCCCCCAATGTCCTGCGCGAACACCAGTTCGTCGGTGTGGCAGTAAAGTTCGGCAAAAATGGCAGTCAGGGCACGCGGGAAATCCAACGTGCGCTTGACGAGCACCAGCGGCGTGCCACTGGCAAGTTTCAGGGTTCGCGCCAGGCCGGCGTCGGCGCGATGCACGCGAAATGTCTGTCTGCCGGCGCGCGGCCGCAACCCGTAACGCTGCTCGATCAGTTGCGATAACGAACCCGCATCAACGGGTGCCTGGTCCATGCCCGGAAATACGTCGGGCGCGAAATAAAGGCGCTCCAGCAGCACCGGCTTGCGGTTTACCGATCCCAATCGCTCGACGGTATAGGCGGAACGCCGCGCAAACGGATTGTCCGGATCGCCGGCCACGCTGCGTAATCTCAGTCGTTTGATCAGCCGCGTTTGCAGGCGGATGCCGCTGCGTCGGAACGACGCCAGCGTTCCTCCCAGCGAAAACAAATCCACCTCCGGTGGCACATCGCTGACAAAGGTGCCAGACCCGCGCCGGCGCTCGAGAACCCGGCGGCGCACCAGTACTTCAGTGGCCTGACGCACGGTGGGCCGGCCCAGGCGGTAGTGCTTCGCCAGTTGGTGCTCGGAAGGAATCCGCTCGCCGGCACTCAGACGCCCGGCACTGATCTGCGTGCTGAGCTCGTCGGCAAGCTGGCGATACAAAGGCACGGGTGAGTCGGGATCGAGCATGCCGTCCATGTTGCCGATCAGTTGTCAAGTTGTCAAGACAACTTGACAACTATTGACCTGCCAGACGGGCAGCGACGTCGGTGGCCTGATTCGGCCCGCGAGGCCGCACAAATGACTTGAACCGGGGCTGGCAAGCCGCAATGATTGCGCCTTGATAAAGGCAATCGGTGAACTCCCGAGATGGCAACGGACGGTTGGCACAAGGTGGCCAGCGAAATTGACGTGGATCCCGACGAACCACTGCGCGTGCGCGTTGACGATGCGCAGATCGCATTGTGCAGTGTCGACGGCACCCTCTACGCGATCGACAATATCTGCACCCACGAGTACGCGGAATTGTCGGACGGTTTCATCGAAGGCGACTGCATCGAATGCCCGCTGCATCAGGCACTGTTTCACATCCCCACCGGCAAAGCCATGAGCCCGCCTGCCGACGAGGATCTAACGACTTACCCCGTTAAAGTCGAGAACGGCGATGTTTTTGTGCAACTGCATGCGCCGGGTGATGCGCGTAAATAGCCAGCGCACAGGCGGCTGGCGTGGGACCCACCCGTAATCAGTTATCGTCGTCGCGGAACTCGACGCTCCAATGACTGCCATCACAAAACGGTTTGTTCTTCGAGGCACCGCAGCGGCACAACGCATAGCGCGTCCTTGACGCCCCGCGCCCCCACGGCGCATCGGCCAGTTCTATCGGTCCGGTGACGTAGTAAGGGCCGTTGTGGGAAATAAAAATGGCGGTCGTCTGTGAGTCGGCGTCGCTGGCCTCGTCCTCTAGCGTATAACTGAGCGCTCCCGAAGGACACTGCTGAATTACTTCGATGATCGCCGCGACGTCCGCACCATCGGCATCTATCCAGGGTTCCTGCCCCATGCGCCACACCAGAGGCAGCCCGTCGGTGCACTTGCCGACATGCGCGCAGATCGATCGATTATCGCGAATCACGATTTTTTTTCCCTGGTACTGGTCGCACTTGTCCTTGGCGGGATCGGCCAGGTTGTCACCGGAGAAACCCTGCGCTTTATGCGATCCATCGCAAAACGGCTTGTTCGCCGAGTGCCCGCAACGGCACAAAGCCATGGTTTCCGTGCTCTGCAGTGTCGCACCCTTGGAATTTGTAAGCCTGGTCACGTTGTGCACCAGATAAGGTCCGTTTTCCCTCAGCTTTATCCACGGCGCTTGTTTCTCTTCGCTCATCACATTACCTCCCGGTGCGTAGCAGACCGGCGATTCTAACCCGCGACAGGCAAAGTCTGAATTACACCGGTGCTGATCCCGGCGATGCAATTACCGATTGGGGGCGTGGCCATTGCGAATTGTGTGCACGGGATCCCGGATTCGCCGTGGATCTGTACCTCGCTTGCACATTGCGACCCGGTTAATTTACATAGTGCGCGGCGACTAATCGCTTTGGCTGGCTCGATCGACAGTGGCGGCTCCCTCACCCGGGCAAAATCGCAGCGGGACAGCGCAATCTGACCTCGAGGTCAACGTTGCTGCGCGTGGCGGCTCACAAACCGTTAGACTACGCGGCGCCAA
>JAOTYY010000012.1 GCA_029861595.1 Gammaproteobacteria bacterium
GTAGTGGCGGACAAGGACAGCCACTACAACAAGCATTCTTCGGCCGATCCCGAGCAGGAGATACCGGTGCAGATCGTCGACGATCAATTCACGGGTCGCAAGATACTCGAGGAGTTGGTCATGACGATCGATCCGCGCGTGCGCGTCTCCAGCTTCGCCGACCCGGTCGTGGCACTGGCCCAGGCGAGGATGTTCCCGCCGCATCTTATCCTTACCGACTACAAGATGCCGGTCATGGACGGTGTCGAATTCACCAAACGGCTGCGCAGCATCCCCAGCTGTGCCGATGTGCCGCTAGTGGTGGTAACCGTCGTCGATAGTCGCGAGATCCTGTATCGGGCGCTGGAGGCCGGCGCCACCGACTTTCTCCAGCGGCCGATCGATCAGTTCGAATGCCGGGCCCGCTGCCGTAATCTGCTCACCATGCACCAGCAGCGGCTACTGATCAAAGACCGCGCCAACTGGCTCGAATCACGGGTCGAATCGGTCACCCGTGAAATCCGCGACCGCGAACACGAAACCTTGCTGCGCCTGGCGAAAGCCGGGGAGTACCGTGACGAGGAGACCGGCAACCATGTATTACGCATGGCGCGCTTTTCCCGCCTGCTTGCCGAAGAACTCGCCCTGCCGGATGAGGCGTGCATGGAGATCGAGCTTGCCGCACCGATGCACGACATCGGCAAAATCGGGATACCGGATACGATCCTGCGCAAACCCGGCAAACACACGCCAGCCGAATTCGAGATCATGCGCACCCACACGACGATCGGGCACGAGATTCTCAAAAACAGCCCTTCGCGTTACCTGCAACTGGGAGCGGTCGTCGCGCTGGCGCATCACGAGCGTTTCGACGGCAGCGGTTACCCATACGGGCTCAGGGCCGACGATATACCCCTCGCCGCGCGCATTGTTGCGGTTGCAGATACTTATGATGCGCTCACCTCGGTGCGGCCCTACAAAGACGCCTGGTCATCCGCCGATGCAGTGGCATATATCAAGGAACAATCGGGCAGCCACTTCGACCCGAGGTGCGTGGCGGCATTCATTGCACGCCTGCAGACAGTTCTGGAAGTGCAGCATTTGCTGCGCGACGCAGCGCCGCCTTCCGGCGACTGAGCGTCGATCCGGTCAGCGGGCCGGAGCATGTCAACGCATGCTGCGGCGTTCTTTGACTTCCTCGTAGGCTTTACGGATCTCCTGGGTTTTCTGCTTGGCCAACTCGATCATTTCCTCCGGCAGGCCTTTGGACACCAGTTTGTCCGGGTGGTGCTGGCTCATCAGCCGCCGGTAAGCGCGTTTCACGTCCGCGTCGCTGGCGGACTCCTTGATGTCCAGCACCTGGTAGGCAGTTTTCAGCTTCTGCCGTGGGGTCCGTTGATCGGCGCCCGCCCGGACACCCACGCTGGCACGGATAATCGCGTCAAGATGCTCGAAGATGTGCCGCGAAAAGCCCAGCAGATCACAGATATGCAGCAGTAACCTGCGTTCTTCGGCGTGCATCGCACCATCCGCATAGGCTGCCTGGAGCTGGATTTCAACGAACATCTGCATCAGCGTACTGCGTCGATGACACTCATGACGGAACTGGGTGACCACGTCGTCCAGGGGGAAATCGGGGCGCTTGCCTTCGTCGAACAGTTTGATCGCCGCACGGCGTCTGTCTGCATCCAGCTGCATCTGATCCATCACCGCCTGTGCCAGCTGGATCTCCTCGGGGGTAACGCGGCCATCGGCCTTGGCCACATAGCCCATCACCGAGAACGTGGCGGTGAAGAACGCCGTCTGCACGCGTTCCTGGTCACCAGGCGAGAATTCCAGGCCCTTCAGGCCGCGGTCGAAATTGTGACCGAGCGCAGCCCCCAGCAACGCGCCCAGCGGCCCGCCCAGCATGAAGCCGAACGCACCGCCAATCAGTTTGCCCCACCAGGCCATCGATCATCCTTCTCTTTGTCTGAGTAGTTTCCTCTCCGGAGAGAGCTATCCTCCCCTCTCCCCAAAGGGGAGAGGGGATAACGCTTTGTACAACTCCTCTTTCCCACGGTGGAGAGGTAAAACTATATGAGCTCGCGTACCAGGCTGGTGGCGAACACGCCCGGTTCCAACGTGAACGTTAGTTCCAGGCACCGCTCACCTTGCCACCGCCAGTCCAGGTCCCCCGGGATCGCACGCAGCGCGCGGCGTTGTGCCTTGACGCCGGCATCCTCCAGAATGCTTAGATCCGCGGCAAAGGGCGCGAGTATAGCCTGCTCCGCGCCGCGCAGTTTCCCCAGATCATCTCGCGCGTGACCGTACATCGGTCCCGTGACATGCAGGTCACCGCTCGCCAGCCGAGCGTCGATGCTATCTTCGTTTTCGTCAAACTCGAATACACTGTGGGTGCCCGCCAGCATCAGCACATCGTGGGGCAGTGCCGTCGACCACGAACCTTCGTCCACACGCTGCGCGAGCACTCGATTGAACAGCGCCGAACGCAAAGCGGACAGCAGTATGCCGCGCTCGCTGCGGCGGACGCGGAGCTCGCCTGCCAGCATGGCTCGCGCGCGCTCCGCATTGTCACCGCGCGTGCCGAACCGCTGCACACCGAAATAATTGGGAAATCCCCCGGCTTGCATGGCTTGCAGGCGTCGCTCGAATGCCCTGGCCGGACCTTCGACATCGTTCAAGATCAACTCGAAACGGTTGCCGGTATGTGTGCCGGGCCGCAGTTTGCGGGTGTGGCGGGCGCGTTTGATCAGCGCTGTCTGCGGCGTATTGAGCTCCGCCCAGTCCGGGTCGGGCCGGGCGGTGAGCAATACGCTGAACCACTGGGTGGTGAGCGCATCACGATCTTTCATGCCGCAGTAACCGACGTCGGCTAATTTCGCCCCGGCCGCCCGGGCAACCCGACGCGCCATCTCCCGGGTGGTGAGATTGCGTTTGCGAACCAGCAGAAGTACATGCTCACCCTGCCCTGCCGGCTCGAAGCCGAGCAGTTCCTGCACCTTGAAATCCTCGGGGCGGGCGCGCAGAACTGCCCGCCCGGCGCTGCCACCCCAGGCACGGGGCAACTCGCCGGATTCAATCCAGTCAGTCACCGCAACGGGCGAAAATCGGACATCACGCCGGGCCCAGTTCCGCACGAATAGTCAGAATTTGACGTATTGTCATTTTTCGACTTTCTGATTATGATCCCGCCCCTCATGAACACCGCCTCACGCAAGCAACGCGAGATCGCCGCTCGCGAAGAGTTGATCCTGGATTGCGCCGCCAGGCTGCTGGGCGAGGTCGGCTACCAGGGACTGAGCATGGACCGGGTGGCGGAAGCGGTCGAATACTCCAAGGGCACGATATACCAGCATTTCGACTGTAAGGAAGACCTGCTGGCCGGTCTGTGCCTGCGCAGCTCACAGGATCTCTACGATCTTTTCTCTCGCGCAGCCGGCCTGGATTTGTCGCCCCGGGAACGCCTCATCGCTATCGCATTCGCCTACCAGTTGTTTATCCGTCTGCATCCGCTGGAATTCGCCAACATGCAGACGTTGAAATCCGCGACAGTGCGCGAAAAAACCTCGGCAGAGAATCGCTGCGCGATGCAGACGATCGAAGCGCAGGTAATGAATACCCTCACCCAGGTAGTACGCGACGGCGTCAGCAGCGGTGACCTGACGCTGCCCCAGGGTCTCACCTGCGAGGAGCTGATCTTCTGTCTGTGGGCTACTCAATATGGCGCCGCCAGCCTTGGTATATCCGGAATCCCGTTCGCCGACTACGGCGTACCCAGCATCGCCGGTGCGTTGCAGAAATTCAACAACAACCTGCTGGACGGACTAAACTGGCACCCTGTTTCGAAAGAATTCGACTACGCCGCCACCCAGCGTTACCTCGAACAACAAGTATTCAACGCGGAACTGCGAATGCTGCAGGACGACGCGGAAACACGCCAAAGGAAATCGTCATGATCACCCGCTATGCCGACTGGATCCTGCGTTGGCGCTGGCCAGTCGTCGTGCTCACACCGCTGATTGTTTTCGCGCTCGCTGCGGGCGGGCAGTTTCTGCAGTTCGACAATGACTACCGGGTGTTCTTCAGCAAGGAAAACCCACAGCTCGTGGCCTTCGAGTCGATGCAGGATATCTACGCGAAAAACGACAACGTGTTGATCATGCTGGAGCCGGACAGCGGTAAGGCGTTCGACAAGAATACGCTGGCGGCCGTCATCGACCTCACCGAACGCGCCTGGCAGATACCCTATTCCAGGCGCGTCGATTCGGTGAGTAATTTTCAGTACACGCAGGCCGAAGAAGACGATTTGATCGTTGACGATCTGGTGCCTTACATCGATGAAGCGAGCGAGGACGAACTGCAACGCTGGCAGGCCATCGCCGTCAAGGAACCAATGCTTGTTTATCGACTGGTATCGCCCGATGCGAGCGTTACCGCGATCAACGTCACAGTGCAGCTGCCGGGCATCGATCTGACGTCGGAGGGGCCGGAGGTGGTCTCTTTCGTGCGCGCGATACTGGAGGAATACCGGGCCAGGTATCCCGACATCAAATTCCACGATACCGGCGTGGTAATGATGAACAACGCCTTTCCCGAGGCGACCATGATCGACATGCAGACGCTGATCCCGTTGGCATTCGCGGTAATCATTGTCGGCCTTATGATTTTTCTACGCGGTGTCTTGCCTACCATTGTCACGGTGCTGGTGATCCTCATGTCGATCATGATGGCGATGGGCATCACCGGTTGGCTGGGTATAAAACTCACCCCGCCGTCGGCCAGTGCACCGACGTTGATCATGACCCTCGCGGTCGCAGACTGCGTGCACATGCTGGTGAGTTTCGGGCATAACCTGCGCGAGGGAATGAACCGCAGGGCCGCTATGGTCGAAAGCCTGCGTATCAATTTTCATCCGATTTTTCTGACCTCGCTGACGACAGCGGTCGGATTTCTGTCGATGAATTTCAGCGACGTGCCACCGTTTCACGATCTCGGCAACATCACCGCCATCGGGGTGATGCTCGCATTTGTGCTGTCGGTAACGTTCCTGCCCGCACTGTGCGTAATCCTGCCGATCAAAGCGCGCGGTGTGGAGCGCGGCAACGTGCTGATGGACAGGCTGGCAGGTTTCGTCGTCGACAGACGCCGCCCTCTTTTGTGGATCATGGGCCTGTTCATGGTCGGGTTGATCGCCGCGGTGCCGAAAAACGAACTCAACGATGTCTTCGTGGAGTATTTCGATACCAGCGTGCCGTTTCGAGTCAAGACCGACTACATCCAGGATCGCTTGACGGGACTGTACTTCATCGACTATTCACTCGACAGCGAAGACACCAACGGCGTCGCCGATCCAAAGTACCTTGGCATCGTTGACAGTTTCGTCGCGTGGCTGCGGGAACAGCCCGAAGTCATGCACGTCAATACGTTCACCGACACCATGAAACGGCTGAACAAGAACATGCATGGCGACGACGATACTTACTACCGGCTGCCGGACAACCGGGAACTGGCCGCACAATATCTGCTGCTCTACGAGATGTCGCTGCCTTACGGCCTGGATCTCAACAATCAACTCAACGTCAGCAAATCGGCGACCCGCATATCAGCGACGCTGGAAACAATGTCCACCGCCGATACGCTCAAGTTCGAAAAACGTGCTCAGCAGTGGCTGGATGAACACGGCGACGGTATCCTGAACTACGCGGCCAGCCCGACATTGATGTTTTCGCATATCGGCATGCGCAACATTCAGGCCATGCTGCTCGGCACCACCATCGCGCTGGTGGTCATATCGCTGATTCTCATCGTTGCGCTGCGCTCGTTTAAATTCGGCCTGATCAGCCTGATACCGAACCTGGTGCCGGCCGGCATGGCCTTCGGGTTGTGGGCATTGATGGTGGGACAGGTCGGACTGGCCGTATCGGTGGTGGCGGCCATGGCGCTGGGTATCGTGGTCGATGACACGATCCATTTCCTCAGCAAGTACCTGCGCGCACGCCGGGAGCTCGACCTCGACGCGGAACAGGCCGTGCGCTATGCATTTTCAACAGTCGGCGTAGCACTTACGGTAACCACAATTGTGCTGGTCGCGGGCTTTATGGTGCTGGCCCAGTCGAATTTCGAACTCAATGCCAGCATGGGGCTGCTGACCGCCATCACTATCGTAATCGCACTGGCTGTGGACTTCTTGTTCCTGCCACCGCTGCTGATGATCATCGAGGAGAAACGTAATGCACACGACACTCGTGTCACGTTACAAGAACAGGAAGCTTAAAGCGTACTTAATGGTGCTTCTGGTCGCGTTGGCGCCACTCGCCGCCGAAGCCCAGTCGCCTGAGGAAAAAGGTCTGGCGATAGCGCTCGAGGCCGACCGCCGCGACCTGGGTTTCAACGACTTCGAAGCGAGCATGACGATGCTGTTGAAAAACAAAAAGGGCGACGAGAGTCTGCGCAACATCCGCATGCGCACCCTGGAGGTGGAAGGTGACGGAGACAAGAGCCTGTCCATCTTCGACCAGCCGGCAGATGTCAAGGGCACCGCATTTCTGACCCACTCGCACACCAGCAAGCCGGATGATCAGTGGCTTTATCTGCCGGCGCTGAAACGCGTGAAGCGCATCTCGTCGAAAAACAAATCCGGTCCGTTCATGGGCAGTGAATTCGCCTACGAAGACATTTCTTCGCAGGAAGTCGACAAATACACTTACAAGTACCTGCGTGACGAAGACATGGACGGTCGCAAATCATTTGTCGTCGAACAGTACCCGACCTACAAACATTCCGGGTACACACGCCGCATCGTGTGGATCGATCAGGAGCGCTACATTCCCTTGCAGGTGGAATTCTACGACCGCAAGAATGCGCACCTGAAGACCTTGAAAATGACCGACTACCAGCAGTACCTCGATCAGTACTGGCGAGCCGGGAACATGTACATGGAAAACCATCAAACCGGAAAGACGACGTTATTGACGTGGTCGGACTACAAGTTCCGTACCGGACTGTCCGATGCGGATTTCCGCAAAAACGTTTTGCAACGCGTGCGTTAGATAACGTCAGGCGCTCCGGCAGAAAAACCACGCAACAGTGTTGCACGCGCAAACAAAAAAGTAGCAGCATACGCCTGTCGGGTGCGTTTCACGTAACACCAGGTGTGGTGCGCGATGGCCGTACCACGCGCAACGCAACCGTTGTTCCGGCGCGCTATGCGTTTTATCGAGAATAATAGCTGAAACCCGGATAATTCTATCCTGCCGAAATACTACAATTTGCCGGGCGCCGCATACGCCGCTTTGCTGCTGTTGTGTTTCTCCGGCAGCGCGCTGGCACTGGATAGTTACGCCCGCAGCGCGCGAGAGAACGGTCTGTGGATAGTGGTGCGTGGCGACACGCTGTTTTCCATCGCACGCCGACTGTTGCCGGACAACCGGCCCGCGCACGCGCGCATTCGCGCCGCGCTGGTCGATCTCAACCCCGATGCGTTTGGCACCAGCGCGGGTGAACTCAGAACGGGCGCCGCGCTCAGACTGCCCGACGAGCTTCATCTGGAACGACCGGATGCAGCGGCAGGCCAGGCAGAACCGGGGGCCGGCGCCGCGCTGCAACCACCGCCAAACGCGGCGTCGACCAGCACGGCCGCACAGCCGCAACGACCTTCAACGGACCCTCAAGCGGCACCGCCGCAGCCCGCACTCGTACCACAGGTGGCCGCGCAAACATCGGTGGCCGAAGTCGAAGCGATTGATGAGAGCTCGTTGCAGACGCGATTATCCGGCAATGTCTCGGCACGTTATGCACACTTCACGCAGTTGCCGCGTTTCGACACGCAGCCAGACAACAATTCCGCCGTGATTGGCGAAGTCGAGTATTACATCGAAGCGGAATCTGGCAGTTCTTTCACGTTCAGGCCCTACGTGCGTGCCGAGTTGCAGGACGGCGGCGATACTGTCTTCGACATCCGCGAGGCCATGTACCTTACTTTCGGTGACGAATGGGAACTGCGTGCCGGCATTGGCAAAGTCTTCTGGGGCGTCACCGAATCGGTGCATCTGGTCGACATCATCAATCAAACCGACTTTCTCGAGGACGTCGACCGCGAAGAGAAACTTGGCCAGCCGATGGTGCAAGCGTCGTTGTTGCGTGACTGGGGCACGCTGGAGTTTTTTCTGTTGCCGTATTTTCGCGTACGGCAACTGCCGGACAGCAACGATCGCCCGAGTTTCGGCATCGACGTGGACAACGATGCCGCACAGTTCGAATCCAAAGACGCAGAGAATCACCTCGATGCCGCGCTGCGCTATTCGCAAACCTTTGACGAAGTCGATCTCGGGCTCAGCTACTTCAATGGTACGTCACGCGACCCGCGTTTGTTTCTCAACCAGAACGGCAACGCCCTGATACCATTTTACCCGCTGATGGAACAAGTGGGACTCGATGTGCAGTACACCAGTGAAGCCTGGCTGTGGAAACTCGAAGCAATTTACCGCCAGGACGATATTCAAAGCTACAGCGCAGCGGCGGGTGGATTCGAATACACTTTTGTCGGCATTTTCGACAGCGCGCACGACCTTGGCGCGATCGGCGAGTACCTGTACGACGAACGCGGCACGGAGGCCACGACACCCTTTCAGGAAGACATTCTGATTGGCCTGCGCTGGGCGTTGAACGACGAACAGTCCAGCGAGGCGCTGTTCGGCGTGATCGCCGATCTAGGGGACGGCGGCCAGAGCATCAGCCTGGAAGCCTCGCGGCGCCTGGGCGACAGTTTCAAACTCAATCTGGATGCACGCAGTTTCATCAACACGGAGAATGATCCGCAGCTGGATCTTTTCAGCCGGGATGATTTCGTGCGCGTGGAACTCGGGTACTTTTTTTAGTGGCTTCATGCAAGCACTGGCGCTGCCGCCATCCAGGCTGCTGATCCGTACCAGGCAGGCCGATTCCTCCGCCATCGACGCAATGGCAGAGGCTGTCTGTAACGGCTTTGCTCGTTGCCTGCCTGACGCCGAAAAACTTCCCGTATCAGCCGAATTGCTGCACCTCGGGCCGCTCCGCGCCCTGATAAACCGTATTACTGAGAAACTCGAAGCGGGTGGGGTGACATCGGTGTTGATGGACTGAAAAGGGTGCCAGTGGGACATTCGCCTTTCCGCTCGCAGCGCTAGCCCGGTTTCACGGCCACGTTATCACGCAGATACACGGGAACGGCCTCTTCCGGCGCGACACCTTCGCCGCGCCGCAACTGCTCGCCGCCAAGCACGGCTATGTCCTCAGCGCTCGGCAACAGGGCATCGTCGGTCCCATTCAGCAACGCCCCGGCGTGTCCGGTCAGCAGTTCCGTGTAACTCGCCCATCCCGTCCCGACGCCCATCCAGGTACCGCTCTCTGGCAGCGGCACCTCGCCAGGCGCCGAGACACATTCTTCACATTGCGCGATAATGTGTCCCGCTTCGTCGACACGAAACGTACCCCAGTAAACTTCGCGCATGCGCGCATCGATGGCAACGAGCAGTTGTCGGGCAGCATGTTCGCGCCACGCCCGCCTCGCCATCGCCTCCAGCGTAGACACGCGTGCCACCGGCACGTCCAGGCCGAACGCGATGCCTTGAGTGACACTCGCGGCCAGGCGTACGCCGGTAAAGCTGCCCGGTCCGCGGCCGAAGGCAACAGCGGTCAGCGACGTGCGCGACCACCCAGCCTCAATGAGCAACTCCTCGATCATCGGCAGGATCAGCTCAGCGTGCTGACGCGGTGCCACACGGTAGCGTGCGCAGATCACCGCGTCTTCCCACAACGCCGCGGAGCAGGCTTCGGTCGCCGTTTCTAGTGCCAGTAGCCGCAACGGAAAACCCTCACCCTCGGACCCTCTCCCAGAGGGAGAGGGGAGGAAGAGGCGGCGAGGAAGATTGCAAACCCTTCTCCCTCAGGAGGAGAAGGGTTGGGTTGAGGGGGGAGAGCATAATCAGCATCGCGAAAAAAAGTCGTTTACGTCCTCGATGTCGTCGGTGACAGGCATCGGCGGCAGGCTGTCGATAAACACCCGGCCGTACCCGCGGGTGCGCAGGCGCGGATCGCATAACACCAGCACACCGCGATCGCCGGTGTCTCGAATCAACCGCCCGACACCCTGCTTCAGTGCAATTACGGCATGTGGCAACTGAAACTCTCTGAACGGCTCAAGTCCCTGGCGTTTGAATGCTTCCAGGCGCGATTGCAACACGGGATCGCCGAGTGCGGCAAACGGCAGCTTGTCGATCAACACGCACGACAAGGCATCACCACGCACATCGACACCTTCCCAGAAACTGCTGGTGCCCACCAGAACCGCATCGCCCGCGGCCCGAAACTGATCCAGCAGATCGGCTTTTGGCGCCTCGCCCTGCACCAGGACCGGGAACTCGAGCGTGCGGCGCAATTCGTCCGCAACGTGGCGCAGTGCGCGAAAACTGGTCAGCAATACGAAAGCGCGGCCGCGGCTCGCCGCCAGCACCTTTCTGGCGACCTCGGCAACCGCATCTGAGTGCTCGCGTGATCCCGGATCGGGCAGGTTGGCCGGCAGGTACAACAGCGCATTGCGGCGATAGTCGAAAGGACTGTCCAGTTGCAGTTCCTGCGCGTCGTGCAGTCCCAAGCGCTGGCGAAAGTGCTGGAAACTGCCACCCACCGACAAGGTAGCCGAAGTAAACACCCACGCGGCTTCGGACATCGACATGAAGCCCTGAAACAGTCCGGATACGTCGACCGGTGTACTGCGCAATGCGAAACCCTGCGCAAATGTTTCGAACCAGCGGATGTCCTCTTCACTGACGTCTTCCGTGAATCCTTGCAGCTGGCGCAGCAGTGTCTGCGCGCGGCGGTGGCAATGCTCCAGACCTTTACTGCGCGGCGCATTTGCCTTTAAAGCGTCCTGCAGTCCACGCAGTGCGTCGCGCAATCGTGCCAGAGCAGGGAGCACGGCGGGCGGCGCTTCATGCCAGGGTGCGCGGCGCCGTTCGCTGCCGAATTCCAGTCGCAGATCGCGCGCCGCCTTGTCCACTTGCGCGGCCTGCTCGGCAATGTCACCCGCATCGCGCGCTTCACGCAGTTGCTCGATACGAGCGTCCTGGGCAAGCCCCAGCAACTGCCGGGTGCTCAATTGCTCACCGAAGAAGTTGCTGGCGATCTCGGGAAGCTGATGCGCTTCGTCGAGGATCATGGCTTCGGCGCTGGGCAGCACTTCGCCGAATCCTTCTTCTTTCAGCGCCATGTCGGCGAACAACAGGTGATGGTTCACTACCACGATCTGAGCGGCCTGCGCATTGCGCCGGGCGTTGAGCACGTGACAGCCGGCAAGCTGCGGACACTCGCTGCCGAGGCAGTTTTCCACCGTGGACGTCACGCGCGGCCAGATGGAAGAATCCTCCGCAACCTCCGCAACTTCGGCGATGTCACCATCGCGCGTGCGCTGCGACCATGCTTCGATATGCTGCAATTCGCCAAGTGCCGCGGGCCGCAGCCTGGATCGTTCGTCCTGCACGTGCAGTAAACGGTAATGGCACAGGTAGTTGGCACGCCCCTTGAGCAGGGCGATCGGTTCGCCGTAACCCAGCGCACGCCTCGCCAGCGGCACGTCTCGTTGAAATAGCTGATCCTGCAGGTGTCGCGTGGCCGTGGAAATCACCGTCCGCCGACCGCTGCGCATCACCGGTACCAGGTACGCCATGCTTTTACCGACTCCAGTGCCCGCCTCGGCGATCAGCGTGGTACCTTGTGCCAGCGCCGCCTCCACCGCAGTGCTCAACACCTGCTGCACGTCGCGCGGCGCAAATCCGGGTAAGATGTCTGCCAGCGGTCCATCGGCAGCCAGCACATCGGCGGCGCTCATTCGCCGGTGCGATCCTGCAGCTTGTCCAGTTCGCGTTGCGCGATATCGACACCCTCCTGATCATCGCGCGCCTCACGCGCGTGGCGGATGATCAGCCAGTTGCGGTAACGCAACGAGGGATTGGCGGACGACAGGGCATTCGACTTCGCGGCCAGGTTTTCCGCCTGTCCCGGTTCGTTCTGCAACAACCGCAACTCCGCCAGACGGCTCCACAAGACCGGATTACCCGGTTCCATCCTGATCGCCTGCTCGAGGCGCACGGTCGCACGCGAATAGTCGCGCGTCTGCCGCGCAACCTCTGCGTCCCGCCAGAGCGCCATCACCTGAGGGCTCTCGACGCCGAGGCGGATATCATCGCCGGGCTTCGGCTCAGGCGGTGGTTCACTCACCGGCGCCGGCGCGCAACCGTATCCGCCGGCGGCAACAAACAGCACCAGCAGCGACGTGCCCGCCCAGATACGCAGCTGTGTTATTCCCATTCGATTGTGGCCGGGGGTTTGCCAGAGATGTCATACACCACCCGCGATACGCCCTGCACCTCATTGATGATGCGCCGCGAGACATGGTCGAGAAAATCGTAGGGCAGCCGTGCCCAGCGTGCGGTCATGAAATCCACTGTCTCCACCGCGCGCAGTGATATCACGTGATCGTAACGTCGCGCATCACCGACCACCCCGACCGACTTGACCGGCAGAAACACCGCAAAGGCCTGGGCAACTTTGTCGTACAAATCGTGAGCGCGCAATTCATCGATGAAAATAGCATCGGCGAAGCGCAAAACGTCGGCGTATTCCTTGTGCACCGCACCGAGTATGCGCACCCCGAGTCCCGGGCCCGGAAACGGGTGGCGGTAAACCATGTCGTAAGGCAGGCCGAGTTCCAGGCCGATTCTGCGCACCTCGTCCTTGAACAGCTCACGCAACGGTTCGAGGAGTTGCAGCTTCATGTGCTCGGGCAAACCGCCGACGTTGTGGTGCGACTTGATTGTGTGTGCCTTACCGGTGCTGGCCCCGGCCGACTCGATCACGTCCGGGTAAATGGTGCCCTGCGCCAGCCACCCCACGTCCGGCAGACGGCCCGCTTCTTCTTCGAACACTGCGATGAACACGTTGCCGATGATCTTGCGTTTGGCTTCCGGTTCGGCCACGTCGTGCAGCGCATCGAGAAAACGCTGCTCGGCAGCGACCCGGATCAGTCTGACACCCATGTGCTCGGCGAACGTCTGCATCACCTGTTCGGCTTCGCGGGCCCGCAGCAGACCGTTGTCGACGAATACGCACGTGAGTTGCTCGCCGATCGCACGGTGCAGCAATGCGGCCACCACCGCCGAATCCACACCACCGGAAAGACCCAGCAGCACGTTCTGCTCACCGATCTGCTCGCGGATGCGCTGCAGGCTGTCCTGGATGATATTGCCGGTCGTCCATTGCGCTTCACACGCGCAGATGTCGCGCACAAAATGCTGCAGAATGCGCTCCCCCTGGCGCGTGTGCGTGACCTCGGGATGGAACTGCACACCGTAGTAGTTGCGCGACGCGTCAGCCATCGCCGCCGTTGGCGCATTGTCAGAGCTGGCGATACACTCGAAGCCGTCCGGCAGTTCCTCCACCCGGTCGCCGTGGCTCATCCACACGTCCAGCAAGGCCGCACCGTCCGCCGCCGTATGATCTTCGATGTCGCGCAGCAGCCGGGAAGCTTTCTGCACGCGCACCTGCGCGTAACCGAATTCGCTGTGACCGCTGCCACCCACTTTGCCGCCGAGTTGCGCAGCCATGGTCTGCATGCCGTAACAGATGCCCAGTACCGGAACACCGCTCGTGAACACCACCTCGGGCGCACGCGGTGTCTGCTCGGCCAGAACCGATTCCGGACCACCGGACAACACGATGCCGCGCGCGGCAAATTCCTCGATGCGCGCGGGGTCGGCATCCCAGGCGTAAATCTCGCAGTACACGCCGAGTTCGCGGATGCGCCGCGCGATCAATTGCGTGTACTGGGCGCCGAAATCGAGAATCAGGATGCGGTGGGCGTGAATGTCGGTCATGGACCCTCAACCTCGATTCTTCTCCCGCCGGGCGAGAAGAGAAAGAAACGAAGACCCTCACCGCTGACCACTTCCAGGGGGAGACGGGCCCTTCTCCCCTCTGGGGAGAAGGGTTGGGGATGAGGGGCTGCGGAGAGCAGGCGCGTTATCGGACAATCGCCCTCACCCCTGACCCCTCTCCCAGAGGGGAAGGGGAACAACAGATCGGAGGTAGAAGGGGGCAACGGTGGAATGTCCCTGTCAGTCGACGCGGTAATTCGGCGCTTCCTTGGTAATCGAAACGTCGTGCACATGGCTCTCGCGCACACCGGCCAGTGAGGCGCGGACAAATTCGGCGCGCTCGCGCATGGCGCGGATGTCCGGGCAACCGACGTAGCCCATGCTCGAACGCAAGCCGCCCAGCATCTGATGGATCACCGCGCTCAGTGGCCCTTTGTACGGCACCCGTCCTTCGATGCCCTCCGGCACCAGTTTCTCCACGCTGTCTTCGTCGTCCTGAAAATAGCGGTCGCTGGAACCGCGCTGCATCGCACCCAGCGAGCCCATTCCCCGGTACGTCTTGTACGAGCGGCCCTGATAAAGCTCGACTTCGCCGGGCGCCTCGGCGGTGCCGGCAAACAGGCTGCCGATCATTGCACAATGTGCGCCGGCCGCGATGGCCTTAGCCATGTCGCCGGAGTAACGAATGCCGCCATCGGCGATCAGTGGCACATCCGTACCATTGAGGGCATCGGCGACGTCGCTCACCGCGGTGATCTGCGGCACGCCTACGCCGGCGACGATGCGCGTGGTGCAGATCGACCCGGGCCCGATGCCTACCTTGACCGCGTCGGCGCCCGCCTCGACGAGGTCCCGGGCTGCTGCCGCGGTGGCGATATTGCCGGCCACCACGTCAATACCGGTAAAGTTGTCCTTGATCCATTTCACCCTGTCGAGCACGCCGCGCGAATGCCCGTGCGCGGTGTCGACGACGAGCACGTCGACGTCGGCCTCGACCAGAGCCGCGATGCGCGCCTCCGAATCCGCGCCCGTGCCGACCGCCGCACCCACGCGCAGTCGCTCCTGGGAATCCTTACAGGCATTGGGATTGTCGCTGGCACGTTGAATGTCACGCACCGTGATCATGCCGCGCAGCTCGAAATTGTCGTTAACGACCAGCACTTTCTCGATGCGGTGCTTGTGCAGCAGCTCGATGGCTTCGCTGCGTTCAGCCCCCTCGCGAATGGTCACCAGACGATCCTTCTGCGTCATGATGGTGGACACCGGCGCATCCAGATGCGTCTCGAAACGCAGATCGCGCTGGGTGACGATGCCCACCAGGCTGCGGCCATTCACCACTGGCAGTCCGGAAATACCGTGTTCGCGCTTGAGTGCCAGAACGTCCCGGATGGACGTGTCGGGCGTGATCGTAATTGGGTCCTTGACCACTCCCGCTTCGAATTTCTTCACCCGCCGCACCTCTTCGGCCTGCGCCTCCAGCGGCATGCTCTTGTGCACGATGCCGAGACCGCCTTCCTGCGCCATGGCCACGGCCAGGCGCGACTCCGTCACCGTGTCCATTGCCGCCGACACCAGCGGAATGCTCAAAGTGATGTTACGGGTGATGCGGGTGGCGAGATCGACGTCTCGGGGCAGCACCTCGGAGCGTGCCGGGACCAACAGTACGTCATCGAATGTAAGGGCGTCCTTGGAGATGCGCATGTGGATGTCCCGATCAGCAGGTTAATCGTACAATTATACCTTGAACTGCAATTACGTCGAACGATGCAACCCGATCTGCTAGAAAACGGCAACCGCAAAATCTACACCGTCAGCGAACTCAACGCGTCGGTACGGCGGCGCCTTGAGCAGGGCTTCGGCAAACTTTGGCTGGAGGGGGAAATCTCCAATCTTTCGGCACCCGCTTCCGGGCATCTGTATTTCACCCTGAAAGATAGCGACGCGCAGGTACGCTGCGCCTTGTTCCGCGGGTCACGCCGTAACCTGGATTTCACCCCGCAAGACGGCCAGCACGTCGTGGCATTCGCCAAGGTGAGCATGTATGAACCGCGCGGCGAGTATCAACTGGTCGTCGAGCAACTCGAGGAAGTAGGGAGCGGGCTGCTGCGCCGCCAGTTCGAACAGCTCAAAGCGCGTCTGCACAAAGCGGGCCTGTTCGCAGCCGAACACAAGCAGGCACTGCCCCGCATCCCCATGACGCTGGGCGTTGTTACTTCGCCAACCGGCGCGGCACTTCGCGATGTGATTCGCGTCTTCAGACGGCGTGCACCGTGGTTACGGGTGGTGGTATTCCCGAGCCGCGTGCAAGGCGCTGACGCGGGCGCCGAACTGGCCGCAGCGGTAACGTGTGCCGACCGGTACGGGGGCTGCGATCTGCTGTTGCTGGTGCGCGGCGGCGGTTCCCTGGAAGATCTGTGGGCGTTCAACGACGAGCGCCTGGCGCAAGCGATTTATGCGTGCGGCACGCCGCTGATCAGTGGCGTCGGGCATGAGATCGATTTTACGATCGCCGATTTTGTCGCTGATCTGCGCGCCGCCACACCATCGGCAGCGGCGGAAATGGCGACGCCGGACGTGCAGGATCTGCGTGCCGGCATCGATGCGATCCTGCTGCGGCTGGTGAAATCGCAACGCCACACACTGGCACGCGGGACCCATGGCCTGGAGGCGGCAGCCCATCGCCTGCGCATCCAGCACCCGGTACAACGGTTACAGCAGCAGGCCCAACGCCGCGACGAACTGGAGCTGCGCCTGCACCGGGCGGTTCGGGCGCGCAGCACCCGCGCAGCGCAGTCGTTGGCTAACAATCTCGGCGCATTGCGGGCCCATCACCCTGCGCGGCAATTGCCGTTGCTGAGTTCGCGCCTGCAACGGCAATCGGAACGCTTGCGCGGCGCCATACGCGAACGCTTGGCGGTCTTCAGCAACCGCCTGCAGGCAAGCGCGCGCACCCTCGAGGCCGTCAGCCCCCTGGCAACCCTGGCGCGCGGTTACGCGATTTTGCACCCAGCAAATAGTCCCACCACACCCATTGTCGCGGCCGGGCAGGTGCGCACAGGCGATCTGTTGCACGCACAACTGGCCGAGGGTGGTCTGCGTTGCCGGGTAGAAGGCACCTTTGAGCCGGAGAAAACCGGGAATTAGCCTGATCGCGGCAGTGAGGCGGTAACGCCGGCAACCCGGTGCTGGATGCTGACAACGACAGATAAGGAAACCGTAACTGAACAAATTCTCGGCGATCAGTTTTGCCGCTGCTGCGCTGGTGAG
Organism: Gammaproteobacteria bacterium; assembly: GCA_029861595.1. Classification (GTDB taxonomy): domain Bacteria; phylum Pseudomonadota; class Gammaproteobacteria; order JAHELT01; family JAHELT01; genus JAHELT01. The sequence goes on from JAOTYY010000012.1 coordinate 17,157, forward strand.
TGCTGCTGGCGTGTGCGCCGCAGATCGCCTGCCCGTGCAGACTGCAACGCTGAGCACATTGCTGCGACCCGCAAGCGGCGATGCACCGGCTACCGTCGTCAGCCTCAACGATACGTGGCTGGAGGCGGAAATCAGCGCCCCGATCGTATCGCTGGATAAACGCGTCGGCGATTCCGTCGCCAGAGGCGAAGCCGTGGTGCGCCTCGATTGCCGCCGCTTTACCCGCGAGCAGGAGCTGGCGGCTGCCAACGTCGAAGTGCTGACGGCACGCGAAAATCTTGCCGCGCAACGGCTGGAACGAGCACGCGGTCTGCGGCGCAGTAAAAACATCGCCGAAGAATCCTTCAATCAGCGCGAGGCGGAGTTCGCCAGCGCCAAGGCGGAAACGCAGGCTCAGCAGGTCGCGCTGTCCATAGCCCGCGACAATGTTGCGCGCTGTGAGATCAAAGCGCCTTTTGCCGGTGTTGTCGCGGCGCGTCAGGCACAGCTAGGCGAGCTTGCCGCGCCAGGCAAACAGCTGCTGCGCCTGCTGGACACCACCACTGTGGAACTGGCAGCACAACTGCCGGCGCGCGACATCGCCTCGTTGCAGCAAGCGACGGCGGCCACCTACCGGCACAACGAGCAACCCTACCCGGTACGGGTGCGAGCCATCGTTCCGAATATCGAAACCGGCACACGCACCCAGGAAATCCGCCTTACCTTCAGCGGGCCGGCGCCACCACCCGGCGCCAGCGGCCGCCTGCGCTGGCAACTCGACACCGGTCTGCTGCCGGCAGAATACCTGGTGCGACGGGCGGATGGGCTGGGGGTACTGGTGGCGCGCGGTGGCACGGCCGCGTTCGTACCGGTCCCGGGCGCGCGTGAGGGCCGTCCCACACCTGTCGATCTACCGCCGCATACGCAGGTCATAACCGCAGGCCGCTACAGCGTCTCGCACGGCGACGCTATCGCCGTCACGCCCCAGTGACACGCCACGTCGCTGCTTGCTATCACGGATCACTGGTGTGCTGAATCGCCTTTTGCACAATCACGTGCTGGCCAACCTGGCTTTTGCGCTGGTCCTGGTGCTGGGTGCCGCCGCCTATTCCACGATGCCGCGCGAGCAGGATCCCGAGATAAATTTCAACTGGATCGATATCCACACCGTGCTGCCGGGGGCATCGGCCGTGGATGTCGAGCTGCAGGTGACCGACGTTCTCGAGGATGCGATCCGCAATGTCTCGGACATCAAGTTCGTGTCCAGCGTGAGCCGCGCCGCGGTTTCCAGCATTCTGGTGCGCTTCGAAGACATCGACACGCGCACCTTCGACAAGCGCGTCAACGATCTGCGCCGCGAGCTGCAGGCGGTCCAGGAAGAACTGCCGGAGGAAACCGTCGATCCCCGGGTTTCCGAGATAACCACTGACAACGCGTTCCCCAGCGTTATCCTGGCAGTGACCAGTACAGCCGAAGACGAAAATCTGCGCCGCCAGTCGCGCATCGTCAAAGAAGACCTGCAAAATACCAGGGGTGTGAGCAGCGTGCTGGCGTCCGGTTTGCACGACCCGGAGCTGATCGTGGATTTCGATCCCGATCTGCTGGCGAGCCGGGGCGTATCGCCAACCCAGGTTGCCGACACCGTTGCGGCATATTACCGTGACACCGCGGCCGGCAGCGCTCAGAGCGGCAGCGAATCGTGGCTGGTCAGATTGCAGGGTACCGATCGCGATCCGGAATACCTGGCCGGCCTGCCGCTGGTCGGTATGCAAGGCGAAATTCGTCTGGATACCGTTGCCAGCGTGCAGCGCGCCCGCTCCCGGCCGGAGCGGCTGGTACGTTACCGCGGCCAGCCCGCGGTGCTGTTGTCGGTCACCAAGAAAGCCGGCACCAATACGTTGCAACTGGTGGACCGTGTCAGCGAGTACGTCGCTGAGCGCAACGCGCTGAGCGGCGAGACCGGTGTCGACATCGTACTCATCAACGATCAGACGGAAATCACCCGCAGTGCATTACGTATCATGCAGACCAATGCGCTGCTGGGTCTGGGTCTGGTGCTGGTGGTGACCTGGCTGTTTCTCGGCAACCGCATCGCCCTGCTGACCTGCATCGGCATACCGTTCATCCTGATGGGCACGTTCTGGTTTCTGTCCGGTATCGGTCAGACGCTGAACGTGACGGTGCTGCTGGGCGTGGTCATCAGCCTGGGTATGCTGGTGGACGATGCCGTGGTGGTCGCCGAAGCAATTTTCTATCGCCTGGAACGCGGTGCCGAAGTGGTCGCGGCAACTTTCGGCGCGCTGCGCGAGGTGATGGCGCCGGTCACCACAGCGGTGCTGACCACCATGGCGGCGTTTCTGCCACTGATGCTGTTGCCGGGCATTCTCGGCAAATTCATGCTGGTCATCCCGCTGGTCGTCACCACGGCGCTCGCCATAAGCCTGATGGAAGCGTACTGGATGCTGCCCGTCCACGTGATCGGGGGCGGTGTGCGCAGTGCTCCCCGGGTCAGCTTCGTTGCACGGCTGCGCGACGCCGGGCGAGCCTTCGTACTGCCGGGCGCAGCGAGCGGCAGCCGTACCGCAACGTCGCTGTTGCTCTGGCTACCGCGCTTCGCCTGGCGTGGCGGCAAGACGATGGTGCGCGTGCTTGCGATTATCGTATGGGGTGCGGTATCCACGCCGTTGCGCATTCTGGATGCGTTGGACGGCTGGGCATCTCCGTATCGAACCCGCGCGATGCATTGGATTCGCATCGGTTACACGCGCATCCTGGTGAAGGTCCTGCGCTATCCCCGTCGCACCCTGACAGGTGTTGCGCTGCTGCTGGTGCTGGCGCTGGGTTTTGTGGTCGCCGATTCATTGCCGGAAGAACCACCTGATGACCTGACCGGAAGGTTCGTGGCGATGGGTATGGACGACGCCCGTGCCGGGCGTCTTGCAGCCTGGCTGGACGAGCGCTATCCGCGCCGCGCCATCGCATGGCTGGGTCGCCACGCGCTGCAGTTCGATTTTTTTGCCAGTGACCCGATCCGGTTGTTTTACATCAACGTGGAGATGCCGATCGGTACACCACTGAGTGAAACCATGCACGTGGTGCAGAGCATCGAGACCCGCATCGGCGCTGCCGTGCACAGCGAGGAGCTGCGCGCCATGGTTTCTTACAGCGGCATCATGTTTACGGAAACGGCCCCGTTTTTCGGCGACCGTTACGGCCAGATTGTTGTTTCGCTGCGCCCGAAAACGCCGCAGCTGCGCGAGGTCGACGCGGTTATCGATGCGGTACGCCCTGTGGTGCAGGACGTCCCCGGTACCAGCAGGGTATCGATTCTACGCCTCGCGGGCGGCCCGCCTACCACACGCCCGGTGAGCGTGAAAATCCGCGGCAACGACCTGGCGCGCATCCGCACCGCCGCCGACGAACTGAAATCGCTGCTGGACGCCAACCCCGCCTTGCGCGACGTCACCGACGATGCGACCGCCGGGCAGCGCACCCTGACGGTGAAACCCGACCTGGATGCGCTGCGGCGCGCCGGCGTCGATCCCCGCGAGTTGAGCCGTGCCACACGGTTGATGGTCGACGGCGAAGTCGTCGCCGCGATGCAGGATCAGGGCGAAAAGCTCGAAGTGCGGGTACGCGCGCAACCGCGCCCCCGTGACGACATCGCGAGAATCCTCGACCTGCGCCTGCCCGGCACCAACGGCAGCGCGGCGCTTCGCGATCTGGTGCAACTGGATTTCGCCCGCACACCCGAGGCGATACGCCATCACGACTACCGTCGAACCGTCACGGTGGAAGCGGATATAGACAAGTCTCTGGTCGACGAACTGGCGGCGAACCGCATCGCGACCGATGCATGGGAAACGCTGCGACCCAGGTACCCCGATCTCAGTATCGACCAGAGCGGCTTGCTGGACGACATCCAGGAGAGCCTGGACGCGATTGGCGTGCTGTTTCTGATAGGCGTCGGACTGATGTACATGATCGTCGGCACCCAGTTCAAGAGCTACCTGCAACCCATCATGATACTGGTGGCTATTCCGCTTGCCGGCGTCGGCGTCGTCGCAGGCCTGATCGTCTCGGGCAATCCCTTGAGCTTGTTTACCCTGTACGGCGTGGTAGCCCTCGCCGGGATCGCGGTAAACGCCGCCATCGTGCTGATTTCGGCCGCCAACGCGCGGCTGTCGGCCGGCATGTCAGTGTTGCACGCCACCATTTATGCCGGCCGCCGGCGCGTCGTGCCGATAATTATCACCTCGCTGACTACCGTGGCCGGGTTGTTTTCACTGGCGACCGGGCTTGGCGGGCACTCGCTGTTGTGGGGGCCGGTGGCAGCCGCGATCGTCTGGGGCCTGGTATTCTCCACGCTGCTAACGCTGCTGATCGTCCCGCTTTTGTACCGCCTGTCGATGGACAACAGCCACTTGGTACGTGACGCACTTAAAACTCGCTGAATTTGAGTTTGCTCTCGGCTGGCGATTCTGCTATTAAAGGCGACTTTTCGTTTCCGGCGGTCCCGAAATGCCCAAGAAGCAAGACGACGTCCTGTCCCTGAACAACAGTATTCCGGCCTACAAAGCAAAGAAGGGCGAGGAGTACATGAACGAGCGTCAGCAAAAGCATTTCAGCGAAGTGCTGCTGGCCTGGAAAAAGTCACTGATGGAAGGCGTGGATAGAACCGTCGACCATATGCAGGATGACGCGAGCAACTTTCCCGATCCCAACGACCGTGCCACGCAGGAAGAGGAATTCAGCCTGGAACTGCGCACCCGCGATCGCGAACGCAAGCTGATCAAGAAAATCGACGAAGCACTCACCTCGCTGGATTCCGACGAATACGGCTACTGCGAAGCCTGCGGCGTAGAGATCGGCATCAAGCGCCTGGAAGCCAGGCCGACCGCCACCATGTGCATCGACTGCAAGACGCTCGAAGAGATCCGCGAACGGCAGAACGCCTGAGCGCGGCCCGCCCGTGCCGGCCAGCCCAAGCCAGACCGGCAGATTCGCACCCTCACCGACCGGACCCCTGCATTTCGGATCGCTGATCGCGGCGCTGGGCAGCTATGCCCAGGCCCGCAGCACGGGTGCCCGCTGGCTGGTGCGTATTGACGACATCGACCCGCCGCGCGAGATGCCAGGTGCCAGTGACGCGATTCTGCGCACGCTGGAGGCCTTCGGTTTCGAGTGGGACGGACTGCTGCGGCAGAGCGAGCGGAGCGAGCGTTATATTCACGCGCTGGATCAGCTCGAACAGGCGCAACGTGTATACGGATGCACATGCAGCCGCAAGCAAATCGCCGCTACCGCAACTCGCAGCGCAGCCGGCTGGGTGTATCCGGGCACCTGCCGCGGCATGCCGACTGCGCCGTCTTTCGCCCACCGCGTCGTCGCCGACGGCAACCCGCTGCTATTCGTGGATCGCGTACGCGGCACGCAAACACATATATTGAGCGAGGAAACGGGCGATTTCATCGTGCGCCGACGCGGCGGCTGGTTCGCGTACCACCTGGCATGCGCGGTGGACGACGCCGACGGGATCGGTGAAGTGGTACGCGGCGCCGACCTTCTGCACGGCACCGCGGCACAGATCTACCTCCAGCAGCTGCTCATGCTGCCGACGCCCGTTTACGCGCACCTGCCAGTTGCGCTCGGCAACCACGGTAACAAGCTGAGTAAACAGACTTTCGCGCCGCCTCTGCGCGATGCCGAACCGGTACCGCAACTTCTGGCCGCCTGGGCTTTTCTGGGGCAGGCGCCGCCGCCGGCAAGACCCGCCAGCCCCCAGGATTTCTGGCGCAACGTCATCGGTACATGGAACCTGGCCGCGGTGCCGCGCAAGGACCGACAGCCCTCGCAACCGGCATACGCCTGACACCGCTGGCCCCGGCCACTTGGCAAGCCGGCGTGCCTCGCCTATTCTGTTACGATGCGTAACATCGGACATCGCGCTGTTGCGTGAAGACCGCACCAGCGGGCGGGGCCGCGACATTGTCGTGATCCTAACGCTGCTCGGCCTGGCGCTGTTTGCCTCGCCGTTCACCGACTGGTGGGCGCGAGCGTCGTTTCCCTGGTATTTCCCGTTCGTCCTGTGGGGGCTGCTTATCGCGCTGGTAGCCGTCACACAGATCCTGGGACACGGTTTTGAAGATTGAGCTTTGGCAGCTGTTCTTCACCGTGGTGGCCTACCTGGGTGCGCTGTTCCTGGTCGCCTATGCCGCCGAACGCGGCTGGATCGCCCGCCGGCTGCTGGAACACCCGCTGGTCTACGTCCTGTCGTTGGGGGTCTATGCCACGTCCTGGACGTATTACGGCAGTGTCGGTCTCGCCGCCAAGAGCGGATACACATTCCTCACCATCTACCTGGGCGTCACGCTGACATTCATCATGGCGCCGATCCTGCTGAATCCGATCTTGCGGCTGGTGCGGGAATATCAGCTTACCTCGCTGGCGGATCTGTTCGCGTTCCGGTTTCGCAGCCCCGTGACGGGATTCCTGGTCACGATGTTCATGCTTATCGGCATCCTGCCGTACATCTCGCTGCAGATACAGGCGGTTGTCGAATCCATCAAAGTGCTTACCGGTGATATGCGCACCGGCATTCTCGCGCCGGCATATTGCGTAACGCTGACGATATTCGCGATTCTGTTCGGCGCTCGCCACATCACCCCGCGTGAAAAACACGAAGGCCTGGTTGCCGCGATCGCTTTCGAGTCCGCCGTAAAACTGGTCGCCTTGCTGGCTGTCGGGGCATTCGCCGTATTCGGCATTTTCGGCGGGCTGGGGGAGATGCAGCATTGGCTGCAGGCCAATCCCGAGGCACTGGATAAACTCTACCGCCCGGTAGCCACGGGTCCCTGGTTGACCTTGCTGCTGCTGGCATTCTGCGCCGCGTTTCTGTTGCCGCGTCAGTTCCACATGATTTTTGTGGAAAACTTGAACTCGGGTGCGTTACGCCACGCCGCCTGGATGTTTCCGCTGTTTCTACTGTTGCTGAACCTGCCCATCGTGCCTGTGCTGTGGGCGGGCAGGTCGTTGCAGCTGGAGATGTCGCCCGATTTTTACGTGCTCGGCATCACGCTGAACGAGGAGAACGGTTTGTGGCTGCTGACTTTTATCGGCGGTGTATCGGCATCCAGCGCCATGATGATAGTGACGTCCCTGGCGCTCGCCTCGATGGCCTTGAATCACATCATTCTGCCGATGCGCTTTATCGGCGGCAGCGTGGGCAACGACCTGTACCGGTGGATACTGTGGGGCAAACGCGCACTGATCGCGGTGATCGTCGCCGGGGGCTATGGATTCTTTCACGTCATCGACAACAACGAAGGCCTGGTGCACCTGGGATTGATTTCGTTCGTGGCCGCTGCGCAACTGCTGCCCGGGGTGCTGGCTCTGCTGTTCTGGAGGCGCGCCAACAGCAACGGCTTTATCGCCGGATTGCTCGGCGGTGCACTGGTGTGGTTCGGCGTGCTGATCATGCCGCTGCTGGTCAATTCCGATATTCTCACACGCGACGTCGACCTGACCGCATTGTTCCGGCAGGGCGACTCCAGCATCTGGACGGTCGCGACCTTCTGGTCGCTGGCGGCAAACACGTTTCTACTGGTGATGGTATCGCTGGTGACGCGCAGCAGCGACGAGGAGCGCGAAGCCGCGGAAGCCTGCTCGGAACGCGGCCTCACGCCGCTACGCGGCCAGGTCACCGACGGTTCACCCAAGCAATTCGAGAAACAGCTGTCGCGCATCATCGGCCCCGCCGCAGCCGAACACGAAGTCGGCCGCGCGCTGGAAGAACTGCAGCTGGAACGGGGTGAACAACGTCCGGCCGAGTTGCGTCTGCTGCGCGATCGTATCGAGCGCAATCTGTCCGGCATGCTGGGGCCGGTGCTGGCGAGAATGATCGTCGACAACCGCCTGCAGTTGCGCGAACGCACGCATACTGCTCTCGCGGACAGTATCCGCTTCATGGAAGAACGCCTGAAAGATTCACACAGTCGCATGCGCGGTGTGGTCGTCGAGTTGGATAATCTGCGCCGTTACCATCGAGAGGTTCTCTACGAGTTGCCGCTGGGTGTGTGTGCCCTCGGACCCAACGACGAAATCATCATCTGGAACCTGGCCATGCAGGTAATCTCAGGCATCGACGAGCGTTCGGCTGTCGGCAAGTCCGTGAGCAGCCTGCCGGAACCATGGCGCGGATTTCTCGTCGACTTCCTGCAATCGCCCGATACACACCGCTACAAACAAACGCTGGAGACGGATGAGCTGCAGCGTTCCATCAACTTGCACAAGGCCGAAATCGGCATGCCGGAAATCGGGCAACAGGCGGAAACCGGCGGACAGGTGATCATCGTCGAAGACCGCAGCGAGCTGGAAACGCTGGAAACCAGTCTTGCGCACAGCGAACGCCTTGCCTCGATCGGTCGCATAGCGGCAGGCGTAGCGCACGAGATCGGCAATCCTCTCACCGGCATAACCAGCATCGCGCAGAATCTGCGCCACGAAACCGATTCCGACGGCGTGCGCCAGAATGCCGACGACGTGCTCAAGCAGACTGACCGCATCAACGATATCGTGCGAACACTCCTGACTTTCTCACATGCCGAACGCATCGGCAGCGAACCGCGCAACGAAACGATTCTGCGCCACAGCATCGACGAGGCAGTGCAGCTGGTCAGCCTGAGCGATGCCGCAAAGCAGATCGAGTGGCGTGTCGAATGCGATGTTGAACTCGCCGTGGAAGGCGACCATCAGCGGCTGGTGCAGGTTTTCGTGAATCTGTTGAACAATGCCTGCGACGCATCGCAGCCAGGCGATCCGATCAGCGTGGTGTGCTCGCGCGACATGCTGCACGTCACGATTCGCGTAATCGACAAAGGCTGCGGCATACCGGAAACGCTGCACGAACGGATTTTCGAACCGTTTTTCACCACTAAATCCGTGGGCAGTGGCACCGGACTCGGACTGCCGCTGGTGCACGGCATCGTGCACGACCACAACGGCGACATCACTGTGAAAAGCTCGAGTCGCGGCACCGAGTTCGTGATTCGCCTTCCGGCACCCAGTCCACAGTCGGCGCGGAGCTCAGCGTTCAATTCTCCGGCCGGCGACCCGAAAAGCGCGCGGCACACGACTTCCGCGCGCGACGGGGTATAACGCGTTGCACAACCCAGCCCTCATCCCGAACCTTCTCCCCAGAGGGGAGCAGGGCTTTTCTTTTTCCCCTCGGCCGCTGGGAGAGGGGTCAGGGGTGAGTGTGTGGCGCCCTCCTCACGTCAGAGAGACGGAGGATTAGGGCACAGCATGAACCGCATCCTGATACTCGACGACGAGGAAGTCATCCGTACAGCGCTGCGGCACCTGCTGGAACGTGCCGGTTACCGCGTCGCCGAGGCTGCCGACGCCGCGGCCGCCGAGGCGCTGCAACCGGACAGTTTCGATCTGATCCTGGCGGACCTGCGGCTGCCAGGCGCGCCCGGCACCACGATCATTCCGCTCGCCGGAGGCGTACCGGTGGTCATCATGACCAGTTACGCCAGTGTGCGATCAGCGGTTGAGTCCATGAAACAGGGCGCTGTGGATTACATCGCCAAACCGTTCGACCACGACGAACTGCTGCTGCTGGTGGAACGCGCGATTCAGCAGAACCGGTTGTGGCGACAGAATGCCGCGTTGAAAATGGATCTGCAGCGCGAGTACCCGATACAGGACATGATCGGGGAATGCGAGGCGATGCGCGACGTGCGCGGGCAGATCGCACGCGTGGCGCCTACCGACATGACGGTGCTCATCCTGGGCGAATCCGGCACCGGCAAAGAACTCGTGGCGCGGGCCCTGCACGAGCAAAGCCGTCGTAGAGACAGCCCGATCGTCGCGGTCAACTGCGCATCGATTCCGGAAGGCCTGATCGAATCGGAACTGTTCGGCCACGAAAAAGGCGCATTTACCGGCGCAGTGAAAAAATACGAAGGCCTGGTGCGGTCGGCCGACAGCGGCACCTTGTTCCTCGACGAAATCGGCGAATTGCCCGCCGGCGTGCAGGCACGCCTGTTACGGGTACTGGAAAACAACGAGATCCGTCCCGTCGGTTCCACGAAATCGCGCAGCGTCAATATCCGCCTCGTAGCCGCCACCCACCGCAATCTGGACGAGATGGTCGAACAAGGCGAATTCCGCGAGGATCTCTACTACCGCCTGAAAGTAATGGAAATATTGCTGCCGCCGCTGCGCGAGCGCCAGGAAGACATTCTCAACCTGGCCAATTACCTGCTGGACAAGACGGTGAAGTCGCTGAGCCATCATGCGCTGCACTTCACCCCGGAGGCGCTGAACGCAATTCGCGGTTATCGCTGGCAAGGCAACGTGAGAGAACTGCAGAATGCCGTGGAGCGCGCGGTCATCCTCGCCGATGGCAACGAAATCAGCGTGCAACACCTCGGCCTGACCCCGGCGGCCGCCGACAGCACCGATCAGTCATCCAATACTGCCTACGACCTCAGCCTGGACGAATACTTCCGTCGCTGCGTGCTGACCAACCAGGCCAGCTGCACCGAGACGGATCTGGCCAGACTGCTGGGAATCAGCCGCAAGGCGCTGTGGGAACGCCGCCAGCGCATGAATCTGCCGCGCGACTAGCCGCGTTACGTTTTGTGACAGCCCGCACAGTTTCGGGCGTTACCTATCGTTACACAAACGCCCCAGAAACATCGACATATCGTAAACAATAGCCTTCAATTCTCTGTTTTTATTGGTTTTCTACTTCGTGGCGCAGGGATTGCTGCGTTCAGTTCTGATTGGTGACAGGCAAGTCACATCGCCCCGGCCACGCAGTTACGACGGTAATCGCACGGCCGGGCGTTGCGCCGGTAAGGCGTCAATCCGTCCGGCTCTGATATCAGAACGAAATAAGGGGGGATCTATATGGATCCGAAAATTATCTGGCTCTTTGTGTTCGTAGCGCTGTATTGGGGTTATTGCATCTTCTGGGGAATCAAAGGTGCGATGTCCGCCAAAACGGCCTCCGACTACTTTATCGCCGGTCGCAAACTCTCGCTGTGGGTATTCGTGCTCGCGGCTACCGCGACCTCCTTTTCCGGTTGGACCTTCATGGGCCATCCGGGGCTGATCTACCGGGATGGCTTCCAGTACGCTTATGCGTCCTTCTACGCCATCACCATCCCGTTCACCGGCGTCATGTTCCTCAAACGCCAGTGGATGCTTGGCAAACGCTTCGGCTTCGTGACGCCGGGTGAAATGCTATCGCATTACTTCAAGTCCGACGCGATACGCGTGCTTGTCGTGCTGGTTGCGTTGGTCTTCTCCGTGCCGTACCTCGGTGTGCAACTGCGCGCCTCAGGGTTCCTGTTCAACGTGCTGACTGACGGCGCGCTGGGCGTTGAAGCCGGCATGTGGTTACTGTCTGCGGTCGTGTTCATCTATGTGGCATCGGGTGGTCTGCGCGCGGTTGCTTACGTGGACACGGTGCAGTGCGTACTGCTCGCGGGCGGTATCGTCGCGATCGGCATCATCGCCATCAGCTACGTCGGCGGCTGGACCCAGCTGAACGCAGGTATCGCCGCACTCGCCGCGGCCGATACCAAACTCACCCCGGACGGTTACAGCCACTACATCGCTATTCCTGGCGTAATCCAGTTCGTGAGTGCGGGCGGAGCGGCGCAGGGCGGTGCCTGGACAGGAATCATGGTGCTGACCTACATGTTCGCACTGATGGGCATTCATTCCGCCCCGGCTTTCACCATGTGGGCCTTTTCCAACACCAACCCGAAACCGTTCGCACCGCAGCAGGTGTGGGCATCGTCGTTCGGCATCGGTTTTATCCTGTTCGTGTTTACCGCCTTCCAGGGTCTCGGTGCACATCTGCTCGGGGCGGACACTGCGTTCTTGGCTGCTCACCCCGAACACGTGAACAACGTGCTGGGTTCGGGCCTGGGCGGCAAGGACCTGATGGAATCCGCCGGCAAGCAGGGCATGCTGGTCCCGCAGCTCATCTACCTGATGGCCGACGCTGCGCCATGGCTGGTAGGCCTGTTGTCCGTGTGCGCACTGGCTGCGATGCAGTCGACAGGTGCTGCCTACATGTCCACCGCCGGTGGCATGTTGACCCGCGATCTGCTGAAGCATTTCATTATGCCGAATGCCTCTCACACACAGCAGAAGCTGTTTGGCCGTGTCGGCGTGTTGATAATCGTGCTGGCTGCACTGGTCGTTGCCACGACGGCAACCGACGCGCTCGTGTTGCTGGGCGGTCTCGCGGTAGCGTACGGTTTCCAGATGTGGCCGGCGTTGATCGCTATCTGCTGGTGGCCGTGGCTGACCCGTCAGGGCGTCACCATCGGCCTGACGGCCGGCCTTATAGCGGTAACCTTGACCGAGTCTATCGGGCAGCAGCTGGGCGTCACCGCCTGGGGCCGCTGGCCGCTGACTATCCACTCCGCCGGCTGGGGCATTCTCTTCAACCTCGGACTGGCAGTGCTGATCTCCAGCGTTACCCAGAACCAGGGCGACCTGGATCACCGCATGAAGTTCCACAACTTCCTGCGTGAACATGCCTCGCTGTCACCCGAGAAGCGTGGCCTGGTGCCGATGGCCTGGATCATCACCCTGGTGTGGTTCTTCTTCGGGATCGGCCCGGGCGCCGTGATCGGCAACACCATTTTCGGCAGCCCGCTGGATGCGTCGACCTGGACCTTCGGCATGCCGTCGATCTGGGCCTGGCAGATCCTGTGGTGGGCACTGGGTGTGTTCATGATGTGGTTCCTGGCCTACAAGATGGAAATGTCCACGGTGCCCGATCGCGAGATCGAAGTACTGTACGAAGACATCGGCGATACTCACGAAGCGACAGAAGAACTCTGAGCGCCGTTACATGATGCTGAGGGAGGGGGCGACCCCTCCCTTTTTTTGCCTATAATTCGTGATCCGACTGGAAGCAGATCAATCACCCTAATGTCGCAGCAGCTTTATTTCTACGCTTCGGTACTGGTGCTCGGCGCGTTACTGTTCTTTCCGGCCAGCAAATTGATCTGGGTGCTGAGCGTGCGGCGGCTGGAGCGCAAGACGGGCGGCGGACTGAGCGAAGACGAACGCATGGGACAACGCAACAGGGCGCGGCTGCTGGCCCTGGTGCTGGTACTGATTTTCTCGCTGCTGTTCAATATCAGTATGCTGGGGCTGCCGCAGAATGGATGATCGTTTGTACAAAACGCTAAAAATGGTGGCCATTTCCCTGGCCATAGCCTGGGTGGCCTGGGCGGCTTACGACAATTTTTCCGACCAAGACCCTCATGCGCGGGGCCTGGAAACGGGGCGCAAGTTTTTCAAGGACGGCGACTACGCCAATGCCCTGGAGGAATTCCAGGCGATCGTGGCGAACGATGCACGGCAGATTGAAGCCCTGGACGGCGTGGCGCGAAGTCTCATGCAACTGGGTCGCAATAATGAAGCAATGCAGACCTTCAACGCGGTTATCGCGCTCGCTCCGGACTACGAACGCATGCCGGACGAGAAGAACCTGCTGGGCGCCACCTATGCCAACCGCGGCATCCTCAATGACCGCCTCGGCAACTACGAGGCAGCAATAGCGGACTATGAGAAGGCTGTAGCGCTAGAGGAAGAACTGGACGAGGGACCACACTGGTTGGTCCGTTTCTTGCGCAACCAGCCCGAAAAACAGGCAACGATCCTGCAGCGCGCCGAGTATCTGCGCGCACAACTTGCGCTGCCGGAAGAGGAGCGACTGTTGAGAATGCCCGAGAAGGATGCCGAGCAGCGCCCGTACGATCAGTAACTGTGCGTACGCCGGTGCTCCTATTGCACAGCGCGCTTAGAATACCTGGAGCACGTCGACGAACAGTACACGCATGAAAAACAGCAGCGCAATGCAGCCGAACAGCAGGCGTACCATATCGGTTTCGCCTTCTGCGTCGCGATAGGTGATACCGTGCCAGGCAACAAATGCGGTGACCAGGAGAAACACCAGATCCAGCGGTTCAATACTCATCGAGAAGTCACTGCAGAAACAAGCGCCGCCATTATAGGGTTACGCACCCCAGCCACCAACATGCGAATCAGCGGAATCAAACCTTGAAGAGGTAGATGCAATGTCAGAAGAGAAAACTTACCCGGTCCCGGCAAACATCGCCGCCAACGCACATATCGATGCGCAGCGGTACGCGGAGATGTACGACCGCTCGGTGAACGACTCGGACAATTTCTGGGCCGAACAGGCCGAGGAGTTTGTTACCTGGTTCAAGAAATGGGACAAGGTGCAGGAATGGGACTATGCGAAAGCCGAGATCAAATGGTTCGTCGGCGGCAAATTGAACGTCTCCTACAACTGCCTCGACCGGCATCTGGGCACGCGCGGCGACCAGACCGCTATTATCTGGGAAGGCGACGACCCCAGCGTCGACAGAAAAATCACCTACCGGGAATTGCACGAAGAAGTGTGCAAGTTCGCCAACGGGCTGAAAAGCCTTGGTGTCGTCAAAGGCGATCGTGTCTGCATCTATATGCCGATGGTGCCGGAAGCCGCCGTCGCCATGCTGGCCTGTGCCCGTATCGGTGCCATTCATTCCATCGTGTTCGGCGGCTTTTCACCGGATGCCCTGCGCGATCGCATCAACGATTCGGACTGCAAGATTCTCATCACCGCTGACGAGGGTTTACGCGGTGCAAAGCCGGTTCCGCTGAAAGTGAATTCCGATGAAGCGTGCTCAGACACACCCAGTATCGAGCATATAGTGGTTGTACAGCGCACCAAGGGCAACGTCGACTGGCAGGAAAATCGCGACGTCTGGTACCACGAACTGGTCGCAGCACAATCGGCCGATTGCCCGCCCGAGGAGATGGACGCCGAGGATCCCCTGTTCATTCTCTACACCTCGGGTTCCACCGGCAAACCGAAGGGCGTGTTACACACCACCGGCGGCTATCAGCTGTTCACCGCCATCACGCACAAGTACGTGTTCGATTATCAGGAGGGCGAGATATTCTGGTGCACGGCTGATGTAGGCTGGGTGACGGGCCACTCATATATCGTCTACGGACCGCTGTGCAATGGTGCCATCACCGTGATGTTCGAAGGTGTGCCGAACTATCCGGATGTCGGCCGGTTCTGGCAGGTCTGCGACAAACACCAGGTCAACATTTTCTACACTGCGCCCACCGCGCTTCGCGCGCTGATGGGTGCGGGCAACGACCCGGTTACGAGTTCCTCGCGCAAAAGCCTGCGCATCCTCGGCACGGTCGGAGAACCGATCAACCCGGAGGCCTGGGAATGGTATTACCGGGTGGTCGGCGAAGAGCGTTGCCCGATCGTCGACACCTGGTGGCAAACCGAAACCGGCGGTCATCTGATCACACCGCTGCCCGGAGCGACACCGTTAAAACCCGGTTCCGCAACCAAACCTTTTTTCGGGGTGGTACCCGCCATCGTCGACGACCAGGGCCAGGTGCTGGAGGGTGAGTGCAGCGGCAATCTGGTCATCACACGACCGTGGCCGGGGCAGATGCGCAGCGTGTACGGCGATCATCAACGCTTTTTCGATACTTATTTCGCCATGTACAAAGGCTACTATTTTACCGGTGACGGCTGCCGGCGTGACGCGGACGGCTACTATTGGATAACCGGCCGCGTGGACGACGTGATCAACGTATCCGGACATCGCATGGGTACAGCGGAAGTCGAAAGCGCGCTGGTGCTGCACGAGGCAGTGGCCGAGGCTGCGGTCGTGGGTTACCCGCACGACATCAAGGGTCAGGGCATCTATGCCTATGTGACATTGATGAGCGGAGTGGAAGAAACCGAAGATCTGCGCGCCGAACTGGTCAAACACGTGCGCAAGGAAATCGGCCCGATCGCCACACCCGATGTGATCCAGTGGGCGCCCGGATTGCCGAAGACGCGTTCCGGCAAAATCATGCGCCGCATCCTGCGCAAGGTGGCGGAAAATGAACTGTCGAGCCTCGGCGACACCAGCACGCTCGCCGATCCGTCGGTAGTCGACCATCTCGTCGAAAACCGTGCTAACAAGTAGGATGTTGCAAGACCCTGACCCATGACCCCTCTCCCAAAGGGAGAGGGGAAAATACGAGAGCCCTGCTTCCCTTGCGGGAGCAGGGTTGGGATGAAGGGCAGTACGACATCTCATCAGCATTTGGTACCACGCCGGCACCCGTCATCGTGAAATCGCATCACGTCTCGCATGTGTCGGTTTTCACTCGCACGGTGGGAGACTACATGGAATCCGCTCCTCCCACCCTGAAGACCGGCGATACCTGCGGCGCCGCAGTGGAGTTGCTGCGTGCGCCTGAGGTGTCAGGTGTTTTGATTGTCGACGACGAGCGTCATCCGCTGGGCATCGTTACCGAGCAGGACGTAACTCACCGTATTGCATATCAACTCGATATCGGTGAATCCATCAGCAACGCGATGAGCGCACCGGTGACTACCATCAGTCGCAGCGACTACCTGTTCCAGGCTATCGCCCTGATGCGGCGCGAGGGATTGCGCCACTTACCCGTCGTCGACGACAGGGGATTGCTGGTCGGCATGCTGCACCTGCACCATGCACTAAGCGAATCCATTCCGCTGCTGCTCGAGATGATCGAACACCTGACGCCGGGCGATTTACGCACCGGCATAGAGCACATGAAACGCGCCCAGGTGAAAATCGCCCTCGGCCTGCTGCACGACGGCGTGCCGGCGCCGGAAATCCAGGTACTGCTCACCCACTTCAACCACGATATTTACCGGCGCATCATTCGCCAGGCAATAATCAGGTTACGCGATGAAGGTGCCGGATCGCCGCCTGTCGGTTTTGATGTGATCGTCATGGGCTCCGGCGGGCGCGGTGAAAGTTACCTGTTTCCCGATCAGGACAACGGCTTTGTGCTGGACGACTACCCAGATGCCGATCACAACCTGGTCGACACGTACTTTATCGCTCTGGCCGAACGCATGACCGCTGCGTTGCATGAAGTTGGTATCACGTTGTGCAAAGGGTTTGTGATGGCCAGTAATCCCTTGTGGCGAAAAACTGTTTCCCAGTGGTGCGCGCAACTGCAGTACTGGCTGCGTAAACCCAGCGACGCGACACTGCGCCTCTCCGACATTTTTTTTGATTTTCTACCGGTTCACGGCCAGGGTAAGAATGCGCTCGCCCTGCGCGAGTTCGTGACCCGCACCCTCCCCGATCGGCATATGTTTCTCGGCCGCATGCAGGCCGTGCAGCGCGATCATGGTGTGGCGCTCGGTTTTTTCAAACGTCTCACGGTGGATGAGAGCGACGGGCCGCACAAAGGCAAAATCAATCTCAAATACCACGGTTTGTTGCCACTGGTGGAAAACATTCGCCTGCTTGCGTTACGCGAGGGTGTGGCCAGCACGTCCACGCTGCAACGCATTGCCGAACTGCATTCTCGCAACGTACTGAGTAACGACGAACAGGATTATCTAAGCGGCGCGTTCCGGCACATCACACATCTGGTGCTGCGCCAGCAACTGCAGGA
>JAOTYY010000386.1 GCA_029861595.1 Gammaproteobacteria bacterium
GTACAACAACGCCGGATCCGATTGCCCGAAGCCTTCTTCGGGCAGCAGCGTCACAGCGACGATGTCACCCGTTGTTTTACCTTCCAGGCGTTGTTCGAGTTTCTCCATAAGTCCACTGTCGTGACCGTGCAGATAGTTGACAGGCACGTCGCTGCGCTCGAGCAGACTGCCGTTGCTATCGGTAATCTGGTATCGGAACTGCACGTATTTGTGCTTTTCGATCCGCATTGCCGGGCCCGCGTCCTGCACGAGGTAGCTGCTAGAGCACCAGCGCCAGCATCGCTACGGCAGACACAATCCACCACCAGGGCGGGCGTTCCTTGGCCCCCCCCTGTGGGGCTTCCTGGGCAACGATCTGGCCGGCGCCGACGGTTCCCTGGTCATCAGCGTCAGTGATATCGGTCTCCATTGGCGGAGGCAGCGCAGCAACCGGCTCCTGCACGGTGATCCGAGAGGCGCCCTGAATGGTCTGCGTGGTTGGTTGTGGGGCGACAGCTGGCTGCTGCCGGGTAGTCGCCGCGGGTTGCTGGCGCGAGGTCGATGATACGACGCTCGCGCTGCTTCCGGTGCTGCCACTCGTGGCAGCCGCAGCGGCGGCACCTGCGGCACCTGCGGCACCTGCGCTGGTCCGCGGCTTGACCAGGGGTGCGGTGGTCTGGAGCGAGGTTTCGGTTCTCGGCGCCGTGCCCGTTGCCTGACGTGTGGTGCGGGTCGTCGGTACTTCCTTCGGCAGCGTCAAACGCATACCGCGTTTGAGCGAGGCCGGTGCACTGTTCACGAACGCGTGCGGATTGATACGGATAATCTCGTCCATCAGCGCCGGCCAGTGCCGACGGTGCTGCGGATAGTATTCACGCATGATTCTGGTCAGCGTCATGCCCGGCGCCACGATGATGTAGTCGCTGCCGTATTGCTGGTTCTGCGCGATGGACAACGCCGGCGCCAGTAAGCACAGCGCTACCAGCAGCGCGCCGACTAGTCGCTTGGTTTCGAGTGACTGCATCAGTTACTCCCTATACAGATCCGCCGTATGGTGCCTCGCCCCGACCGTGACGGCCGAGCACTGGTTATCAGTTCGGGCCATCGAAATCCCAGGCGCTGGCGGCAAACGCATCGCTGAGTTCGTCGAATTCCCGCAGTACTGGAAACTGCGGAAACTCCGATATCAGGTTAGCGGGCGGATTGAAAAAAAATCCAATGTCCGCTTGCGCCAGCATGTCGGTGTCGTTGTACGAATCCCCAGCTGCTATCACCCGGTAGTTCAACGCCTGGAAGCCCCGCACGACCTCGCGTTTGGCGTCTTTCTGGCGCAGCCGGTAACCTGTGATGGCACCCTGCGCATCCACTTCCAGGCGGTGACAGAGCAAAGTGGGGTATTCGAGCTGGCGCATCAACGGCATCGCGAACTCGTAGAACGTATCCGAAACGATGATAGTTTGAAACCGTTCGCGCAACCAACGCAGAAAATCCAGCGCGCCGGGCAGCGGCTCCAGCCGCCCGATCACCTGCTGCACGTCGGCAAGTCCATAGCCGTTTTCCAGCAACAGTCGCAGCCGTTGACGCATTAGCACGTGGTAGTCGGGCTCATCGCGCGTGGTGTCACGCAGGCGGTCTATGCCGGTATGCTCGGCGAAGGCTATCCATATTTCCGGCGTCAGCACGCCCTCGAGATCCAAACAAGCAACGTTCAACGCTTCGTCCTGGTTGGTTGATGGGAAGAATCGTGTGCACGAAAGCGCCGGATTATACTTGAGCCGCGAACACCCGACTATTCGCAAATACTGGCCACAATTGCCATTGGAATAAAGAGAATTCAACAGGTTACGCGAAAATTCGAAATCGAATCGCAATAACGGTTACATGCTGGGCCAGCGCCTCGCTGATTGCCGGCCCGTTCCACGGCGAGCATCGCATCAAGTCGGTTCGTCAAGGTGACGCGGGTCAATCGCATGCACGATAGCGCCTCGAGTTACGACCTGTCACACCGCGATCGGCTGCGCATCGTTTTGGTTTCCGATACCCATGGTGTTCTGGACGATCGCATCGCTGCACTCGTCGCCGAATGCGATCTGGCGGTACACGCGGGGGACGTGGGCAACGCCGAGGTGCTGACTCGCTTACAGGCGCGCGGCACCGAAGCGATCGCCGTTCGCGGCAACAACGATACGCCGCAAAAATGGTCGGTTGCCCAGCGCCACGTGCTGGAAACCCTGCCGGACCAGGGGTTGGTCGCGCTGCCAGGCGGACTGCTGGTCGTATTGCACGGGCATCGATTCGATCCGGTCGCGCAGCGGCACGACAGGCTGCGTGCCGCGTTCGGCGGCGCGCGCGCTATCGTCTACGGCCATTCGCACCGGCAGGTGAGCGATAAGTCGGCCCGTCCCTGGGTGATAAATCCCGGTGCCGCCGGCCGCGCTCGCACCTTCGGCGGCCCGTCCTGCGCCATCCTCAGTGTCACCACAAAAGCATGGAATCTCACCGAGCATCGGTTCGCGAAACCGTAATCGGGAGGTGTACGTATTTCGGTGGCGCGCTCGCGAATCCAGGGAATAAATCGGGAAATAA
>JAOTYY010000387.1 GCA_029861595.1 Gammaproteobacteria bacterium
GCGCGGGGAGTTCGCGGTCACGCCGGAACGACTGTGAACCGACCTGGCGTCGCTGGTACGCGAGCTGCGCGAACCAGGCTGGTCACGGCGAGGGCGGCCAAGTAAATCCGAATAATCGCTCCCGCAGATTGTCGAGCAGCGTCTAGTTTGGTAAACCGGTACGCTAGTTTTGCTCGGACCAATCCTGTCTGACGGGCCTCGCCATGCCGGGGTGTCTGCGGTGCGGGCGCATGCCACAACTAACAGCGAGACCGAATGTATAGCATCAGCGACTACGGGCAGATGATCGCCGACCGACTGCGCATGGACGCGCATGTCGAGGCGTTGCGCCGCGTGATCCGCCCGGACAGCGTGGTGGTGGACATCGGCACCGGTGCCGGCATCTTCGCGCTGATCGCAGCGCGGTTGGGGGCACAACGCGTCTACGCCATTGAACCCAGCGATGCCATCCAGCTGGCTCGGGACTTTGCGCGTATCAATGGATTCGCGCACAGCATCCAATTCATTCAGGACCGCTCCGTGGATGTCGACCTGCCCGAGAAGGCGCATGTAATCGTTTCCGACCTGCGCGGCGTGTTGCCGTTGTTTGCCGACCACCTCGCCAGCGTAATTGATGCACGGACCCGCTTCCTCACCCCCGGCGGGGCTCTCGTGCCCCAGTGCGATACCGTATGGGTGGCGTTGGTCAGCGCCGACAAGTTGTATCAAGCTTGCGTAGCCCCCTGGCAAACCAAACGCTTCGGGCTGGACCTCGCCGCGGGCCAGCGCATGGTGCTCAATCGATATCGCAAGGCGCAGATCGCGGCGCGCCAGCTTTGCGAGCAGCCCCGGTGCTGGGCCGAGCTAGACTATCGCCGGATCACTGGACCCGATGTCGCCGCAAGCCTCAGATGGACCATCCAACAAGACCGTGCCGTCCACGGATTCACCGTGTGGTTCGATTCGTGTCTCGCTGAGGCTGTCGGGTTTTCTAACGCGCCGGGCAAGCCTGAGCTTATCTATGGCCACACTTTCTTTCCCTGGTTGGAACCTGTCGCCCTCAAGCAGGACGACACCGTTGACCTGTTACTCGAAGCACGGTTGGTGGGCGGTGAGTACGTTTGGCGCTGGGACACCCATGTCCGCGACGTGCACAGCCGGCTGCGCGCCGAGTTCAAACAATCGACCTTCTTCGGCACGCCGCTGTCACCGGCACGTTTGCACAAACAGGCGGAGGATTTTACCGCCGCATTGAATGCCGACGGGCGTGTGGTTAAACATGCGCTGAGCCTGATGGCGGGCGACACGCCGCTCATCCAGATCGGGCAGGCGCTGCGACAGCGGTTTCCGGAGCGTTTTGCCGACCACGCACAGGCCCTGGACTACGTGCGCCAGCTTGCCGACAAATACGGCGCATAACCATTGCCGAGCATAGAGCAGACGACTTGCCCGCGTCACGACCTCGCTTTCCGCGACCGCGGGATGAGTGGCTCACGGAAGGCCGCGTAACCAGCGACTTCAGCGGGTGTGACAATCGGTACTCCGTCGCTTTCCAGCCACGCGTGGGCCGCCAGGGCATCCCCATGTTTGCGAACACCCACTTTGAGCACCGTCTCGATACCACGTCGACGCAGCAGCGCCCACAGGGTCAGCGCGCGTGTCAAACAGGTGCCGAACGGAACCAGGTGCGCCGCACGCGCCACCGCGGCACGATCCCGCTCAACGTCGCGGTCGGCCCGTTCCCGGTCAAGCCGTATGGGATCGTCTCGGGGAGCTGAAACCAGCCGTTCCAGCAGCCGTTGCGTTCTGGCGAATCCGACCAAGCGCAGCCCGATCCCCACGCATAGCAGCCAGACTCCGGCGTGCACCGCGCGTTTTTTCGCCGGCCAGGGTAAAGCCCGCGCCCGCGACAACCGACCTGCCAATAGTGTCTTCATAACCGCACCCGGGCAGGCATCTTCCGACTGCCAACGCATTGTTCTATGCTCCACACCATGCGAGCTTCTTTTGTTAACCGCGTTCTCCTGCACGACCGCCCATGAGCAGCATCTGCGGTATCCTAAACCTTGATGGCCGACCGGTCGAGCGCGCCATGCTCGAACGTATGAGCGCTGCCGCGATGACGCCCGGGCCGGACGCCAGCGGATACTGGCTCACCGGGCCGGTGGGACTGGCCCACGTCGCATTCCACGTGACCCCTGAATCCATCCACGAGACGCAACCCCT
Source organism: Gammaproteobacteria bacterium (assembly GCA_029861595.1). Lineage (GTDB taxonomy): Bacteria > Pseudomonadota > Gammaproteobacteria > JAHELT01 > JAHELT01 > JAHELT01. The sequence continues at coordinate 2,206 of JAOTYY010000387.1, forward strand.
GATCTGGGGCGACGATCAGATTGTGGTCGCCGCCGATGTCCGTCTCGACAATCGTGACGAACTCATGCGTAGGCTGCGCGAAGAGCTGACTACACGGCAGCCGACCGATGCCGAGCTGGTGTTGGCCGCTTATCGCAAGTGGCACCACCAGTGTGTCGCGCATCTGCTCGGCGATTTCGCGTTCGCGGTGTGGGACGCCCAGGCACGGCAGCTGTTCCTGGCGCGGGATAGTCTGGGCGCGCGGGGACTCTGCTACTACCGAGGTCCGCAGAGCTTCGCGTTCGCTACCGACTTCGCTTCGATTCTCGACCTGCCGTGCGTTGCACCGCGCTTGAACGAAACCAAAATTGCC
>JAOTYY010000388.1 GCA_029861595.1 Gammaproteobacteria bacterium
CGATGTCGATTTCTGGGTGAGCATTTTCACGCGCTATACGACCGATCAGGGCGTGCTGCACGACAATCGTAATCTCGCGGTCGTTTATGAGCGCGTCGATCTGCCCGCCAAGATGTCCCGGCGTGAGCGTCAGCGTAACGTGGCCAAACGCCGCAAGGCATTGCAGGCGGTTTTGCGGAGCCTTGCAGGCGGCAAGCGCGATAACCTCACCGCCGAGCAAGCGCGAGTCCTTGCTCTGTGGCCCGAGGGTGTCAGTAATGAAACATTGAGTGCGGCGACAAAGCGGATTCGCTACCAGCAGGGCCTGAAAGATCGATTTCGGCAGGGGCTGATGCGTTCAGGTCAATGGCGCGACTACGTGGAGAAAGAATTTCGTGCGCTCGGTGTGCCCGTGGAGCTGGCGGCGTTGCCGCACGTTGAGTCGTCTTATGATCCGGATGCGCGTTCACATGTAGGCGCATCGGGCATCTGGCAGTTTACCCGCAGCACGGGCCGCCGCTTCATGCGCATCGATCATGTGGTCGACGAACGCAATGATCCGTTTGCGGCCACGCGCGCCGCCGGAAAACTGCTGGCTTACAACTATTCGATATCCGGCAACTGGCCGATGGCGATTACCGCCTACAACCATGGTCTTGCGGGCGTGCGTCGTGCAATGCGCCAGTTCGGTGACGAGGCATACACCGATATCCTGAGAAAATACAACGGCAGGACGTTCGGCTTCGCGTCAAGAAACTTTTATGTAGCGTTCCTCGCAGCCATGCAGGTCGATCAGAATCCACAAAAGTACTTCCCAGGCGTCAAAGCGGATACACCGCCCGACTACGCGACGATCGAACTGCAGGCGTATATTCCGGCGAGCGACCTGTCATCCGCGTTGGGCGTAACAGCCAAACAGCTGGCCGCGCACAATATGTCTCTGCAGCCCACGGTCTGGCAGGGCAGCAAACATCTACCCAAAGGTTTCAATATCCGCATGCCGTCCAGTTTGCTCGATGCGCCGATCGCGACTCTCGTAGCCAATGTCCCGGTGGACGACTGGCAGACCTCGCAGCTACCCGATCTTTTTCATACCATCGCCCGCGGCGATACCTTGTCGCAAATCGCGGAGGCGTATGACACGCGCGTCTCGACGCTGGTCGCTCTCAATGGTCTCAGCAGCTCAAACCGAATTCGGGCCGGCCAGAGGTTGCGATTGCCGGCAGCGGGCCCGGCGCCGGCCGCCGTTAGCGCGGCGGTGGCTGCGCCTGAGCCGGCGGTTGAGGCAGCTGTTATGGCCAGCGCAGATGCGCCAGCCGTTGCCGAGGCCGTGACAGTGGCTGAGCAGACACCGGCTGTGATGGGTGGAGACCTCGCGGCCAGCCCGCTCGGCACGATACAGACCGCGCTTCTGTCCGATCCCAGCGACTACAGTGTCGCGGACGACCGCACGATCGAGGTACATCCGCTGGAGACGCTGGGTCACTATGCCGACTGGCTGGATATTCGTACGCAACGCCTCCGCGATCTCAACGGATTGGCGTTTCGTACGCCCGTTGAGGTTGGCATGCGCATTCGCCTGGATCTCGCCGCGAGCGACGCAAAAACCTTCGAGGATCGTAGAATCGCTTACCACCGGACGCAGCAGGACGGATTTTTTCGCAACAACATCATCACGGGCGTCACCGAGCATGTCATATCTCGTGGTGAGTCAATCTGGATACTGGCGCTGCGTGAGTACGATGTGCCGGTCTGGTTGTTCCGCCAGTACAACCCGGAGGTCGATCTGCACAATGTCAGACCCGGCACGACCGTGAACTTCCCCGTGCTTGCCAGTGTCGACAGCTCCTGATGTTGCAATGATCAGATTGATCCTGTTGCGACTGCTGCCGCTCGTCCTGCTCGTCATTGCGGTGGCGTTCTGGATTAACGACGTGCAGGGCGGGGGGCCGTATGTTCTCCGGAATCTCATTCCGCCCGGGTTGCTTCTCGTGCTCGCGACCCTGACGTTGCAGCGCGGCGGTGGTACCTGGAGCGGGTCCGGCTGGCGCCTGCCGCTCGGCACGCTGGGCTATGCGGTTCCGGCGCTGGGCCTGTCCGTGTACCTGCACTATGCGTATTCAGTGAATCTCAACGACCTTTTCAGTGGTGCCAGGAATCCAGGTCAGCTATTCCGCTTTTTGCCCCTTTACACGCTGGTTGCGGGTGGAATCGGGTTTGCGATTGGCTGGATCGTTGGCAAGAACGTGTGATCAATGCCGTTTTCCCGCCACGAAAGGTTTGCTAATCTCGGCACATGCGCATTCTAGCCAGCACAGTTTTGTTACTTGCCCTGCTATGCCAGGGAGACTTGCAAGCGGGCGGGTTTCCGATCGCGGACAAGGTGCTTGTCGATAAATCGGATCGCCAATTACGCCTGATTAAAGACGGAGAGGCGTTTCGCACGTTTGAGATCGCGCTGGGCATTCGACCTGTCGGCGACAAACAGCATGAAGGCGATTTCAGGACGCCTGAAGGCAGCTATTTGCTGGATACGCGCAATCCCAACAGCGAGTTCTTCCTGTCGATTCAT
>JAOTYY010000168.1 GCA_029861595.1 Gammaproteobacteria bacterium
CGATTGAGCACAGCTGCCCGCTGGTTCAGTACCAGCGCTTCGATGTTAACCCCATCATGAGCAAGTCGATACCCGATGCCTTTGCGCTCGATCTGCACGCACACGCTGCGTCCGTTCACCGTGCCCGTGAACAATGGCTCGCCAGTTCGCCAGGTGCTCCTTACGCGATATCGTGTATCGTCGATGTCGACGTCGAAACTGTCGCTGCCCCCGTCGATGCTCACCGCCGTTTCATGGCCATGGTTGACGACGACCCAGTCGCGACAGAGATTGGCGGTGCGTCCCGGCAGTTGTCCGCTGATGCCGGCCTGCTTCTCCAGCATGCGCTGGTGGACGGCGACGGCAATCGCGAACAGCAGATTCGCATCCGCCGGCACCATGTGTTCGGCGGTGAACCCGTTTGCGTACTCTTCACTGATAAAGCTCGTCGAAATGTCACCGGCGACGAAGCGCGGGTGATTCATGAGGGCGGCAAGGAAGGCGATATTAGTCTCCACGCCGCGGATGTAATAGGCATCCAGAGCTGCGCGCATAGCGTCGATCGCCTCACCGCGTGTCGCTCCCCAGGTTATCAGCTTGGCGATCATCGGATCGTAGTAAATGGAGATCTCGCCGCCTTCCACGACCCCCGCATCCACACGCACGGTGCGACTCGCGGGCGGTTCCCGATAGCGTAGCAGTCGACCTACTGAGGGTAGAAAATCACGCAAGGGGTTTTCTGCATAAATGCGCGTTTCCATCGCCCAACCGTCGATCGTGATGTCGGATTGCCTGATCGGCAATGTTTCCCCGTCAGCAACCCGCAACATGAGCTCTATCAAATCCAATCCGGTGATGAGTTCGGTAACCGGATGTTCAACCTGCAACCGCGTATTCATCTCGAGAAAATAGAAGTTATGCTGTGCGTCGACGATGAATTCCACCGTGCCGGCCGACCGGTAATCCACAGCGCGTGCCAGTGCAACGGCCTGTTCGCCCATGGCGGCTCGGGTCGCCGCGTCGAGGAAAGGTGAGGGTGCTTCCTCGATGACCTTCTGATGGCGGCGTTGGATGGAGCACTCCCGTTCGTGCAGGTACACGGTATTGCCGGAATTGTCGGCGATGATCTGGATTTCGATGTGTCGAGGTTGTTCGATGAACTTTTCCACCAGCAGGCGATCATCACCAAAGCTGTTGCGCGCCTCGTTGGCCGCACGGGTAAAACCTTCGCGGCATTGGTCATCGTCATGCGCAATGCGCATGCCCTTACCGCCCCCGCCGGCGCTGGCTTTCAGCATTACCGGGTAGCCGATTTCGCGGGCCACGCCGACCGCATGCTCGGCATCTGCGATGGCCTGTGGGAAACCGGGAATCACGTTGACGCCGGCTTTCTCCGCAAGCTGCTTGGAGGTAATCTTGTCACCCATGGCCTCGATGGCTCGGGCATCGGGTCCGATGAAGACGATACCGGCGGCCGCCAGCTGCCGGGCGAACTCGGCATTCTCGGAAAGAAAGCCGTAGCCGGGATAAACGGCCTCGGCGCCGGTCTGTCTGCAGGCGGCGAGAATTCTGTCGCCGCGCAAGTAGCTGTCGGCCGATGGCGCAGTGCCGATCTGTACCGCTTCGTCGGCCATGCGCACGTGCAGAGCATCACGGTCCACGTCAGCGTACACGGCGACTGTTGCGACACCCAGGCGCGACGCCGTCCTGATCGCACGGCAGGCGATTTCGCCACGATTAGCGATGAGAATTTTTTTGAACACGCTTCAGATGGTTTCGCGGTACAGGACTATAACGGAATGTTACCGTGCTTGCGCCAAGGATTCTTCAAGCTTTTGTTGCGTAACATTGACAGCGAACGACACACGCGCTCTCGGGTGCTGCGCGGTGAGATAACGTCGTCGATATAACCCCTGTGTCCGGCGATGAAAGGATTGGCGAATTTTTCGCGATATTCGTCTGTGCGCTCGGCGATCTTCTCCCGATCGGCCAGATCCTCGCGGAAAATGATCTCGACAGCGCCCTTGGGTCCCATCACCGCAATTTCAGCGCTGGGCCAGGCGAGATTCACATCACCACGCAAGTGTTTGGATGCCATGACGTCATAGGCGCCGCCATAGGCTTTGCGCGTAATCACCGTGACTTTTGGCACCGTGGCCTCCGCGTAGGCGTACAGGAGTTTCGCACCGTGTTTGATGATGCCACCGTATTCCTGGGCGGTGCCGGGCATGAACCCGGGCACGTCGACCAGCGTCACGATCGGAATATTGAAGGCGTCGCAGAAGCGCACGAAGCGTGCGGCTTTGCGCGACGAATCAATGTCCAGGCAGCCGGCCAGCACCAGCGGCTGGTTGGCGACGATGCCGACGGTGGACCCCTGCATGCGCGCAAAACCCACCAGAATGTTCTTTGCGTAGCCCGGCTGTAACTCAAAAAAATCCCCGTCGTCGACGATCTTGTGGATCAACTCGTGCATGTCGTATGGTTTGTTCGGGTTATCCGGTACTAACGTGTCCAGCGACGCCTCACCGCGTGCGACGGGATCGTCAACGCGTACCTGCGGTGCCGCCTCGCCGTTGTTTGCAGGTAGAAAATCGATGAACCGGCGCAGCATCAGCAACGCCTCGACGTCGTTCTCAAAGCTGCGATCTGCCACACCCGACACTGTGGAATGGGTTTTCGCGCCACCGAGTTGTTCGTGCGTGACTTCCTCATGAGTCACGGTCTTTACGACTTCCGGCCCGGTCACGAACATGTACGAGGTGTCCTCCACCATGAAGATGAAATCGGTCATTGCCGGTGAATACACTGCGCCTCCGGCGCAGGGGCCCATGATCAGCGACACCTGCGGAATAACTCCCGAAGCCAGGACGTTGCGCTGAAAAACTTCGGCGTAGCCGCCCAGCGATGCAACGCCTTCCTGAATTCGTGCGCCACCCGAATCGTTGAGTCCGATGACGGGGACGCCGACTTTCATCGCCTGGTCCATGATCTTGCAGATCTTTTCCGCATGCGCTTCGGATAGCGAGCCGCCGAAAACGGTAAAGTCCTGACTGAACAGGAAAACCAGGCGGCCGTTGATGGTGCCATAGCCAGTTACCACACCATCGCCGGGAATGTTTTGATCGGACATGCCGAAATCCGTGCAACGGTGTTCTACAAACATGTCCCATTCTTCGAAACTGCCCTCGTCGAGAAGCAACTCAATGCGCTCGCGGGCGGTCAGCTTGCCCTTGGCGTGATGCCGATCAATGCGTTTTTGTCCGCCCCCCTGGCGTGCCGCCTGGCGTTTTCGTTGCAGCCGTTCGATGATTTCTTGCATAGGAAGTGGCCCCGGGGATTCGCTGTTCCGCTGCCGCCTGCGGCGTATTCCATACTGTCAGGCGGCAAGCCGTTTTCGGTTGATGAGGTCTATGACGTCTTCGGCGGCTTGCGCAATATTAGTGCCCGGACCGTAAATAGCCGCAACGCCCAGCTCGTGGAGCATCGCATGATCCTGCGCAGGAATCACACCGCCGCAAACCACGATTATCTCGTTCGCGCCGGCCTCGTCGAGCGCCAGCATGACTTGCGGCACCAGTGTTTTGTGAGCGGCTGCCTGGGAAGATATTCCGATAACGTGAACGTCGTTCTCGAGTGCCTGCGCCACTGCTTCTTCGGGCGTTTGGAACAACGGCCCTATGTCGACGTCGAATCCGATGTCGGCGAATGCGGTGGCGATCACTTTGGCGCCGCGGTCGTGTCCGTCCTGGCCCAGTTTTGCCACCAGCATCCGCGGTCTGCGGCCTTCGGCGTCCGCGAACGCCGCGACTTTTTTCACGATTTCGGAGAACTCCGCGTCGTTCGCGAACGCTGCGCCATATACACCTGAAATCGACATGGTTTCAGCTCGGTGCCGTTGAAAAACCTGTTCCAGCACAGTGGAGATCTCGCCGACGCTGGCGCGTGCTCGCGCCGCTTCGACAGCGCCGGCGAGTAAATCGCCGCGATCGTTTTGCGCTGCCTGTTTGAGTGCGGCGAGTGCCGCGGCGCACCGATCTTCATCACGCTGATCGCGGACTTCTCGAAGGCGGCGGATCTGCGCTTCGCGCACTGCGGTATTGTCGATGTCCAGGAGATCCACCTGGGTTTCTTCTTCGGGTTGGTATTTATTGACTCCGACGATCACTTCTTCGCCTCGGTCAATGCGTGCCTGACGCAGTGCGGCGGCTTCCTCAATGCGCAGTTTCGGCATACCTTGTTCCACTGCGATGGTCATGCCGCCCAATGCCTCCACCTCATTGATGAGCTTGCGCGCTTCGACCGCCAGACTGTTGGTGAGGCTCTCCAGGTAGTAGGAACCGCCCAGCGGATCCACGGTGCGGGTGACACCAGTTTCTTCCTGCAGGATCAATTGCGTATTGCGGGCAATGCGTGCAGAGAAGTCGGTCGGCAAGGCGAGCGCCTCATCGAACGAGTTGGTATGCAGTGACTGTGTTCCTCCCAGTACGCCGGCCAACGCCTCGATAGTGGTGCGTACGATGTTGTTATAAGGATCCAGCGCCGTCAGGCTCACGCCAGATGTCTGGCAATGTGTCCGCAGCAGCAGCGAACGTTTGTCGTCGGGCGAGAAGTATTCCTGCATCAAACTAGCCCACAAAAACCGCGCGGCTCGCAGTTTGGCGATTTCCATGAAGAAGTTCATGCCAATGCAGAAGAAGAACGACAGGCGCGGCGCGAACGCGTCGACCTGCAGACCCGAATCCAGTGCCGCGCGTACGTACTCGATGCCATCTGCCAGCGTAAACGCAAGTTCCTGTACACACGTCGCGCCGGCTTCCTGCATGTGATAGCCGGAAATCGAAATGGGATTGAAGCGCGGCATCTCGCGTGCCGTGAATCCGATGATATCGGCGACTATGCGCATCGAAGGGCGCGGTGGATAGATGTAGGTGTTGCGCACCATGAATTCTTTCAGGATGTCGTTCTGCAAAGTGCCGGACAGCGCCGCTCGCGCCACACCCTGCTGTTCGCCCGCGGCTACGAACATGGCCATTACCGGCAACACCGCGCCGTTCATGGTCATGGATACCGATATCTGATCGAGCGGGATGCCGTCGAACAGGATGTTCATGTCCTCGACCGTGTCGATGGCCACGCCGGCTTTGCCGACGTCACCGAGCACGCGCGGGTGGTCCGAGTCGTAGCCACGATGGGTGGCCAGGTCGAAGGCTATGGACAGCCCGTGCTGACCGGCGGCGAGATTGCGCCGGTAAAATGCGTTGGATTCCTCGGCGGTGGAGTATCCTGCATACTGCCGTATCGTCCAGGGCCGCCCCGCATACATGCTGGCACGTGGGCCGCGGGTGAACGGTGCCAGACCCGGTAACGTCTCCTGGTACTGCAGGGCGGCGAGATCCGCGGCGCTGTAGAGTGGTTTGACGACAATGCCTTCCGGCGTTTGCCAGTCCAGTTCATCCGGTGACGCGACTTTGCATTCCGCTTGCGCGAGCTTCTGCCACTCGGACAACCGCTGCTGGTCAGAATCGCTCATTGCCTTCCCCGTTCTGATACCGGTGCGACTACGCCGAAGCGTACCCAATCGTTCTCAGAGACGCCTCGATCTCGGTGAGGATCACCGGGTCGTCGATGGTGGCGGGTATCTTGTAAGTCTGATTATCGGCGATTTTTTGCATCGTTCCGCGCAGTATTTTCCCAGAACGTGTCTTCGGTAAGCGTTTCACCACGACCGCGGTTTTGAATGCGGCAACCGGACCGATCTTATCGCGCACCATTTTCACGACGTCGCTGACGATCTCTTCGTCGGCGCGTGTTACGCCGGCTTTCAGCACCAGCAGGCCTATTGGCAGTTGACCTTTGAGCTGATCGGCGACGCCGAACACCGCGCATTCGGCAACATCGCCGTGTTCGGCCAGCACCTCTTCCATGGCGCCGGTGGAAAGCCGATGACCCGCGACGTTGATGATGTCATCGGTGCGTGACATGACGAACGTGTAGCCGTCGTCGTCGATATAACCGGCATCCGCTGTCGAGTAGAAGCCCGGAAACTCGCTCAAGTATTTTTCCACGTAACGCTCGGGGGCGTTCCACAGATTCGGGAAAGTACCGGGCGGCAACGGCAGCTTGATCACCAGGGCGCCGATATCGCCCGCCGTTACCGGTTTGCCACTTTCATCGAGACACTGCAAGTCCACGCCAGGCACCGGCCTGGCCGGCGAGCCGGGCTTTACGGGCAGCGCTTCTATGCCCATGCAATTGGCGCAGATCGACCAGCCCGTCTCCGTCTGCCACCAGTGATCTATGACCGGGACTTTCAGTTGCTGCTCCGCCCAGTGCAGCGTATCGGGGTCGCAGCGTTCGCCCGCCAGAAACAGCAGCCGGAAGTGGGACAGATCGTATTTCCCGATCAGCTCGCCATCTGGGTCTTCCTTCTTGATCGCGCGGAAAGCGGTGGGTGCTGTGAACAGGACTTTGACCTTGTGCTGCTCGATGATGCGCCAGAACGTGCCGGCGTCCGGCGTTCCAACCGGTTTCCCTTCGAACATGACAGTAGTGTTGCGATGGAACAGCGGCGCATACACGATGTAGCTGTGACCGACCACCCAGCCTACATCCGAGGCCGCCCAGTAAACATCGCCCGGTTCCACGCCGTAGATGTTTTTCATCGTCCATTTCAGTGCCACCGCATGTCCGCCGTTATCGCGGACCACGCCCTTGGGCTGCCCGGTGGTGCCCGACGTGTACAGGATATACAGGGGGTCGGTGGCGGCGACGGGCACGCAGTCATGCGGCTTGGCATCGGCGACCAGCGCCTGCCAGTCAACATCCCGCTCCGACAGCATGCTTGCCTCGGCCTGGGGGCGCTGCAACATGACTACGTGCTGCGGTTTACTGGTCGCCAGCTCGATCGCTTCGTCCAGCAATGGTTTGTACTCGACGACGCGGCCCGGTTCTATACCGCATGATGCCGACACCACCGCCTTCGGTTGCGCGTCGTCGAAACGCACCGCCAGTTCCGCAGCGGCAAAACCTCCGAACACGACGGAGTGCACGCCACCCAGGCGCGCCACGGCCAGCATGGCAATGGCCGCCTCCGGAATCATCGGCATGTAGATGACCACGCGATCGCCCTTGCCAACCCCCAGCCCGGCGAGGCCGCCGGCGAACCTTGCGACTTCGTCGCGCAACTCCGCGTAGCTGTAAGTGCGGATGGTATCCGTCACCGGGCTGTCGTAAATGAGCGCCGCCTGTTCGCCGAACCCTGCTTCGACATGCACATCGAGTGCGTTGTAACAGGTGTTGAGTTCGGCGCCGGCGAACCAGCGGTAAAACGGCTCAGTGCTGGAGTCGAGTACGCTGTCCCATGGCTTGTACCAGTGCACCGCCTGTGCGGCCTCGGCCCAGAATCCCTCCGGGTCCTGGATGGAGCGTTTGTAGACGTCTGCATAACTGCTCATTGGTAGGAACTCCTCAGGCGCCGCAGCTACGCGACGAGATGCATAATCCAGCTGCTTAAGATAAAAGCAATCTGCGGGATTGCCTAGTCTGCACGCCGCATGACTGCCTGCAATCCAATATATTTTACGTTTACGTAAACGTCAATTTAGCTGATTTGGGCAGTAACACGCTCCATGAAATAGCAAAGGCAGTCCTGTCGGACGATTTCTTCGTCCAGCGTCAACATCGAAGGCATCACGCTGCGCTGCAGCCGCAATTGGCCGCCGTCTGCGGAAAGATAGCGATCGGTCGCATCGTTTCCCGCCTCGTCCAGAACATGCAACTGATCGCGAATCGGTCCTTTGATGCTGCCGAGCACGGTACCGTACGGCAGTTCCTGAAAATTGTGCTTATCGATGTCTGGGTCCAGCGAAAGGGCGCGGTGCGGTGTGTCGAAACCGAATTCGGCATCGCTGCTCAGCCGCAGGCGCGCGACGCTATGGAATAGATCCACTTCGTGGCTGCCGACCGGATCGTCCGGTATGCGCGGCATATTAAGGCAGGCATCGATGAATGCCCGCGCGTGTTCGGTGCCCGCCGCGTTGCCCACCTTGCCGCATTCCAGTACCACCGCGGGGCAGTGGGGCGCCAGTGCCTGCGTCATGACGCCATGCGGTTGTTCGAAATACACCATCGTGTTACTGAAAAAACGTGCCAGTTGCACGCAGCGGCGATCCAGGCGATTGAACGCGGCGTAGTGCGGATTGCTGCCGGTGTTGTTATGCACGTCGATCGCCGCAAACAGTGGTTGCGCGGCTACCGCATCGTGTACGGCTTTCATCAAACTGGTTTCGACGCAAGGCGCATGATCGGTGCCCGGCCAGGCTCGGTTGAAGTCCATCTGTTCAGGTAAGTGGCGTACCGCTTCACGTGCGGCATGCACGTTGGCAACGAACAGCAACAGCCGGCGCGGCAGTGGCCGATGGCGGTACTCGCGCAGCAATGCCTGCACGGCGCGCCATCCCGTATCTTCGTTGCCGTGCTGCAGTATCGTCACGAACAATGCATCTTCGCGTTCGCCCGGGCAGGTGATCAAGGTGGGCTGCGGCAGCAATTTATGCACCTCGCGGGCACTTACGTCCAGAAAACCCTCGGGCAGGTCAGTCCGGGCAAACAACGTATCGTTCATGGCATCCGATCCGCCGCGAGGCGCCTGCACAACTGCGCCAGCCGCTGCGGTGTGCCCACGTCAAGCCAGTCGCCCTGGTAGTGCTCGCCGGTGGCGTGCCCCGCGTCGGCCGCGTGTCGCAGCAACGGCGCCAGGGGAGCGGCACCCGCGCCTAGATCGGCGAACAGTTCGGCGCGGAACACGCCGATTCCGGCGTAGGTCAAGCGGTTTTGTGCCTGGTTACTCAAGGCGGAGTCCAGCAGGGCGAAATCGCCGTCCGGATGATGTGGTGGGTTGTCGACCAGCACTAGATGCGCGAGGCTTTTTGCGGGTGCGCGTAGCGCGTCGAATTCGAAATCGGTCCATATATCGGCATTTATTACCAGAAATTTCTCCCCGAGCATAGGCAGAGCGTTAGCGATGCCGCCGGCTGTCTCCAGAGGTTGGTTCCCCTCGTCGCTGTAGCGGATGTGCACGCCGTACTCGTCGCCGTCAGCCAGTGCCTCCCTTAGCAACGAGCCTAGGTAGGAGGTATTGATGACAATATCGTCGATCCCGGCTTTGGCCAATGCCAACAGGTGATGTTCGATGAGCGTTTTGTCGCCGACAGGGAGCAGTGCTTTCGGCAGATGGTCGGTGAGTGGACGCATACGTTTGCCGCGACCAGCCGCCAGCAGCATCGCAGGCACGCCTTCACCCAGGCTGATCACGGCCATAACACAACAAATTGTATAATTGAGTCATTGAAAACGCTAAATATAGTGGTTTTAGTCAACTGAGATTGCGTAAAATACCGCGCGTCTCCAAGGAGAATGCCATGCGGACACGCGTAATTCCTGTGTTTCTCGCTCTGATTGTAGGCGGCGCGGAGGGGGGAGCGCTCGATATCAGCCTGAGTAACGAGACTGCCAACATTGTCTAT
>JAOTYY010000013.1 GCA_029861595.1 Gammaproteobacteria bacterium
GAGGAAGAGTCCGCCATAGTGGAAACGGTTGAATTGTCAGAAGATTCTGTAGGACCGTCGTCGGTAACCGTCGAAGCGGGCGGGTTTGACGACGGGTCAGCGATGGCGGATGAGGCCGAATTAGCGGAAGATTCTACGGATCGGTCGTCTGTACGTAGTGAGGACGACGGGCACACGGGATTTGAGGAAGAGTCCGCCATAGTGGAAACGGTTGAATTGTCGGAAGATTCTGCAAAAGAGGTGCAAGACGACGCTCACCCCGACCGCGAGATCGGACAGTCGATACCCGTACACATGCCGCACGAACCGCGGATTCCCTACGCGTTCGCCAAACGCCACGGTGTGCTGGTAGGAGAAGTTGGCGCCAATCATGTAGACGTCGTCTATCGTGAAGGCGTAAGCAGCACCGCGTTACTCGAAGTGCGACGCCTTTTCGGGCGAGCGCTAAGACCGCGCAAGCTCGAAGCCGAGGCATTCGAGCAGTTGTTGGTACGCCACTATGAAGGCGGTTCCGGGCAGGCCAACGAAATCATGGACGACCTCGGCGAGGATCTCGACTTGCAGACAGTCGCAGATGCTCTGCCAGAACCCGAAGATCTGCTGGAAGCGGAAGACGATGCGCCCATCATCCGGCTGATCAACGCGATTCTCACCGAGGCAGTGCGCAAAAACGCTTCCGACGTACATGTCGAGCCGTTCGAACGACGCCTTTCCATCCGCCTGCGAATCGACGGCGTGATGCTGGAGATTCTGGAGCCACCACGTACTCTGGCGCCGCTGTTGATCTCGCGTATCAAGGTAATGGCGCGTCTGGATATCGCCGAAAAAAGGTTGCCGCAGGACGGGCGCATATCTTTACGGGTCGCGGGGCGTGCGGTGGATGTACGCGTATCCACGCTGCCCTCCGGACACGGCGAACGCGTGGTGTTGAGGCTGCTGGACAAACAAGCAGGCCGGCTCGATCTCGAACAACTCGGCATGGAGGCGGACATACGCCACCGCATTCACGAACTGATACGCTTGCCGCATGGCATTCTACTGGTGACCGGTCCCACGGGTTCCGGAAAAACCACCTCGTTGTACGCTGCGCTGACGCGCCTAAACGATCGCAGCCGCTCGATCCTCACCGTCGAAGACCCGATCGAATACTACATCGATGGGATCGGGCAAACGCAGGTCAACACGCGCGTGGACTTGACGTTTGCCAGGGGGTTGCGAGCAATTCTGCGGCAGGACCCGGACGTGGTAATGGTAGGCGAAGTCCGCGACCTGGAAACCGCCGAAATTGCCGTGCAGGCGAGTCTCACCGGCCACCTGGTGATGTCGACGCTGCACACCAACACCGCGGTCGGTGCCGTGACCCGTCTGCGCGACATGGGCGTCGAGCCGTTTCTGCTGTCATCCAGCCTGATCGGTGTAGTGGCACAGCGACTGGTACGTCTGTTGTGCCCGAAATGCAAAACCCCGCACGAGCTGAACGAAGCGGAAAGGGCCGCGCTGGGTATCGTCAATGGCAACCGCTACGAGGTTTTTGCGCCAGTCGGCTGCGAAAACTGCAACGGCACCGGCTATTACGGACGCAGCGGCATTTATGAGCTGCTGCTTATCGACGAGACGCTGCGCACCCTGATTCACGACAGCGCCAGCGAACATGACCTCGAGAAACACGCTCGAACCCTGACTCCGAGTATTCGCGATGACGGACGGCGCCGGGTGCTGGCGGGCGATACGTCGCTGGCCGAAGTGCTGCGTGTTACGCGCGAAAACTAGCCTGCATGCTGCAGGAAAGCGATTGCGTTGAAATAATGGTGCGCAGTAACACACCTGCGCGGTGGTCCGGCTGCCGCTAACCCGCAAGTAATAACGCCACCAACCCCACCATGAGTGCTTTCGATTACGTTGCCCTGGATCAGCGCGGCCGCGAGCGCAAGGGTGTGATGGAGGGCGACAACGCTCGGCAGATTCGCCAGCAGCTGCGTGAACGAGGCCTGAGTCCGCTTAGCGTAGACGAAACTGCCCGTGTCGAACGTAGGCGCTCAGCAGGTCCGCTGGCTAGGCGCCGTGTCGGCGCAGCTGATCTCGCGCTGGTCACCCGGCAACTGGCGACACTGGTTCAGTCCGGCATGCCAGTAGAAGAAGCATTGCAGGCGGTCAGTCGGCAAACCGAGAAGCCCCGCGTTGCGGCGCTGATTCTGGCCGTTCGCGCGCGCGTGCTGGAAGGCCATTCGCTGGGCGCCGCGCTGGCCGACTTTCCGCGCGTGTTCGATGAACTCTATTTCGCCACGGTAACCGCCGGCGAGCAATCGGGGCATCTGTCGACTGTGCTGGAGCGCCTGGCCGATTACACCGAAGCACGCCAGGCCACCCGTAGCAGGATCAGCGTGGCGCTGTTCTATCCCAGCATTCTGTGCGTGCTCGCGCTGTCCATTGTGGCGTTGCTGCTGGCCTACATCGTGCCTCAGGTGGTGGACGTGTTCGAAGGCCTGGACGCGGAACTCCCCTGGTTGACTCAGGCGTTGATCGCGGTCAGTGATTTTATTCGTGCCTGGGGGTGGTATCTGCTGGCCGGCATCGCCCTGGGCCTTTGGATGTTCCGGCGGGCACTGCGCATTGACGGCTTTCGCGAGCGCGTTCACCGCATCGTGCTGCAGCTGCCCTACATTCGGCGGTTAGCGCGTGGTCTCAACAGCGAACGCTTCGCACGCACGCTGAGCATCCTCACCACCAGCGGCGTACCGGTTCTGGATGCGCTGAAGATCTCGGCAGCGGTAGTGGTCAACCTGCCGATGCGCGGCGCCGTACTGAAGGCCGCGAACCAGGTACGCGAAGGGCGCAGCCTGGAGAAATCGCTGGGCGAGAGCGGGTTATTTCCGCCCATGATGGTACATCTGGTGGCGAGCGGGGAAGCGTCGGGCAATCTCGATCAGATGCTGGAACGCGCTGCGGTGCAGCAGGAGCGTGAAATGAGCACACTGTTGTCGATATTCCTGAGCCTGTTCGAGCCGCTGGTGATTCTGGTAATGGGCCTGATAGTCTTGGTGATCGTGCTCGCAATTCTGCTGCCGATTTTTGAACTCAATCAACTCGTCCAGTAGATTGTCACCCGTCTGCCGCTATCCGGCGTGATGAGGCGCTAGTCTGTCTAAGCGGAAAATGTAATGGTGCGTACACAACGACTGACACTCTGGCTGTGCCTGGTTTTCGCCCTGCCGCTCAGCGCCGCTCCGCGCGACGACCGCGTGGGCGGCATAATCATCAAGTTGCAATCAGCGGTCGCTACCGCCGGTGTGTCAGCCGCCATGGCCAGCAATCTGTCCGCTACCGCTAGCCACGCCCTGCATGTCGTACGTGAGATGTCGGGCGACGCGACGCTGCTGGGATTGGAAGCACCGGTCGATCGTGCCACCGCGGAAGCCATGGCCGTTGAGCTCAGCCGCCGCGCCGACGTTCTTTATGCCGTACCCAACTACCGTCGCTGGCCAAGCCTGGTGCCCAACGACGCACGCTATAACGAGCAGTGGTATCTGCATGCCGCGACGGTCGAACCCGGCGGCGCCAATCTCCCACAAGCCTGGGATATAACCACGGGCGCTGCCAGCACGGTGGTGGCGGTACTCGACACCGGCATCCTCGCGGCGCACGAAGACCTGGACGTGAGCCGCATCCTGCCAGGCTATGATTTCGTGGAGGACAATTTAGCGCTCAACATCGACGACAACGATCCCCCCGATGAAGGCCGCGATCCCGATCCAACCGACCCCGGCGACGCGGTGGTGGCGAACGAGTGCGGGGGCTTTCCGACTGTTAACGTACCCAGTTCCTGGCACGGCACCCTGGTCACCGGTGTTATCGGCGCCACCACCAACAACGGTCTCGGCATCGCCGGCATCGATCACAACACGTCGATCCTGCCGGTAAGAGTGCTGGGAAAGTGCGGCGGTACCGATGCCGATATCGTCGACGGTGCCCGCTGGGCGATGGGTCTGAGCGTTCCCAACGTGGCGGATAACCCCAATCCGGCCAAAATCCTCAATTTGAGTCTCGGCGGTTTCGCCCCGTGCACGCAGATTTATCAAGAGGCGTTCGACTATGCGCAAGCGCAAGGCGTCGTCGTGGTAGTTTCGGCGGGTAATGAAGGGCTCGACCTGGATGTCGAGGGCGCCGACGTAGCGCCTGCAGAATGCAGAGGTGCATTTACGATTGCTGCGACCACGCGGCAGGGTGGAGAGACCGACTATACCAACATCGGCAGCGCGGTTGACATCGCCGCTCCGGGGGGCACCGCCAATACCGCCAGCGAAGGCATACTGACCACCAGCGACAGCGGCACCATCGGGCCGTTGAACGATAACTTCTACGAGGCCGTTATCGGCACCAGCTTTTCCGCACCGGTAGTGAGCGGTATCGTTGCGCTGGCGCTGGCGCTCAATCCGTCGCTCACCCCGGAGCAGCTCAAGCAGACCCTGGTTTTTACTGCACGCGAGTTTCCGGAGAACACAACCGACAGCATGACCGGCGCCTGCACGACCTCGCGCTGCGGCGCCGGGCTGGTCGATGCCCACGCGGTGGTCGACGCCGTGCAAAGCGGCAATATCCCAGGCTTTTTTGCCGGTGGGACGAAAATCGAGGTATTCGGCAGCAACGAAAGCCGCGGCGGCGGTCTCGCCACGACCGGTCTGGTGCTGGGTCTGTTCGCGGCTGCCGGTTGGCGATATTCGATGCGCCGGCGCTGCTGATCGTCGCTGTCGCGGTGGTTCAGTTCTCGCGCTGGCGGCGCGAGACGTGCCCGAGATGAACGGGGAACAATTCCGTCGATCGCGATGCCCTGGACGCGGCTTTGCGGTGGCCGAACAGCGTGCCGCGAGCGCGCTGTTCGCTTGACCAGAAACGCCGTATGGATGCCGCAACCTGCCGGTAAAATTTACACTGCATGATATTCCGGCGTTTCCCATAACTGATTGTTATTCTTGGTTATTGTCAAAATATCCAGCAACAGGATCGTTGGTTGTTTTGACAGTCTGCGCGCGGGCGTTCGCGTAAGTGATTGATTGTGCAGTGCGGTCCACTTTTTGCTATTTCTAGATTCCCGGTCCGGCGACCGGTGAAACAACATAGGATCCCCTGGCAATGGCAAGAGCATCGAGTGTGGAACAGGAACGGCGTGTCAGTGATCGGAAAAAGACGCGCGAAGTTGCAGACCTCTATTTCGAAGATCAGTTTATCCGATCGTGCAATGTAAGTTGCGTAAGCCCCACGGGTGTTTTCGTACGCGGCATGCTGCCCCACACCCTGACGCGTGGAATGCGCGTTGACCTGTACTTTCCGATCGACCCGATTACGATGCCTGACGATAAATTACTGTGCTTGAGGGGTGTTATCACCCGTAAAACCAATGACGGCACGGGGATTCGAGTTTTCAGCAAGCGCTTGCCGATCGTTCCGCCTGCGTTGCAGGCGTAGCGTGCAAATTGCACGCCGCTTGCGTCCCCTTGCGGGCTGGCTTCAAGACGGCAGAAAACTCCGCAACAGCGAGCGTAATTCGGCCGGCCGCACCGGTTTATAGAGCAACGGTATGCCGCTGGCCTGTGCCTGACGCAGCCGGTCCGGGGCCGTATCGCCGGTAAGGAGCACAGCCGGTACATTCTCCTCCAACAGATGCTGCAGGCCGTGGATCGCCTGGATGCCGGTACCGCGATCCTGCAAACGGTAATCTACCAGTAACAGTTGCGGCCGGTGCGTCGACGATTCCAGCAGATCCGCCGCTGCGCTTATCGACGCGGCGCCCAGCACTACCACCCCCCAGCTGCGAAGCAGCGATTGCATTGCGTCGAGGATATACTTATCGTCGTCCAGCACCAGCACACAGAAACCGTGTAAATCGTCCCGATCCGGCGCCGTATCCGGTTCCTCGCGCGCACTCTGCGAGGCCGGCTGAGCACGCTTGAGCGTCACTCGGAAACGCGAGCCGCGCCCCACCAGCGAGTGCACGTGTATATCGTGGCCGAGCAGATCCGCGATGCGTTTCACGATAGCCAGACCCAGACCCAGGCCCTGGCGACGATCGCGCTGTGGATTGCCGAGTTGATGAAACTCGGTAAATATCTCCTGCAATTGTGCGCCCGGTATACCGATCCCGGTGTCACAAACGTCTACGCGCACCGTTGTGCCAAGCGGTCTTACGGCCAGCAGAACCTTGCCGCGCTGCGTGTAGCGCAAGGCGTTGCTCAACAGGTTTCTCAGCAACCGTTCGAGCATGAGCCCGTCGCTGGTAACGTCGGCCTCGCGGACCCTTACGTGCAACGCATTGCCGGTGCGCTCCGCGACGGGTTGAAATTCCTTCTGCAAGCGTCTTACCAGCGGCCGCAAGGCGACCGTGCCGTAATCCGGTTGCACCACGCCGGCATCGAGTTTCGAGATGTCCAGCAAGGCACTCAGCATCGAATCGATCGCACGTATCGAATCGTTGATGCGTTCGATCAACGGTTGCGAAGCCGGCGAATTCACCTGATTTGCCAGATCCTCGAAAAACAAACCCAAGGCGTGCACAGGTTGGCGCAGATCGTGACTGGCCGCTGCCAGGAACCGTGTCTTTGCGGCATTCGCGCGTTCCGCCGATTCGCGTGCCTGACTGGCACTGCGCAAGCTGACTTCCAGCAGACGGTTCTTCTGCTCGGCATCCTCGCGCAATCGCTGGTTGTCGTGCGTAAGCCGCACATTTTCGCTCAGGCGCCGGTGTACCATCACGCTGTTGGTTAGATTTGCCGCCAACGCGTACCCCGCAAGCGCCGCAATGGCAAGCGTCAACGGCTGTGGTTGATTGAGCAATGCACTGATCAAGCCTAGTTGTGTCGGCAACGCGAATGCCAGGCAGGCCGGCAGATAGGGCGCAAGCGCCACAACGGCGCCGGCACCCAGGCCCATGTTGATTACACAGATGATTACCAGCGAGTTCAGGTTATCCGGGGCCATGAACAGCCACGGGCAGGCGCCCCACAGAATCCCGAACGCGCCGGCAAAACCGCTCGCCAGCCGCCCCCAGAAGACCGGCGACGGATGTGGCCCGGGATAGCGGAAAAACCACCACACCGATGCGCCCCGTAGCGCACTCAACGCATAAACGGCAGCCAGCCACGGCCACAGTTTTCGATCGGCGACGTCACCCCACAGAAACGCTGCCAGTACGCTGCTGGTGACGACGTGGGCGACGATGCCCGGCGATGTCTGCCGGTACAGAACCGGAATCAGCTCCGCAACGGCCCGCGTCTTTCCCAACCGTTCCATGCCGCACCCCCCCCTGCGCGCCGACTACAAGTAACACTAATCGACTGGTTTAGCCGAAGCCACTAGACGAAAGTTCTATAACTTTCGTTTTAGTGTCCTGCCCCAGACTCCCGAAAAGGTCAACGACTCGACTTTCGTACTAGTGCGCCGGTCGTATTCAGTTGCCTGACGGCTTCGCTTAGGCTGGATTGCGAGCGAAGTGAAACCGACTGCGGAGCGTGCGGGCAGGGATGCAACCGGCCTGGCCACACCCGGAGACATGCCAGGAGGATGGACTATGAGGAGCGCACGGACAGGGAAGTATCATTGCAGCGGTTGTCACTGCATGGGCGGGGGAAGGATCCCCCGTCCACGCTTACCTGCCTGGCCGCAAATCATGCGTGTCTGGCGCGGCGCAGTGTCGAAAACCGCAGCGCGCAACACACCTGACAAAGTGTCTGTCCCGATTATGAATCGTGCACCGTGCCTGCCACCACGTCGCGGCCGCGGTGCGCTGATCAACCCGCAAAAACTCACTGAACGGCTGTTGAAACGCGACGGGTTCGTAGCGTCGTGTTTGCAGAACGTCCTGGCCGCTGCGTGGCCGGTATTTTATCGGCGCGTCACGCAGCCCGCGGAGACTTGTGACAAACCGCGTGATTGGTGGACAGGACCCGCGCTTCTGCAGCTCTTGTTTGCGCAGGAGCACAACACACTCTACCGCCAGCTCGCGAAAGCGCACCCGAGCCTCGGCAACGCTCGCCTGCACGCGGAAGCACGAAACATCTGCATCGCGTTGCTGAGCAAAATTCACTCGCAATGGCGGGCGAGCCTGATACCGGTCACAGAGTGGCACCGTCCGTTGCAGCGACTCCGGCACTACGCGCTCCCACACGAGAGCATACGGCGCAGCGGTCCTTCCAGCATCGACCATTTGCTTGCCTGCATAATCCCATTGTTACCCGATCGTTTCGACATCCATTCGGCCGTGAGCGGCGTGCGCCTCGGTCCGGCCGAAGGTTTTGGTTTTGTTGCGTTGTGCGATCCGCACGCACGCGAATTCATCGAGTACCACGATGCCGCGAATCTCTGGTATTCGTTCGGCATCGGCAGCGCGGGGGCTTTCCAGTTGCGAAACCACTGCATGGCCTCACGGCGCCTGCCCGTTCAGGACGGTAGGCACTTCGAGAACCTGGCAGCGAACGCGATTAAACGCCACCGCAGATCGCATCCCGCTTCCTACAACGCACTCCGTCAACTGCTCGGATTGACGCCAATCCGCGACTTCTCCGACCTGGATCCGCATTGGACGGCGTGCGTCGCGGAATGCTATTCACGCGCCGGCGACATCGACTGCTTGATCGGTCTGCTGGCAGAAAGGCGCAACGACAATAGCGCCATGGGCGAAACTGCATTGCGCTGCCTGACGTTGTTCGAACGGGGCCCCTGCGTTCCCGAGCTCAGCAGTTTCGGCAAAACGTGGCTGCGTGAAAACTCGCTGAAGACACTGCTGCTACGTCACTACCCCATCCTGCAGGACGCGCTCTACCGTATCGACAACCCGTTCGCGCACTGGCGAGCGTTAAACTTGATCTAGTACCCCGTACTGGCGATCAGTCGTCCAGCAGACCCCGGTCGTGTGCGGCAATAACCGCTTCGGTGCGGTTGCGTGCGCCAAGTTCCTTGAGAATCGCGGACACGTGCTGCTTTACGGTCGCCTCGACAATGCCCAGTTGCCGGGCAATCGACTTGTTGGACATACCGGCCGCGAGCAGCCGCAACACCTGGAGCTGGCGTCCGGTCAAACCGCCCGCAGCGCACGGTGACCTGCTTGCAACGCTTTGCGCTCCCTGCTCGAGGTAACGTGGCGGAATATAGACATCTCCCGCCAGGACGATTTTCAAGGCGTTCAGCAACGTGTGGCTGTTGGCGGTTTTCGGGACATAGCCCGAGGCGCCCGCACTGATCGCCGCCCTCACCGTGGCAGCATCTTCGTCGGCAGACAGCACGACAATGGGAGTGTGCGGACAACGTGCCTGCAGGGCGGGGATCGCGTCCACGCCGTTCAGCCCGGGCATCGCATGATCCAGTAATACGAGGTCAAGGTTCTGGTGATGCGCGACCAGGCTTTGCGCTTCGCTGGCGGTTGCCGCCTCGAGCACTGTCGGGTGGTCGGCCAAACGCGCGAGCGTGCCGCTGATCGCTTCACGAAAAAGCGTGTGATCGTCGACGATGAGAATTCGCACCCGCCGCGGCCTGTTCCCTAGTATCTAGCCACGGCGGCGCGCCGCGGCGAGGCACAGGTAATCCAGCATGAGCGTCGCACCAGCCAACGCGGTGATCTCGCCAACGTCGTAAGCGGGCGCGACCTCGACCAGGTCCATGCCGACAAATTCGATGGCTGTCAGCCCGCGGATGATGGACTGCGCCTGCCAGCTGCTCAGGCCTCCGCATACAGGTGTTCCAGTGCCCGGGGCGAAGCTCGGATCCAGGCAGTCGATATCGAAAGTCAGATACGCGTGCCGGTTACCGACGATCTCGGTGACGCGTTTCGCCACTGCCTGCGGGCCGTTTTCGTGTACCCAGTTGGCATCCAGGATATTGAAATCGTGCGTCTCGTCATTGTGGGTACGCAAACCGATCTGTACGGAATGCGACGGGTCCACCAATCCGTCCTGTGCCGCATGAAAAAACATTGTGCCGTGATCGATGCGTTTTTCATCTTCCCGCCAGGTATCGGAATGGGCGTCGAAATGCACCAGCGACAGCTGCCCGTACTTGGCATGGTAAGCGCGCAACAGTGGATAGGTAATGAAGTGATCGCCGCCCATGGTCAGCAAGGTGGCTTGCGAAGCGAGCAGCTTATTTGCATAAGCCTCGATTTCCGCCGGCACCCCTGCCGGCTTGCCATGATCGAACTCGTGGTCGCCGTAATCCACCACTGCCAGCGTCTCGAACGGATCGAATCCCCACGGCCACGGTCCGCCCGACCAGGCGAGATTCGTCGAGGCCGCACGAATAGCGCGCGGCCCGAAGCGCGCACCCGGTCGATTGGTGGTGGCGGTGTCCAATGGTATCCCACTGATCACGATGTCCACGCCGTCCAGATCGCGGCTGTAATTGCGCCGCATGAAGCTGAGCGCACCCGCGTACGCGTACCCCTTCCCCATGCCATAAAGACTATCGCTGGTGAAAGCCCGTTCTCCGTCATCGGACACGCTGATTACTCCTCTGCGACGTTTGCACTAGGGTGAGGTGTTTCGACCACCGGGGCCACGCAACGCCAACGCTCAACCCTGCAGGTAGCCGGTCAGCACATTCACGGTGTTGACACCGATCTCGGCTACCGCGTACCCGCCTTCCATAACAAACAAGGTCGGTATCCGTAAGCGGGCAATACGTTCACCGTACACGCTGAAATCTTCGCTTCCGAGCCTGAAAAAGCCGATCGGATCTCTGGCGAACGTATCCACACCCAGCGACACTACCAGCACATCCGGTGCATAGCCGGCGATACGTTTACAGGCATCCTCCAGTGCCTGTTCCCCCCACACATCGTACGCTGTGCGAGGCGGCAGAGGATAGTCGCGATTGAAGCCTGCGCCTGCGCCCAGTTCGTCCGCGTAGCCGAGAAAGTGGGGGAAGACGTCCTGCGGCCGGCCATGCAACGACAGATAATAAACATCGTCTCGCGCATAAAATATATTCTGCGACCCGTTACCGTGATGAAATCCACGTCGAGCAACGCCACTCGTGAGGCGCCACAGTCGAGGCAACCCTGCGCTGCGATCGCCGCATTGTTGAGGAAACAATAGCCACCGTACAAATCTTTGCCGGCATGATGACCCGGTGGACGGCATAGCGCGAACGCGTGTTTTTCACCCGCGGCGATGTAGCGCTGGGCGCTCAACGAGCACGCGGCGCTCGATTGCGCTGCCTGCCAGGTGCCGGAGGTAATCGCCGTTTCGATCGCCATGCAGTAGTAACCGAGTTTTCCTTCGATGTGGTCGGGCACTTTCTGGCGCATGCGCCCCGCCGGTATAACGCTGGGGATTGCGTCACCGCGATGGTCTTGCGCCTTCCACATTGACCAGGCTTGTGCGAGGAACTGCAGAAAGTCGGCGCTGTGGACTTTCTCACGGGAACCATGTCCAGCGGCTCCGGATCGACACCGTCGTGCAATCCCTGTTCGTGCAAACGGGCCACTATGTGGTCCCAGCGCTCCGGGCATTCGTAAGGCCGCACCAACTCGCTGCCGCACAACTCGCCTCTGGGAACCTGTGATCTTCGCTGCGGACTATTTTCACTGTGGCGCGCCGGGTCGCGCGCCGCCGACAGTTGCTACAGTCCCGGTGAACGTCGCTACCGTGGCACCATCGCTGCGGGTGACGATAACGCGATAGGTCGCGAACCGTCGGCTGCGGGTTTCCTCGACCGCGCCTGCAGTCAGGACATCGCCGACTTTCACCGCGCGTGGATACGTGATGTGGGCATCGATTCCGGCGGCGACAACACCGTGCGAATTCGAAGCAAGACCAAAGGCCGCATCCGCCAGCGAAAACAGCGCGCCGCCGTGGCAGGTTCCATTGAAACTGATGTGGCTCGGTTGCACCCGCATGCGCACGCTGGCATGACCGCTGCCGCCAGTAATGAATTCGATTCCGAGATGCCGCACATAGGGGTCCTCCGACGCCAGCTTGCGCAACAGATCGGCGACAGTATGAGTCTGCGTCGCAGCGGGCGTATCAGTCACGATTGAGTCGTGATGCTCCTGCAGTGCTTCGGCTAGCTGGTCCACACCTTGTCCGGTGTGTCCACTGGTCATGACGACCGGTGGTTGCCATCGCTGTGCATCGCGCAAACCAAGCATTATGCGCAACTGCCTGGCTGTTTGTTCGGCGTGCGGCAAGTCCGCTTTGTTGACCACCAGGACGTCAGCGATTTCCAGGATGCCCGCTTTGAGCGCTTGTACCTCGTCGCCAAATCCCGGCGCGCTGACTACCACCGTGGTTTTCGCGACACCTGCTATGTCGACCTGCGATTGCCCGCTGCCGACCGTTTCGATCAACACACAGTCCATGCCCGCGGCATCCAGTACCACTATCGCACCGGCTGTGCTCGCGGCGAGGCCGCCTCCATTGGTGCGCGCCGCGAGCGAACGAATGAAAACGAAGTCGTCCTGATCATGCTCGTGCATACGTACACGATCGCCGAGTACGGCGCCGCCGCTCAGAGGGCTGCTGGGATCGACCGCAATCACCCCGACCCGATGCCCGCGTGTACGCCACTCGCGAATCAACGCATTGCACAGTGTCGACTTGCCCACACCTGGCGGACCGGTGACGCCGACCACGCGCGCGCAACCGGTGTGCGGCCGCAATGCCTCCAGCAGTTCGGCGGCATGCGGATACGCATTTTCCACCGCCGTCAGGGCGCGCGCCAGCGTCGCCTTGTCGCCGCCGATCAACCTGTCAACGGCCGCCGCAACGTCGGTCATACGATGACCAGGGGTTGTCCGAATTCCAGCTCACGCCGCAGGCACGCGCAGATTTCACCATGCGTCAGTCCGGCGATCGCTGCATCGACAATGTGTTCGAAGACGTTTTTGTCCACTGTATTACAGGCACGCTGCAATTCGCTCAACGCGGCCTGAACCTGCTTATTGCTGCGTGATGATTTATACGCCTGCAGCGATTGCAGGTAGTTCTCCATGGTGCCCGGCGCAGGACGCTGGCTCGCCGGGCTGACGTGCGCGGATTCATCCACCTGGTATGCGTTCACGCCAACGATTTTTTGCGCGCCGTTTTCGATGCGCTCCTGAAACGCCAGCGCTGACTCGCCGATCATGCGCTGTACCGCGCCGCTTTCGACCGCTCGATACATACCGCCCAGTGCATCGATCTGCCCCACGACCGCTTCGATCTCCGCCTCCATCTGGCTGGTCAGGGTTTCCACATAGTAGGAACCCCCCAAAGGATCGATAACGTCAGTCAGGTGTGCTTCCTCACGCAGAATATTCTGAGTATTGATGGCAATCCGCGACGGTTCTTCGGTAGGCGTGGTCAGCACCTCATCGTAAGCGTCGGTATGCAGCGACTGTGTGCCGCCGAAGATACCGGCCATCGCCTGCACCGCGACCCGCGCGATGTTGTTCAACGGCTGCTGACGCGTCAAATCCGCTCCCGATGTCTGCGAATGAAACTTGAAACGGCAGGCTCGTCCGGCATCGGCTTTAAATCGCTCGCGCACAATGCGTGCCCAGATTCTGCGCCCGGCGCGAAACTTGGCGATCTCCTCGAAGAAGCTCAGCGAAATGTCAAAGAAAAATGTAAAGCGCGGTAAAAACTCGTTCGCCTGCATGCCGCGTTCCAGGCAGTCCTCGGCAAACTGGATCGCCGTGCACAATGCAAATGCCATCGCCTGAGCCGGCGTCGCACCCGCCTGCTGCATATGCTGGCCGACAATCGACACCGGATTCCAGTTCGGCACGTGCTGCTGGCAGAAGTCGACTTCGTCCACCAAAACCCTGCGATTGCCGGGCAGACCCAGGCGCAGGAACATATGATTGGCGACGAAATGAGATATGTAGTCGCTCTGGTTCGAAGTGCCGGTGATTGCGGTCCAGGCGATACCGCGCCGTTTCGCCACGCCCAGAACGAAAGCGAGCAAGGTAAAAGGCAACGGGTCGTTCATGGCGGTGGATACGCGATCGATCGGTATCTCATCCAGACACACCTGCATGTCATCGACGTTGTTCACTACGGCGCCGCAGGTGCCCAGCAGTTCGATATCCACTTCATCGGCGTCGTAGCCACGGTATACCGAGTTGCAGGGAATCAGACTGACTGCTGTGACGCCGGCATCCATCAATTTACGCAACCGCCGGTTGTAGTCCTGGGGTGTGCCGTAACCGATCAACTGACGCTGCGTCCAGGTACGCCCGCGATGCATGCTCGAATAGATCCCGCGCGTCATCGGCGCAACGCCGGGAAACCCCAGATCTTCCATATAGCGTGACGCCGGCCAGTCGTCCGGCGTGTACAACGGCTTTATCTCGATGCCGGAGCGGTTGTGCAATACTGGTTCTTCGCCGACCTGCGACGCATAGTCGCGCTGCCAGGTCGAAAGCGCCGAGTCGAAACCCGGCAACGGTAACTGCACGCTTTTGGGTTTAGCGCTCATGTATTCTCCCGCTTCGCACAAGGCAGCGCGTGAACGTCAAATCTCCGGACGTTCGCAGCGCGCCTGTTCGGCCAGTTGTTGCACGGCCGCGACTATTTCTTCCCTGGAACTCCCCGGGTGAAACACTTTACTTACCCCGTTCTCGTGCAACATTGACACTTCGTCGTCCGGCACTATGCCGCCAACCACCACGCGCACGTGAGCAAGCCCGGCGTCGCGCAGAGCCCGCATCAGCTTGGGCACTATCAGATGATCGGTCGCCAGCGAGCTGATACCCACCACGTCGACGTCCTCTTCCTGGGTCAGGGCCACTACGGCGGGTATCTGCTGCCACGGCCCCGTGTAGATGACTTCCATGCCGGCATCGCGCAGATAAGCGGCCACCACGCGGCTGCCGCGATCGTGACCGTCAAGACCGATTTTGGTTACCAGCACCTTGGCCGGTATGCCATCGCCGTTTGCGTGCATAATCCGCGAGTCTCAAGACGAATATGCATGTTAAACGCATCTGCGCCGCTGCATCCATTCGAATCGCGCTCGCGCGTCCCCTACCCGTTCGCCGTATCTGCCAGATGCACCACCTGCTCGGCGATGGCCAGCGACGCGGTAAGTCCCGGCGATTCGATCCCCAGGAGATTGATCAGACCGCCGATGCCGTGTGAGCGCGGTCCGTCGATGCGGAAATCCGCCGGCGCCTCGCCGCGTGACGACAACTTGGGGCGAATACCCGTGTAACTCGGGTGCAGGCGGGATTCCTCCAGTGCCGGGTAATAGCGCCTGATTGCCGTAACGAACGCCTTGCGATTGTTCGAATCGAACGTGTAATCGGGTGTGTCTATCCATTGCACATCGGGGCCGAATTTAGCCTGCCCGGACAAATCCAGCGTTACGTGCACGCCTAACCCCCCCTGCTCGGCGACCGGATATACCAGCCGTTGAAAGGGTGCGGCACCGGACAGGGCATAGTAGTGCCCGCGTGCGAAAAACGCGGCGGGCGCTGCGGGATCGATGGTTCTGGCGAGCTGCGGGGCATGCAGTCCGGCGCTGTTCACCACCAGCCGGGCCTGCAGATCCATAGCCGGCGTGCGCACGACGATCCCGTCACTGGCGGACTGGAGTTCGCTTACCGCGGTGTCGCGGGCCAGCATCCCGCCGTGGCGCTCCAGCAACATCTGCAGACTCAGCATGTAACCGTGACTGTCGATAATTCCGGTGGACGGCGAGAGCACCGCGGCCAGACAGCGCAATTGCGGCTCCAGATCAGCCACCTGTGCTGCGTTCAGCCAGGGTAACTCGCCGGCGCCGTTGAGCGCGGCTTGACGCTGATAATCACCCAACATGGCCAACTGCTGTTCGCTGGTCGCGACGATCAGCTTGCCGCAGCGCCGGTAGTCGACAGCAAACTCTTTGCAATGCGCATACAGCAGCTGTTTGCCGCGCACACACAGCTGCGCTTTCAGACTTCCGGTCGGGTAGTAGATGCCTGCATGGATGACTTCGGAGTTGCGGCTGCTCGTTTCCTCACCGGGTGCGGCATTGCGCTCCAGCACCAAAACCTCGCGACCGGACTGAGCAAGCGCCTGCGCCACTGCGAGTCCCACGATGCCCGCCCCGATGACTACGCATTCGACGCGTTCCGTCACCGGCAACTCATGCGGGCGATTGCGCGAAGACTAACTGATCGAGCGGAGAAACTGCCGCCGTTCCTTCTCACCATCGATCTCAGCCGCCAGGACATTGTGCAGTTCTTCGCGGCTGCCCGCTGCGCGCGCGGCCTTACTGACCAGCACTTTGGCCAGCGGACCGACGAACTCGGCCAGTTTCACTTGCAGATCGGCAAGTTCCGCCTCGCTCCAGGCTGGTGCCGGTCCGCTGGGCGGCTCCGTCACGGGACCGGAGGGCACGTCCAAGCCGGGTTTACTCGATCGCAGCCCGAACTGTTTCAGTTCACGCAGAAAACTGCGCTGCTCTCTTTCACCCGTGATCGATTGCACCAGTTCCTGCATGAAGGCATCGTCGCCGGGATGCCTGGCTTGCGCCTTCTTCACCAGCACTTTAGCCAGTGGACCCATGTGCTCGGCGAGTGCGCCCTCGATGCGCTGCAGCACATCGGGCGTGCGCGTTTCCTGTCCCGCTGCCGGCACCGCTACGGGGGCTTCGGTCGCGGGCGGTGCCGTCACCGCTGGACCGGTGTCGATATCTACGGGATCGGTTGCCGAAAGCTCCAGCGTTCGCGCCTCGCTGGGCAGATTCACCTCATAGATAGCGTGCTCGCGCACATGTTTGTCCTTGTGCACGCCCCGATAGTGGAACAACTCCGCGTATTCCTGCGACAGACAACTGATGACTTCGTAGAACGAGCGCGAGACGAAGATCTGGTTCTCGTCGGCGAACGCCATCACACGCTGCGCGACGTTGATCCCGTCGCCCAGCACGTTTGCTCTGTCGTTGATATCCCGCACCACCTTGACCGGCCCGAGATTGATGCCGATGCGTACATCATAATCCGGGCGATCCTCGGGGTGCATGTAGCTGTCACGAATTTTCACGGCGGAAAACAGCGCGTCTTCCGGATCGCCGAGAAAACACAGGGCCGCGCCGTCGCCGGCGTCGACGACCACCCGGTCGCGCTCCGCCACCTCGTCCATGGCACCGGCAATGATTTCGTTCATGTGATCCTTCATCTCGATCTGGCGCGCCACCGAACACTTCGAATACCCGACTATGTCGAGAAAAACGACGGAACTCAACCAGGTTCTATGACTTTCCATTCCTGTGGCGCGCCCCCGATACACTACTCGTCGAGCATGCTCATGGCTTTTTCAAGGCTTCTGCGCATACGGTTGAAAGAGGCACCCAGCACCGCAATCTCGTTTTTACCACCCTCTTCGAACTCCGGCGAATCCATCTTGCCCTTGCTCACCTGATCTGCGATTTCGGCCATTCTGGTTACGGGCCTGCTGACTATGCTGCGCAGCATGACATTTAGTACCACGATTACGAATATGAAAACCCCGCCGAGCGTGCCCATGAAGGTAGTGAGTGCGGCTTCCGCGTGTTTGATAGGTACCGACATGGGTACCGACACCACCTGCGCGCCAACCACTTCGTTCAACTGCCAGCCGAAACCGTTGGCATCGCCGTACAAGTCGATCATCGAAGCAGGCGCCGCGTCGGGTGTGCTGTGACATGCGAGGCAGGCCGGTTTGGTGATTTTTATCGGTCGCGCGAAGTACAGCGACTGGCCCGACGGCGTATCACGCACACCGACGAGCTCTTTGCGATTCTCATTGTTGCGAAATTCCTGAATCAAATCATTTTCCCATTCGACTGCGCGGTCCCTGGGGTTGGTCGGATTGAGCGTGGCTTCTTTGTAAGTATATTCGGGATGCGCATCGCGCAATTTGTTGAAGGTCTGGGTGGCGGCATACGCGGGCACGGTCTGCGGCAGGAACTTGCGCTTGATTTGTACCGCCAGCAACGGGCGTACCTCGCCCACGGTGTAACTGCGCATCGCCAGTGCCGCCTCCATCATGATCCCCGCCCGATCACGGATCTCCGCTTGCGCGTTCTTCTGCAGAATCGTGTAGGAGCTGTAGCCGGTCACGCCAAAGCCAAGCAGCAGCACGAAGATCAACACGAGATTGAATTTAGTCGCTAGTTTCATTTTTATCCTCTCCTGCGTCGCGAGTCCGTCACTGGCAATCTTTCATTTGCTGGTGCGCCCTGGAAAACCCGATCAGACTGAATTCGACGGTTTTCGGACCCGTGGTCGGCCAGGTCGGCCAGAAACGCAATTGTAACGTCGCACTGCGCCCGGCGATGAACTGATCCACAAGGGCCGGCACGCCGGTTTCGAATACGACGTTCGTCTCCCTGACCACGGAATCGACCATGACCATTTCCTTGCCGTCAACGCTGATACCGAGATCACCGAATTCCGCATCGATGTTCGAATTAGTGGTCACGTGCAAACGCGTCGCATCGAGCCGCAGCGACACTGCCGTCTGACCCTGTCCGTCGTCAACCGATTTTACAGGTGTGAACATAAAACACGGTGTGCTTTCACTCACCCGCCAATTCGGCTCAGAGCCGCTCACGGTGTTTGCACCACCTGCGCACAGCAACGCTGCGCTGAAGAGATGCAAAAAAATGGGTTTGAGATTCACGATTCACCCCATCTGCGTATTGATCGCACGCAGAAACTCTGCACGGCTCACCTCGTCCGGGATTTCACCGGCCAGTCTGCGGACAAACTCCTCGCGGCTGTCTGCACGTTTCGCCGCCTTGCGTACCAGCATTCCGGCGATCGGACCAACGTAAGTGGCAAGACATTCTTTGGCACGCTGAATGGCGTGTTCACTGACTTCCTCTCGCGCAGGGGGTGGTGACTGTATTGCGCCGGCAACCTGCGCCGCCTGGTCTAACTCCTGGGTGTTGAGCATGCGCGTCTTGCCAAGAAACTGTGTCTTTTCCTCCTCCGACGGAATGAACCTCGCCAGCAGTTGTGTCAACTCCTCGACGTTCGATACCTGTTTGCCAGCTTTACGCACGAGCGCTTCCGCCATCGGTCCGATATGCGGCTCGAGGCTGGCATGCACCGTTTTCAGCACCTCGGGGCCGACCGCCGCGGCACGGGCATCCTGAGTTGCCGGGACATCGTGCGCAGCGGACCCGGTGGCAGACCTTCCCGCGTAACGCTGCCAGTCCGCATCGCCGTTTTCGCTCTTTAAACGCCGTAACACCGCGTCGGTGGATTGCGGTCTGTCTTTGGCGTGCGGCGCGAGCAGCCACCTGGCGATGTCCAGCAACAGCGGAGAAAAACTCTGGCCCGCCAGTTCCAGCGGCTTGTCGACCGGATCGATTTCGCCGTCGTATAACGCCGCGACCCGTTCGGTGGCGGCCGGCGGCGGCATACCCGTCATACAGTGGTAAATCGTCGCGCCGACGCTGTACAGATCGGTCCAGGGGCCCTGCCGGTCCTTGGTGTGGTATTGCTCGAACGGCGCGTATCCCGGCGTGACCATCGCGGTCAGGGCCTTGGTGTGCTCGCCCAGCGCCTGCCGCGCGGCGCCGAAATCCAGCAGCACGGGCGGGCCCTCAGTGCGCAGCACGATGTTCGCAGGTTTCACGTCGCGGTGTAGAAACTGTTGCGCATGGACGTTACGCAGACCCTGCAGCAGAGGGGTCAACAACGCCGTTATCTCGTCCTCTCGCAGCACGCCGCGCGCGCGCAGGCGTTGCGCCAGTGAGTCGCCACTCTCGAAATCCATTACCAGGTACGCGGTGCCGTTGGCCTCGATAAAACGAATCACGCGCACGATGCTCGGATCGCGAAACTTCGCCAGGGTGCGCGCCTCGTCGAGGAATCGGTCCAGTCCGTATTTGTAATGTTTGACGTCGCTTTCGGATCTGTGTGTGAGCGTTTCGCCGTCGGGCAGCCGATAGGCCAGACCGTCGGGCAAATACTCCTTGATCGCCACCGTCTGATTGAGCGTGTGGTCGTGCGCCCGGTAGGTAATGCCGAAACCGCCGACACCGAGCACGTCCTGCACCTCGTAACTCTCGATGCGGGTGCCCTTGGACAGGGCGTGGTTGTAACCCAGATTCATACACACACTCACGCTGATCCCGGCAAGTATACCGTCAGCGCCCTCAACGCGGTAACCGCGTTGAGGGCGAGTAATTCAGCGTAACCGTGCTACGTCAAGGCCGAGGGGCACCCCGGGGCAGGTCTGGCTGCTCGGCAGCGGGCCAGTTGAACACTGCGCGGTTCGCCCTGTGCCTCGCCCAGTTCCAGCTCCGCCATGCAGGTGCACGGTATACCAGTGCCCGTTGCAGCAGTGCGTTGTCAATCGCCAGGCGAAGGTCTCGATCGAGTTCGTTGCGGTAACCCAGTATCGCCGGCACTGCATCGTCGCTGAGTGACAACAGGTAGTCGACGTCCAGCGGCTGTCCGATCGCGGCGCGGCTGAGGTTGATCTTCGCGATGCGCGCGTCGGGATTTGCCAGCACCAGCAGGGCGACGATGCACAGCGCGGATACAAGAGCACCACACAGGAACCGTTCGCGTCGCCCGCGCAAAACGGTCCATGCAATCCATGCCAGCATTACAATGACCCACGACAGGACGGCGGCCGCATACAAACGCTGCTCGGTAAGCCCGTATGCCTCGATGTAGAGCAACAGGCGGTGTGCGGCAGAACAACCGACCAGGGCCACCAGGATTGTGGTCGCCAGCGAAGAGAAACGCTGTGCCACGCGAATGCGGCCAGACGCTTTCTCACACAACCAATCACCGCACAACAGCACGGGTACCGTCAATCCCCCGACCGCTACCAGTTCAAAAAATCCGCGCCGCGCGTAACCGGCATAGGTGAGCGATTGTGTCGAACGCACCAGTGTGTCACCGCCAACGAAATAGGTCAGCTGCACTGCAATGTACAGAGCCAGCAAAGCGTCAAGCGCGATAAGCACGGTGATGACTTCCAACGGTTGCAACGCCACCTGGCGCGCCGGCCCGCTCCCGCCCAGGTGCACCGTGCGTGCACGCAGTAGAAAAATTGCGATCCAGAAACACACGCCAAATGTGATTGTCGAGCGCAGCAGGCTGACGAAGTCCAGTGCCAGGAATTCCCAGGCCACCTCGGCAAACCGCGCATCGGCGCTGATCAACAGCCAGCCGAACAACACCAGCAGCGGCACGGACAGTATCAGTCCCCGCGCTACGGCCACGGTGTGAGTGGCGCGCAGCGAGCAGCTGGCATCGGCGTTGTTCAGTTGCTGGCGAACAGCGCATACCGGGCCACGCAGAAATGCCCGGGTGAGCGGTGGCAGACGGGTAAAAAACGCGGAAACCGGGATCGACAGTGAGCCGAATTCGCGCCACAGGTACACGATGTACAGGGTCGTAGCTAGGGCCAACCCGGCGAGCGAGTGCAGCGCGGGCGAAGCGCGCCACGCGAAAACACACGACCAGCCAACCGCGATCGCCCCGGCCATCGTGCGATCGATCGCGAGCGGTTTACCACC
The DNA here is from genome assembly GCA_029861595.1 of Gammaproteobacteria bacterium. Taxonomy (GTDB): domain Bacteria; phylum Pseudomonadota; class Gammaproteobacteria; order JAHELT01; family JAHELT01; genus JAHELT01. Next base: position 21,475 of record JAOTYY010000013.1, read on the forward strand.
AGCCCGCGTCGCACCCAGCACGGCGGCGAAACAGGCGCTGGTAAAAACCGGAACGTTGAGTCCCAGGCCCACCACGTCGAACATCACCACGCCAATTGCACCGAGCAACAGTGAGGTGGGCACCGTGCTCGTAGTAAGCAACAATACCCGCCTCATGATGGTGCCTCCCGCAAAGAAGTTCATCGCAGCTTTGACGCCAATCGTGACACCCGCATGGTCGAATTGCGTTGCAGTTGTGACGTTGCGTGGCACGATCGGGCGAATATACTGACCCGCCCGCAACTCGCCGGCGACGACTATGAAATCAGAAAATCAATTGTCCAGTTTGACCGCCAGCGCGGTGGCCGCCGCAATTCGCTCAGGCGAGTTGGGGTCACAGGAACTGGTTCAGGCCTGCCTGGACCGGATCGATGCGGTGGACGGAGGTATTCAGGCATGGACCCACCTGGACCCGGATTTCGCGCTGCAACAGGCGGCTGCAGTAGATGCGGCACAGGGCACGGGCCAGGCGCTTGGCGCATTACACGGCGTCCCGGTCGCCGTGAAGGATATCTTCGACACGCACGATATGCCGACCGAAAACGGCAGCGTATTGCACGCAGGACGAGCACCTTCATCCGACGCGGAAGTGGTCTCGCGACTGCGCGCCGCAGGCGCCGTGATTCTCGGTAAAACGGTTACCACCGAGTTCGCGACTTACTTCCCGGGCAAGACCCGCAACCCACACAACGCCGCGCATACACCGGGCGGATCCTCCAGCGGCTCCGCCGCCGCGGTCGCTGCCGGCATGGCGCCTCTGGCTCTTGGCAGCCAGACCAACGGCTCGGTCATCCGCCCGGCGGCATATTGCGGCGTATTCGGTTTCAAGCCCAGCCACGGCTGGATCTCGCGGGCCGGCGTGCTGAAACTGTCGCGGATTCTGGACCATGTGGGTGTGTTCGCCCGTTCACTGGAGGACATTGCACTGCTGACCGGGGAACTGGTGGGTTACGATGAGAACGATCCCGACACCCGCCCGCGAGCGACACCGCGGTTCGCCGAAGTGCTCGCGCAGCAGCCCCCTGTGGCTCCGCGGCTGGCATGGATAAAAACCCCGGTGTGGCCGCAGGCCGAGCAGGATATGCGCGACGCCTTCGCGGGACTGGTGAAAACGCTGGGCGACAGCACGGATGAAATCGCCCTGCCGGGCGAATTCGACGCAGCGGTCGCCCGGCACGGCCTGATCATGGAGACCGATCTGGCGCACAACCTGGCCGCCGAGTACGAGAGAGGTGCAGACCGGCTGAGCGACAGACTGCGTGAAATGATCGAACGCGGTCACACTCACCGAGCCCTCGACTACAATCGTGCAGTCGATGGCATCGCCAAGCTCAACGGTCTGCTCGATAAGGTGTTCGATGATTTCGATGCCATCATCACGCCGGCCGCGACGGGCGAGGCACCCCAAGGACTGGACACTACCGGCAGCCCGGTGTTCTGCACGCTGTGGACATTGTGCGGCGTGCCGGCTGTCACCCTGCCGCTGCTGCAGGGCAGTAACAGCCTGCCGATTGGTGTACAGCTGGTCGGTAGGCGTGGCGATGATGCACGTCTGCTGCGCACCGCGCGCTGGCTGTTTGCGCATTTTCGTAGTGACGGATGAGCAAGCAGAGATTTCCGCAGGCCGATACCGTAACGTCGTAGCTCCCACCCTCTCAGGAGACCTTTGTACAAGTCGTACAAATAGACGTAATCCTTCTCCCTTTTTTTCTTCAGGGCGGCGTTCTCCACAATGAGCGCCCCTCATAACGGCGACAGCGGGGCCAACTCCGGCACCTGGCGGGAATTGTTCGAGGGTGACCGCCTGCCACGCTTTGTGGTCCTTTGCCTTGGGCTGTGGCTGCATGCGGCAAGCAGCATGCTGGCAGCAACCACGCTGCCGCGCGCCGTTATCGATATCGGTGGCCATCAGCTCATTGGTTGGGCATTCTCACTCTATCAACTCGGCTCCATACTGGCGGGCGCCGCGACGGCGCTGATGGTCGCACGCGTCGGTCTGCGTTCCGCGTTGCTGGGCGCGGCCAGTGTGTACGGCCTTGGTTGTTGCGTATGCGCACTCGCCCCGGAGATGCCGACATTGCTTGGCGGGCGTCTGCTGCAAGGTCTTGGCGGCGGCGCGCTAGTGGCACTTAACTACGTCGGCTTGAGCCGGCTGTTTCCGAGCGCTCTGCTGCCGCGCCTGATCGCGCTGACCTCGGCGATCTAGAGCGTGTCGGCATTCTGCGGACCGTTGATTGGCGGCAGTTTCGCCAGCGTCGGGCTGTGGCGATTCGCATTCTGGGTGTTCGCATTGCAGGCACTGGTGCTGATCATCGCCGTATTCAGAGTGCTTGCCGCGTAGCCGGCGGAACCTGTCGCGGATAACACTGCGTTTCCTGGTGTCCGCCTCGCAGCGCTCACCGCTGCCGTGCTGCTCGTCTCCGCAGCCGGCGCGGAGGTAGATGTACTGTTGTCGCCTGTGCTCGGTATCACCGGTATTTCTTTCTTGTGGCTTTTTCTCAAGCTCGACACCATCACGTCGCGCACGCGTATGTTCCCAAACAGGATTTTTGACTTGAACGACCCGGTGGGTGCTGGCCTGCTGATGGTTTTCGCAGCCTCCGCCGCAACCATGTCGTTCATGGTGTACGGCGCGTTTCTGCTGGATGTACTGCACGCGGTGAACCCATTGACCGCAGGCTATATCCTTGCCATGGAATCCGTCGCGTGGGGCGTCGCGGCGATAGTTTTCTCACACGTTCCGCAATCATTGGAGAAATGGTTGATCCGCACGGGGGTCGCGGTTATCACCGCGGGTGTGCTTGGCTTGGCGCTTTGCATGCGCAGCGACGAACTGTGGATGATCCTGCCGTGGCCGGTGTGCCAGGGTGCGGGCTTCGGCATGATGTGGGGTTTCGTCGTGCGGCGCTTCGTGGCAGAGGTGCCGGAGCAAGTACAGGCATCGTCCGCTTTACCGACCACGCAACAAATCGGATTCGCTGTGGGCGCTGCAGCCTGCGGGGTGGTCGCCAATGTCACCGGTTTCGCCGACGGTGTGTCGGCTGACGCAGCGCAGCGGGTAGCGTTCTGGGTGTTCGCGGTTTTTGTGCCGCTGATGCTGTTTGCCAACGCGGCGGCATGGAAGTTTACCGGCCAGGTGTACGCTGTCCCACGCGACGTCTGAGACTCTGTGGTATTGCCGTCCAGCCTGCCGATCGCGTTAACAATTGAATTAATTGCTCAGTATTCCTAACGTTTTCCTGCAACAGTCCGCCACTAATCTGCTCCCCGTACGGCGAGAAGCCAGCTTGCAGCGTTCCACTAGATTGGCGCTGGCATGATACAACGCGCTTGCGGCGGCGCTGAGGACGTCGCCGTACATTGCACCATCGTCGCCGAACCTGCGACAAATCCCGACTATTGGACAGACCGCTGAATTTTCGGCGATCCGGCCTGATCCAGATCAAAATATCGTGGCTTGTGGTCTGCTTAACATCAGCGGTCCTGGCGATAGATCATTTTTATCGTACACCAACAACAATCTTGAACCCCAGAAACGACGCTGCACCCATGTACCCGTTGACACGATTCTTCGTACTGACCAGCATCGTTGTAGTAGCGGCGATCGCACTCGTCACATGGTTGCACAGATACAGCGAGGTGCAGCGCCTCATAAATCTCGCGGAGAGACAGAATGTAGCGCTCGGGCAACTGTTCGCAAACACCTCGTGGCCGCGCGTCTCGGCGCACGTCGCCTCAGCGTCGGACCTCAGCGAGCGCGAGTTGCGCCAACGCCCGGAAACGCTGGAAATACAACAGACCATACAGGCAGCATCGGCCGGGCTCCCAGTGATCAAGGTAAAAATCTACGGTCTGCACGGGCGTACCGTTTATTCTACTGACCCCACCGAGATCGGCGAGCGCAAGGCCAATAATCCCGGATACTTTGCTGCCGCGCGCGACGGCAGCACGGCCAGCAAGTTAGCTTTTCGCGAAACCGTGAGCTCGTTCGAGGGCACGATTCACCACCGTTCCCTGGTGGAGAGTTACCTGCCGATATTCAAAGACGGTGACGTCGAAGGTGTCTTCGAGTTGTACACCGACGTTACACCTTTGATGACCGAGATCGAACAAGACACGAAAAACCTGGTACTAGGCTTCATTGCCGTTTTCGGTCTGCTGTACGCGATTCTGTTCCCTATCGTACGACGCGCGGATCGAACCATCGGCCGGCAATACAGTGAGATCGCGACAAAAAATGCCGCGTTGCAGCAGGAGGTGACGGATCGTGAACGCGCTGAGAGCGCCCTGAAGCTGACGATCGACAATGCACCGGTGGGTATCGTATCGCTCGATCTCGACGGCCAGATCACCGGCGCCAACGCGGCTTTTTGCCAGATGCTGCGTTATACCGAAGCCGAGCTGACCGCCAGGCATCTGGACGTGGTACTTCACCCATCCGACCTGAATCTAAACGACAAAGCGAGCCGCGCAGCGATCGATTCAAACCGCCCCATACTACCGGTCAATATAAGATTCCGGCGTAGCGACTCAGTGCTCGTATACACGGAAATGCATCTCGCTGTAGCGACGAACAATGCGGGACGCCCGCTACAGTTCATCGCGCAAATAGCGGACCTTACTGAGCAGGTGGACCTGGAGAGGGAGATGGAGTTGCAGCGACAGAAGCTGGCTCACGTTTCACGGCTTTCCACGCTTGGAGAGATGGCGGCGGGCATCGCCCACGAAATCAACCAGCCGTTGACAGCTATCGCCACCTTCGCAGATGGTTGTACCCGTCTGGTCCACTCAGGTCAGGGGGATAGCGTGGTGCTGACCGATGTCTTGAACAAGATATCTGAACAGGCACGACGCGCGGCGGAGGTGATCCGGCGCCTGCGGAACATGGTCAGGCAGGGCGCTCAGGAGAAAGAAATCGTGGATATCAACGATCTGGTCACCGAAGTCATCAAGCTGATGACGACTGACACGCGTACACAGTGCATGCGCATACAAACCAAGATGTCGGACGCGCTGGCGCCCGTGGAAATCGACAAGATCCAGATACAGCAGGTGTTGCTCAACCTGCTACGGAATGCAGTCGACGCGTTGGAGTCACCGGATGACGAGCGTATGTCGATCGCTGTCGTAACTGCACACAACGAAAAAGGCGAAATCACCGTGTCGGTTGTCGATAGCGGCGACGGTGTGCCAGCTAACGTTGTCGACAAATTGTTCTCGCCGTTTTTTACGACCAAAGAGTCCGGCATGGGGATAGGGCTGTCGATCTGCCAATCGATTGTGCATGCTCACGGTGGCAGGCTCTGGTATACGCCGAATCCTGACAAAGGCAGCGCTTTTCACTTCGCGCTCCCCAATAATACGGACCGTGAAACAGAGCTCTCAGCCGCATGATGAACTCATGCGCTGTCCGTTTCGGCTTCGCTACCCGAAAAATCCGCTAAGCACCCAAGGATCGTACCGCGCCATGTCACTTTTGCATTGGAAGGTCGAATATCTCCTCGGCATCGAGAGTGCTGGACTACGAGCACCGGGATCTTTGCGACCGTGTGAACGTCCTTTTTGAGCTGTGTTCACGCAAGGCAGAGCATGACACGGTAGCGGATTGTCTGGGCGTCTACACGCCAGGCTGGCGGCACATTTCGCACTCGAGGAAAACACTATGCGTGCGCTGACAAACTTGCACTACGCCGCGCACAAAATCGAGCACGATCGATTTCTTACCGAAGTTTCGGACGTCGTGGCCAACTTCGGCGAAGAGAGCATGGATGGGCTGGCCCGCCGCGTCCGGGACTGGATCGTTAGCCACATCACGACATTCGACCGGCAATTGCTAACGCACGGTCTATAGTCAGGGCACGTGCGCCTGATCAGGCGCAGCGTATACCGAGATTCGTGCAGCGATCTGTTGCGTTTTACGCCATCAGGTGCTGTCGTCGGCAACGGAGATATTGGCTTCGGCGAACAGCCTGGCCATGTCGGGAACTGAGACGTTGCGGTGACGGAAAAAGGCGACGCCGTCATGCTCGAGCTCTCTGATAGCCCTGGTGACCGATTCGGGACGACTGCCGATCAATGATCCGATGTCGTGCCGCTTCAAAGGCAATCGATACTCGATACTATTGTCGGGCAGTTTGGACCCGTAATCGTTGAGAAGGATCAACAGTAAATAGACCAGCCGCACACGCACCGGGGTGTGCTGACTTCGCAACAACAGCCCATCCGCCGGTCCTCGGTCGCGCGCCAGGGTATGGAGGAACCGGCGAACCAGTATCGGCGTCGTATCCAGTATGCCGAACAGCGACACTTTAGGAAAAAAACACACCGTACACGACGTCAACGCACGAGCACTGGCCGTATGCACATCATCGCCAAACAGACTCCGGTAGCCCATCATTTCCCCGGGACCGACGACTCTGAACGCAGTCTTGTTCCCGAATGCATCGACGTGTGTCAGCATCGCATGACCACTTCGCAGGCAATGTAACCCCGTAGCTTCGGAGTTCTGCGAAAAAATGTCCTGGCCGCTTTCAAAGCGGTCCACTCTGCGCGACATTTCCAGCACGTTAAACTCGAATTCCGGGACACCACTGACGAGCTGCATCAACTCACAACCTGAAGCCTGACACGCATTGCTACTCGACATTGACGAACCCTCTTGCACAGTACTGCATCGATGTACATCCGCCGGAACACCATGTCAAGTTGAGCCGCAACACTGTGCTTTGATGCAGCCGTGCAGGCAGCTTCGGTATCAGTGTTCCAGGCATGCAGTCTGTCGGATTCAGAGATTTTCTGCCGCTACGTTGCCGACCTGCCGGCCCTAGAAGATCTCCTCGAACAGTCCCTGCATCGCCTGCCAAGAGCCCTGGTCGGCAGCTTCGTTATAGGCCAGCGGCAAACCATACTTCTTGCCGTTTTCGTCGGCTGCTTTGTTGGTGAAGCCGTGCAGCGCGCCATCGTAAGCGACAAACTCGTAGTTCGCGCCCGCAGCGTCCATCTCGGCTTTGAAGTTGTCGATATCGGACTGCGGGACGAACTCGTCCGCGGCCCCGTGACAGACCAGCACCTTGGCCTGAACCTCACCCGCGGCCGGTCTATGGAACGAACCCAGCGCGCCGTGAAAACTCACCACACCTTTCAGCGGCATACCGATGCGTGCCATGTGTAGGACCATCGCGCCGCCGAAACAGTAGCCGATAGCCGCCATCCGCGAGCCATCAACGGACTCATGATCCTGCAGCGTAGCGAAACCAGCCTTGAGCCGCGCAGTACCCGTTTCCATGTCTTCGAGCACAGTGTTCATCTGCGCGCCCGCGTCGCCAGGATTGTCGGCGGTGCTTCCTTCCCCGAACATATCGACGGCGAGTGCGCTGTAGCCCAGCGCGGCGAGTTGCTGGGCACGTGACTTGATATAGTCGTTCAAGCCCCACCATTCGTGCACCACGATCACTCCGGGCCGCTCACCCTCCACATTGTCGTCGTAAGCAAAATAACCCCTGAGATTGGTGCCATTGGCTGAATAAAGTACTGTTTCGGTTTGGATTGGCATGTGCGATACCTCTGCAGGGTTTTATTTAAGGCATTTTGAAACTGACATCATAACGAGTCTCGCCCATCGCGACGCGGCTGAACACGGGTGCGGTCTCAGCCACTACTTTCCCTCGTCGCACCACGTACAGCCGCACCGGACGCAGGCGCAGCGCTTCGACCGGATCGGTGCACTGCAGTATAACGAAATCCGCCGAGTTGCCTTTTTCGATGCCATAGTCGCCGAGCTGCAGGATCGCCGCGCCGTTCTTCGTTACCGCGTCGAATGCCGCGAGCATTTCGCCGCGTCCGGTGAGGTGTCCCACGTGCAATCCCATGTGCGCCACGTCCAGCATGTCGTGCGAGCCTAGTCTGTACCAGGGGTCCATCACGCAATCGTGCCCCATCGCGACATTGATGCCGGCGGCCATGAGCTCTTTTACGCGGGTCATACCGCGGCGCTTGGGATAGGTATCGTGACGGCCCTGCAGCGTTATGTTGATCAGCGGGTTAGCAATCACATGCAGCTGCGCCTCCTGCATCAACGCCATCAGCTTGGACACGTAATAGTTATCCATGGAGTGCATGGACGTAAGGTGCGAACCGCTTACCCGCCCATGCAACCCCAGGCGCTGCGTTTGCGCCGCGAGTTCCTCTACCTGGCGTGACCAGGGATCGTCCGACTCGTCGCAGTGCATGTCGACTGGCAGGTCTCTGGCAGCCGCAAGTTCGCACAGCAGACGTACCGACTCGCGTCCTTGCGCTTCGCTGCGTTCGAAATGTGGGATGCCGCCGACCACCTCCACACCCAGGTCCAGGGCGCGCGCGAGATTATGCACTGCGCCCGGCTGGCGCAGGTAACCGTTTTGCGGAAATGCGACCAGCTGCAGGTCCAGCCACGGGCGCAGCTCCTCGCGTACTTCGAGCAGCACCTCGACTGCCAGCAGACTCGGATCGCTGACGTCCACGTGGCTGCGAATCGCCAGGGTGCCTCGCGCGATCGACCAGCGGCACAGCTCCAGTGCGCGTTCTTTCACCGCTTCGGCCGTAAGCGAAGGCTTCAGTTCGTCCCACAGCATAATACCCTCGAGCAGGGTCCCGGACTCGTTGTGGCGGGGCAGACCGCAAGTGAGCGTCGAGTCCATATGAAAATGACTGTCGACAAACGGCGCGGTAACCAGTTGCCCGGCAGCGTCGATGACCTCGTGCGCAGGCCCTTTGATACCAGGCGCAACCTCGCTGATGCGCCCATCGGCCACCGCAATGTCGACGGCCTTTCCATCGGTCAAATTCGCGTTGGTGACCAGCAGGTCAAGCATGCACGGGAAGCTCGGGATATTTTGTCAACAGCTGGATCACAGAGTTACGATTGCACAGCGAGGCCCCGGGGTAAACCGGCAAGATCCGGTGCCGCGGCGGGCAGCGTGCAAAAGGTGAAAATATCACCGAATTTCGCCTACTAATGTCACTGAATTGGCCGTCGGGTCCGCTTAGTCTTGCTGTTCACGGACCACACTTGCAGTGCCGTTCAGGGACGAACACCTTCTCACCGACCCGGCGGCACACCTCGAATACCCAGCTTCGCATACACCGTCTGGCATACTGCCGTCCTCTCAGTTTTGTCCTGCATTGGCCGCTAAGTGCATGTTGTCAGAGTGAAAAATCCTTGATTACCGCACGCTGGATAGGCAACCTCGCCGCTTTTGGCTGCGCGGCTGCGCGAATCAGCTGGCCGCATAGCAGGGCAAAACCAACATGAAAGACGAGACGTCAATCGATAACGGCGGGAAAAGCCGGCATATCATCCTGACTTCACACCCGACCGGCGATCAGAAACCGGTCCCACTGAAGTGGGGGGCGTCGTCAGCGCGCGAGCGTGGACCGGTGGTTGGCACGCTGGGCGCAGGGGCACAGCGCAACGCGATCGGCGCCCACTCCGGATCCTACGCGTTGTATCGCGCCCTGGCCGTGGCATCGGGCTCGCTCAGCCCGGAACACATTCCCGATTTGACTGACACGACACCGGCGACTCGCATCGGTCCTAACCGGCAGTGGTACGACGCGGAAAAAATTGTTTCCCTGGACCCGTTCGGTCACACCGTCACCGACAGTTTCGCCGAGCATGCCGAACAAGGGCTGGACATACGACCGACGATTGCGGTTACCAAAGCAAGGCTGACGGTGCCGGAACTGCTCGGTGAAATTGACAGCGGGCGTTTGCAACCGGACGGCGGCATTCTGCTGGAAACCGGCGAGGCCAATGTGACCAAGGTCGCGATCGAACCGGTGTGGTATCTGCCAGGTGTGGCGAAGCGCTTCGGCACGGCGGAGGCGGATTTGCGCCGCACGCTGTTCGAGCAGACCGGCGGCATGTTTTCGGAACTGGTGACGCGCCCGGATCTGAAAGTTTTTCTGCCGCCAATCGGCGGCATCACGATGTACATTTTCGGTGCGCTGGCGGCGATCGCCGACCCGGCTCGTAAAGTCGCATGCCGGGTACACGACGAGTGCAACGGCTCGGACGTTTTCGGATCGGATATCTGCACCTGCCGGCCGTACCTGATTCACGGCATCGACGGCTGCATCAAGACGGCGCAGGGAAACGGCGTCGGCATCATCGTTTACAACCGCAAGGAGGGCCGCGCACTAGGCGAAGTCACCAAATTTCTGGTTTACAACGCGCGCAAACGGCAGGCGGGCGGTGATCGTGCGGACGCCTATTTCGAACGCACCGAATGCGTGGCGGGTGTGCAGGACGTGCGCTTCCAGGAATTAATGCCGGATCCCCTGCACTGGCTGGGAGTTACCCGCATCGACCGGTTCATCTCCATGAGTAACATGAAATACGATGCGATGGTGGAGCAGGGCATCGAGATTGGCGAACGCATCGCGATTCCCGACGAGATGATTCCGGAAGACGCGCAAGTCGAAATGCAGGCGAAAAAGGCCGCCGGCTATTTCAGCGGAGAGCCGGCGCCCGCCGCGGAGGACTTGACGGATACCCGCGGACGCAATCTGCACGATTACTAGTGCCCGATTCGGTAGCCTGGCTGTGCTCGGCCGACGCGGTGCGCGAGCGCTGCGCACAACTGTACGCCGCGGCATTGGCGAATGACACTCCGCACTTCAGCGTAGACCTGAAGCGCATCGACGCCTGCGTTGATCTGGTCATCGGGATCACGCTGGAAAACTACCCCGATCTGAAGGTCCCCTATCACAGCCGCTGGCGCCACTTCACTGTCGCCGGTGTCGATCACTGGGTACTGTTGCGGCAAGCGAATCCGGGACTGGCGGGAGCAGAACTGGCGCGGGTTGCAATCGATCTCGTTTTCGTCAGCGTATTGCTGGATGCCGGTGCCGGCAACGACTGGCGTTACCACAGTGCAAGAACGGCGACTACGGTGTCACGGTCCGAAGGCCTGGCACTGGCCAGTTTCGACATGTTCGAAAACGGCGTCTTCTCGTCGCAGCCTCAGGCGCCGCTGCAAGCTGACGCACAGGCACTGCGCAACCTCAGCGAGCAAGTGCTGGAGCACGGATTTCAATCGACACCGGAAAATCGGTTGCTGGGTGCAGCAGGCCGCTGCGAAATTCTGCGGCGACTAGGCGAGACACTGCAGAATGCTTTTCCGGAAGTGCCGAGCGCAAATCCAAGGATCGGTCATCTGTTCGATGTACTACAGGCGCAAAGCGACGGCGCACGACTCACGGCGAGTGCAGTCCTGCACGAAGTGTTGCAACGCTTCGTGTCGATCTGGCCGAGCGCACAACATTGCGGTGGCATCCCGGTCGGCGATGTAGGTACACATTCGAGCCTTCACGACGGCACTGTCACGCGTGGGCTCGTACCGTTTCACAAACTTTCCCAGTGGTTGACCTATTCGCTCGTGGAGCCGCTGGAGTGGGCCGGCATCGAGGTTTGCGAACTCGATTCACTCACCGGACTCGCTGAATACCGCAATGGCGGTTTACTCATCGACACCGGCGTGTTGACCGCGCGCGATCCAAAACTTCTGGCTAGCGCGCTGGCGGTATACTCCGAGCCGGTAGTCGAGTGGCGTGCGCTTACCGTGGCGGTGCTCGATGAAATCTCCCTGCGAATGCGCGAACGCCTGCAGTTGACCGCGCAACGTCTGCCCCTCGCGAAAGTGCTCCAGGGCGGTACCTGGGCCGCAGGCCGGCGCATCGCCAGCGAACGGCGTAAAGACGGTGCGCCGCCGGTTCGACTTGTCAGCGACGGCACGGTATTCTGATTTCCACTTGCGCATTGCAGGAGCCCACATGCCGCATAGAAAAGAACTGAAAGTAAAAATCGTCGATCACCCACTCGTGCAGCACAAGCTCACGTTGATGCGTCGCAGGGAAGAATCGACCTCCAAATTCCGGCAACTGATGCGCGAGATTTCGTTGCTGCTGGCTTACGAAGTCACCCGCGATCTTCCGCTCAGCACCCACGAGATAGATACACCGCTCGCGGCCATGGAAGCGCCGGTTCTGGCGGGCAAGAAATTATGCTTCGTGTCGGTGCTGCGCGCCGGCAATGGTTTGCTCGACGGCATGCTCGATCTATTGCCCTCGGCGCGGGTCGGCCATGTCGGCCTGTACCGCGATCCGGAAACGCTGGTTGCGGTCGAGTACTACTACAAAGTTCCGCAGGACATCGGCGACCGTCTGGTGATCGTCGTCGACCCGATGCTGGCCACCGCTAATTCGGCGATCGCCGCAGTGCAGCGTCTCAAGCAGAGTGGCGCGAAGCGCCTCAAGTTCGTGTGCCTGCTGGCGGCCCCGGAAGGTGTGCGCGCATTCAACGGGGCTCACCCGGACGTGGAACTCTACACTGCGGCAGTGGACGAACGACTCGATGAGCACGGCTATATCGTGCCGGGATTAGGCGATGCGGGTGATCGGATTTACGGAACCAAGTAACCCCTCACCCTTATCCCCAAGCAGAGTTGCAGCAATAGCCTTCACCGCCTGCCATTGTCTCCCCTCTCGGGGTTGGGGGTGAGGGCGGAGGAACGCTCATTCACCCTTGAACTGCGGCTCGCGCTTTTCGAAAAAAGCCGCTGCGCCTTCCTGATTATCACGTGTCATGTGTGCCTGAACCACGGACTCGATCTCGAAATTGAGCGCGGTATCCAATGACGATTGTTGTGCCGCGTCGATCATTACTTTATGCAACTGTACGGCAATGGGC